>JAILRP010000069.1 GCA_024698075.1 Lachnospiraceae bacterium
TGCGAACCAGAACACCGGCGCACACAGCTGGAACGCGAGGATGTTCGATCCTATCGACTGAAGCAGGGCCGCCGCCATGATACCGGCTTCCGCAAAGTGGTCCTTTATATTTCTTCCCGCATTCCCAAATGCGAGCACCAGAAGATACACGAACATCGAAAATCCTATCACTCCGTTCTCGCAGTACAGCTTTACCAGCCCGCCGTCCGCGATGACATGCGCGTCTTCTATGCCTATTGCCTTGTGCCCGTTCGCTCCGAGCCCGTTGCCGATCCATGAGCTGTACATGTTGTTGACTGCCGCCACCCACTGCTCGCTCCGCTGGGAAATGGCGGTCGGAAGCGATTCTATCCGCCACCAGAATTTCAGGATGACTCCGAACCTTGCGAAGCATATGGCCGCGAACACAGCGGCGATCGCAATGACTTCATAGGCGAAGAATTTTCTCGGTATGAGGTCAAGCCGGAAGAAAAGAAGATAATTGACATATATGATGACGAGCGCCGCGACGACCAGTCCGCTCCTCTGGTTGGCCATGACGGCGAACACAAAACAGAGCACCATCGAGGAGACCGAGAATATGATGTTCTTCCTCTTGGATGATCCCTTTTCCGATCCTTCCGTATCTGCTCCCGAACGATCTGCTTTGGCTCCCGAATGATCCGCTTTGGCTCCCGAACGCTCTGCTTCGCCGAGGAAGAACGCCCCGGCAAGCATGCCCGCAACCGACAGATAGGAAAGGCATGTGCTGCCCACCACCGAATGCATGCGCACACGTGCGGTCGCGGCATCGGCTTTTGAAATGTAACTCCACCTGTATGCCCAGTCACAGTAGAACTGCGGAGCGAGCGCATAAAAGATGACGCCGATTATGCCGATGGCAAGCACCGCGATAATGTAATTCCTGTACCATATCTTCCGCCTGCTGCCTGCGCTCTTTCCGGCAAAATAAAATACCATAGGAAGCGCGGACGAAGCGAATTCCTCCGCAAATACCGAAAAGGGAAATCCCCCGAGCGTAAGCCATATGACAGACAGTATCTGATACGCAAAGTATGCGGCAAAGATGATGTCCGCCCTGCCGAGCTTAAGCCTTCTGCTAAACGCCAGCTCTGCGATGACGAGCACCATAAGAAAAGCGCCGAAAATGCCCGGACGCATCCCGTATATGAAAAGCGTCGAAACATATCCCAGCGCGATGAGTATGTAATATATCTCCGAAATCCTCAGTTTCCTGATATCCATCTTATATCCCTTATCCGCTTCCGGCCAAGCTTCGGCAAAGTGCCGGAAACATACTCCCAGGACCCCTATGGCAGTTTCTGCGCCTATCTAAGGAACTGCGCGAAAACGTGATTGCCGTAGTCGATCCCCATATCCGTGAGCGACAGGCTGCTACTCCCTTCATATACCAAGCCCTGCGCAGACAGGTCATCTATCGTGTCGCCGTAAAGGCTTCGCAGCGTAACCCCGAACTTTTTCTGAAAATCATCCGTGTCGACTCCGTCCATCATCCTAAGGCCCAGATACACGGTCTCCTCTATCATCTCATCCCTTGTGAGGATGCTGCTCTCCTCGCGGGCGAGCGGGTCCTTCAGGTACGCTTCTATGCTCGTGGTGTTGCGGCTTCTTACCTCCGCGCCGTCCTCAGGCATGCATGAGCTCGCACCGAGCCCCATTCCGAGATAATGCTCCCTCTTCCAGTAGCCCATATTATGGCGGCTTTCAAAATCCGGCTTCGCAAAGTTTGATATCTCGTAATGCCTGTAGCCGTGTGATTTTAGCATATCGACCGTCATCCAGTAGAGCCTGCGCTCAGTCTCTTCTCCCACGACCGGCCCTTCGGTTTCTCCGAACCTTTCATAGAACGGCGTACCTTTCTCTATCATCAGGCTGTATGCGCTTATGTGTTCGGGCGACAGTCGCAGGACGGTGTTTACCGTTTCGGCGAGCATCTCTTCGGTCTGCCCCGGTATCGCAGTCATTATGTCCACGCTGATGTTATTGAATCCGGCTTCCCTTGCGCCCCAGAAGCACTTGAGGAAATCATCGTGGGTATGTATCCGCCCTAGCAGCTCAAGCTCTTCGGCATGGGCCGACTGCATCCCGATCGAAACCCTGTTGAATCCGACCCCTCGCAGGAACTGAAGCTTTCCACCCGCACTTTTCGGATTGACTTCTATCGTTATCTCGGCATCATCTGTAACATCAAATTCTTCAAACAGCGTCGCAAGGATGGCGCCCGTCTGCTCGGTCTCGAGAATGCTCGGAGTACCGCCTCCAAAGTATATGGTGGTGACTTTCTCTCCTCTCCCGATCTTCGCGGCACGCTCCCTGATCTCATTTACGAGCGCATTTACATACAGCTGGCGCACCTTCGGATCCGCGGGTCCGGACAGAAAATCACAGTAATTGCATTTTTTCTCACAGAACGGTATATGAATGTATATTTCCATGTCAGTTTCTTCAGTCTTCTTCAAGTTTGAGAACGCTCATGAAGGCCTTCTGAGGTATCTCGACGTTTCCGATCTGGCGCATCCTCTTCTTGCCTTCCTTCTGCTTCTCAAGCAGTTTCTTCTTACGCGTGATGTCGCCGCCGTAACACTTTGCGAGCACATCCTTGCGCATTGCCTTCACGGTCTCCCTGGCGATGACCCTGCCGCCGACCGCTGCCTGTATCGGGATCTCGAACAGATGCCTCGGTATCTCATCCTTCAGCTTCTCGCACATCCTCCTGCCCCTGTCATAGGCGCTGTCGGCATGCACGATGAATGAAAGCGCGTCGACCTCCTCGCGGTTTACGAGTATGTCGAGCTTGACGAGCTTTGACTGCTCATATCCCTTCAGTTCATAGTCGAATGAGGCGTAGCCCTTTGAGCGTGATTTTAACGCATCAAAGAAATCATATATGATCTCATTGAGCGGAAGCTCATACTTTAACAGGGCACGCGTCTCCTCGATGTATTCCATGGATATGTACCTTCCGCGGCGCGTCTGGCACAGGTCCATGATCGGTCCGACAAAATCCTTCGTGACCATTATCTCCGCAGACACGATTGGCTCTTCCATATGCTCTATTTCTGAAGGGTCCGGAAGGTTTGTCGGGTTCGTGAGGTCAAACGATGTCCCGTCCGTCTTAAATACCTTGTAGACGACGCTCGGCGCGGTCGTCACAAGATCGAGGTTGTATTCCCTCTCAAGCCTCTCCTGTATTATCTCGAGATGCAGAAGTCCGAGGAATCCGCACCTGAAGCCGAATCCGAGGGCCACGCTCGTCTCGGGCTCATAGTTGAGCGAAGCATCGTTCAGCTGAAGCTTTTCGAGCGCATCCCTGAGGTCCGGATACTTTGCGCCGTCCGCGGGATAAACTCCGCAGAACACCATTGACTGGACCTTCTTGTAGCCCGGAAGCGCCTCGCTGCACGGCCTGTCGTCATCGGTTATCGTATCGCCCACCATCGTGTCCCTTACGTTCTTGATGGAAGCGGTCAGGTACCCGACCATCCCGGCCGTAAGCTCCTCGCACGGTATGAACTGGCCTGCGCCGAAAGTCCCTACTTCCACGACCTCGGCAACGGCCTGTGTCGCCATCATGCGCACCTTTGTTCCGCGCTTCACCCTTCCGTCCATCATCCTGAAGAACACGATGACGCCCTTGTAAGGGTCGTATATCGAATCGAATATGAGTGCCTTGAGCGGTTTATCTTCGTCGCCGGATGGCGGCGGGATCTTTGCGACCACGGCCTCGAGGACGTCCTCTATGCCGATCCCCATCTTGGCAGAGATCTTCGGCGCATCCATCGCCTCGATGCCGATGACATCTTCGATCTCGTTGATCACCCTGTCGGGCTCGGCCGAAGGCAGGTCTATTTTATTGATGACGGGGAAAACGTCAAGATCGTGGTCAAGCGCTAAGTATACGTTCGCAAGCGTCTGCGCCTCGATGCCCTGTGCCGCGTCAACCACAAGAATGGCCCCGTCGCATGCAGCGAGTGACCTTGATACCTCATAGTTAAAATCAACATGGCCCGGCGTATCGATAAGGTTGAATACGTATTCCTCTCCATTCTTTGCCTTGTACACCGTCCTTACCGCCTGGGACTTGATCGTGATCCCTCTCTCACGTTCAAGGTCCATGTTGTCGAGCACCTGCTCCTGCATCTCCCTCTGGGTGAGCAGGCCGGTCTTCTCGATTATCCGGTCGGCAAGCGTTGATTTTCCATGATCTATATGCGCGATGATACAGAAATTTCTAATGTGTTCGCGGTCCATGTGGATATATACCGGCCCCTCCTGTCTGCATTAATTCGGACGATCGGCCATTTAAATCCGACTTCGTCGGATGGGGCCGATCGGTGCAGGCAGGTTCTTCCCATCTTCGATGGGCCCCTCCTGTCTGCATTAATTATATCTCATACGGGAACATAAAAAAAGATACTCATATGACGGTATGAGTATCTTCTGAAGATCGTATCAGTTCATGTCAGGCCATCTTGTTGACAGCGGCTGCCATACGGGAGATCTTTCTTGATACCGTGTTCTTATGGTAGACACCCTTTGAGCAGGCCTTGCTGAGTTCTCTCGTAGCTTCACGGAGAGCTTCGCCGGCAGCATTCTTATCGCCTGATTCGATATTCTGGTATACCTTTTTAACATATGTCTTAACCTTGGATCTGATCGCTTTGTTGCGCTCGGTCCTGGTGTTGATAACAAGGATTCTCTTCTTTGCAGATTTAATGTTTGCCACGATTTCACCTCCTATTCATGATAATTTAGGACTTTATGTGAGACACTTCGTACATTTTATGCGTATTGGGCGCACATGTCAAGTGATTTTCCCATATTTTCTGCCATTATTCGGCCTCTTCCTCGAAATCGTCAGGATCCGTGGGGGTCTCGAGCACCTTCTGGGCTTCTTCCTTCGCGGCGTCTTCCGAGGCCTTCTTCTCCTCCGCGCGCTTCTTGGCTTCCTCGGTCGCCTTCATCGCTTCCTCTGCGGCCTTCATTTCCTCCTCGGCACGCTTAGCCTCGGCTGCCTTCCTTGCGGTGACCACGGGGTCCTCTTCGGGATCGGAATCGACCCTTTCCACCTCGTACGGGAACTTGAAGTTCCACGCAGACCTTATGGTGTCCATGAGCTGCATCATGAGGAGCGTATCGTAATGTGTCATCTCCTGGCACTCTATCTGTCCTTCCCTGATCGCCTTCATGGCCGACTGGACCTCATATTCATATCCCGTAACCTGAGTGGGGGCCGCATATTCGGCAACGACCCTGCGCTCAAGATTGTAAACGCGCATCGCCTCGAAATTATTGATGTTGTCTATCTCGATATATCCGTTCGTTCCGTTTATCATGCCGCGTCTGTCTGTCTGTGCGAGCATGGTCGCATAGAGTGTGGCCATCCTGCCGTCAGGGTATGCGAGCATGATCGTCTCCTGTGCATCAACGCCGGTATGGTACCTGACACAGTTGGCGGAAATGCTCTCGATGTCGTTTCCGAATACCATCGCGGCAAAGTTCAGCACATAAACCCCTAGGTCAAGCAGCGCGCCTCCGCACAGTGCGGGGCTGACAAGCCTCTCCCTGTGTTCGAGCGGATATCCGAGATTGGCGGACAGGGACGTCGGGCGCCCTATCACTCCGGAATTCACGACTTCCCGGATCTTGGATGCCATCGGCATGTAGCGTATCCACATTGCCTCAGTCAGCAGCAGTCCCTTTGACTCCGCAAGCCGGAGCACCTCTTCCGCCTGTTTGGCATTCGCGGTGAATGCCTTTTCGCACAGGACATGTTTTCCATGGTTGAGGCAGAGCCTTATGTGCTCATAGTGGTGCGAATGGGGCGTTGCGATATAAACAAGCTCAACACCTGGATCCTCGAGCATGTCGGTATATGATCCGTATGCCTTGGCAAAACCGTACTTGTCCGCAAAAACCTGCGCACGGTCTGCAGACCTTGCTGCAACGGCATAACAGGTCACGTCCTTGAGGGGCTGCAGTGTGGTTGCCATGACGCCGGCGATCCCGCCGGCTCCGAGAAATGCAATGTTCATTATCGGCTATCCTTTCAGGCTGACCCTGTTGTTCCTCACCGTTACACCGTCCATGTCCTTGATGAACTGCGAGAACCTGCTGTACTGGTAATCGCTCGTCTTGAAGAGCGGATATTTTTTCTCTATCTTCTGTTTCAGTTCCGGAAGGCTCATTGATTTTTTCCCGGATTTCTTAACTGCTGCCATGACGAGCTTTTCGATCTCCTCACGCGGAACCTCGCTCTCCTTGCGGGTGACGGTGATCGAATTGCCATGGGGCGTAAGCGTCAGGCCCTTGATGCTCTCAAGGAACTTCGAGAGTTTCGAATATCCGTAGTTCCTGACGTCAAAATCGGCGTGCCTGTTGGAAAGCTTGTTGCCAAGCTCGCCGACCGTCGTCTCCCTGTCGTTTGCCTCATTATCGATAAGGATCTTGAGGATCGTGTCCTCGACATCCTCACGTGAGATATCCGACTGGCTCTCGTCCTCGGATGCTAATACCTCAAGATATTTGAAGGTGGTGCAGCTCGTGCGGAATGCCTCTACGGTCTTCTTTTCGCCCATTCCGACGACGAGCATGCCGGCTTCGCGCAGTCTTGACGCGAGGCGCGTAAAATCACTGTCCGAGCTGACAATGCAGAACCCGTCAACCTTGCCTGAATACAGTATGTCCATGGCATCGATTATCATCGCGGAATCGGTCGAATTCTTGCCCTGCGTGTAGCTGTATGACTGCATCGGCGTGATCGAGTTTTTTAAGACCTCATCCTTCCAGCCTTTCAGCACCGGATTGGTCCAGTCGCCGTATGCGCGCTTGTAAGTGGCTATCCCGTAGTTGCTTATCTCGTCAAGGATGACTTTCACGTATTTGATTGATATGTTCTCGGCGTCTATAAGAACCGCCAGTCTTCTTTCATGTCCTTCCATCATTGTCTCCTTTAGCGGGCGGAGCGGGGTTTGTGCGTTCCGTGAAAATGGACCGCTGACAGGCCCCGGGGGGTCATTTTTGGGGGATGAGCTTTTCGGTGCCGCCCATGTAGGGCTGCAGGACCTTCGGGATGTTCACGCTTCCGTCGGCATTTAAGTTGTTCTCAAGGAAGGCGATCAGCATGCGGGGCGGAGCTACAACGGTGTTGTTGAGCGTGTGTGCAAAATACCTGCCGTCCTTTCCGTTGACCCTGATCTTGAGCCTTCTGGCCTGGGCATCTCCGAGGTTGGAGCAGCTTCCGACTTCGAAATATTTCTTCTGTCTCGGCGACCATGCCTCGACATCATATGATTTGACCTTAAGGTCCGCGAGGTCACCCGAGCAGCACTCGATAGTGCGGACGGGAATGTCGAGCGAACGGAAAAGGTCGACCGTGTTCTGCCAGAGCTTATTAAACCACATCGGGCTGTCCTCGGGCTTGCAGACAACGATCATCTCCTGCTTTTCAAACTGGTGGATACGGTATACGCCCCTCTCCTCGATGCCGTGCGCACCCTTTTCCTTCCTGAAGCAGGGGCTGTAGCTCGTAAGAGTTCTCGGAAGCGTTTCCTCATCGACTATCTGGTCGATGAACTTGCCGATCATGGAGTGTTCGCTCGTGCCGATGAGGTACAGGTCCTCACCTTCTATCTTGTACATCATGGCGTCCATCTCGGCGAAGCTCATGACGCCGGTAACGACGTTGCTTCTGATCATGAACGGAGGAACACAGTACGTGAACCCTCTGTCTATCATAAAATCCCTCGCGTAGCTTATCACCGATGAATGAAGCCTTGCGATGTCGCCCATGAGATAGTAGAATCCGTTGCCGGCTACCCTTCCTGCGGCGTCAAGGTCTATTCCGTCAAAGCTTTCCATTATCTGTGTATGGTAAGGTATCTCAAAATCGGGAACCACGGGCTCACCGAACTTTTCAACCTCAACGTTCTCGCTGTCATCCTTTCCGATAGGGACACTCGGATCGATGATGTTCGGGATCGTGTACATGATCTTCTGGATCTGCTCGCTGACCGGTCCCTCAACTCCCTCAAGTTCCGCAAGCCTCTCGGCATCCTTTGCGACCTCTGCCTTTGCGGCCTCGGCCTCTTCCTTTTTGCCTTCCTTCATGAGCGCGCCGATCTGCTTCGACAGGACGTTCTTCCTGTTCCGAAGGTCATCCGCCTCCTGCTGCATTGAGCGGCGCATCTCGTCAAGCTCGATGACCTTGTCGACCATCGGGATCTTCTCATCCTGGAACTTGTTTCTGATGTTCTGTTTTACGATATCCGGATTTTCCCGGAGGAATTTTATATCAAGCATTTCATATCTCCTTGGTTATTTAATTATTCAGACGGCACTTATCATCTTATCTCGGAATGGTATTCCTGAAGTGATTTTACGCCGCTCTTGCTGTTTTTGCTCGCCTTTATGCCCTCAAGGCTTGCCTTTGCGGCAGCCATTGTCGTCACATAAGGTATCCCCGCCTTGATGACGCCCTTCCTGATGTAGGAGTCGTCCATGGCGCCCTTCTTGTCATCTGGCGTGTTTATGACGATGGATACTTCCCTGTTGGTGATGACGTCAAGCACGTTCGGCCTGCCCTGCTGGAGCTTGAATATCTTTGTGGCAGGTATTCCGGCGCCGACGATCATGTCATACGTGCCTCCGGTTGCGATTATGTTAAAGCCGCACTCGTTGAAGCCTTCCGCCACGTCGAGTAGCTCAGGCTTGTCACGGTCGCTTACCGAGATCAGAACGCTTCCTTCAAGCGGAAGTGCGGTCTGCGTCGCTTCCTCTGCCTTAAAGAACGCCTCGCCGAAGTTGCTCGCCATTCCGAGCACTTCGCCCGTTGAGCGCATCTCGGGTCCGAGCAGCGGATCGACTTCCTGGAACATATTGAACGGGAACACCGCCTCCTTGACGCCGCAGTGCGCGTATTTCTTTTCACGCAGCTCCGGTACAGGCGAAGGCCTTCCTGTTATCGGCATCGTGATTATATCTGTCGCGATGGGAACCATGCCGATGTTGCATACCTTCGATACGAGCGGAACCGTACGCGATGCCCTCGGGTTCGCCTCAAGGACATATACCGTGTCGGCCTCTATGGCATACTGCATGTTCATAAGGCCCTTGACGTTCATCTCCTTGGCGATCCTGCGTGTGTAGTCCTTTATGATCTCGACATTCTTTTCGGATATGTTCTTCGAAGGAAGAACACATGCGCTGTCGCCCGAATGTATGCCCGCAAGCTCGATGTGCTCCATGACGGCGGGCACGAAAACGTTCTCACCGTCTGAGATCGCATCTGCCTCGCACTCGAGCGCATTGTTTAAGAACCTGTCTATGAGTATCGGACGGTCCGGTGTGACACCTACTGCCGCCGCCATATATACCTTCATGTGCTCGTCGTCATGAACGACTTCCATCCCGCGTCCGCCGAGGACATATGAAGGACGCACCATGAGCGGATATCCGATCTTCTTGGCGATAGAGAGCGCATCATCGACCGTTACGGCCATTCCCGATTCGGGCATCGGTATTCCGAGCTTGTCCATCATGGCCCTGAAGAGGTCGCGGTCCTCCGCCATGTCTATAGTCTCGGGAGTCGTGCCGAGTATGTTTACTCCGTTCTTCTTAAGGTCAGCCGCAAGATTGAGCGGGGTCTGCCCGCCGAACTGTGCGATGACGCCGAGAGGCTTTTCCTTCTCATGTATCGCCAGGACATCCTCAAGAGTCAGAGGTTCAAAATAAAGCTTGTCCGACGTATCGTAATCGGTTGATACCGTCTCGGGATTGCAGTTGACGATGATAGTCTCGAAGCCGAGCTTCTTAAGTGCCATTGCCGCATGTACGCAGCAGTAGTCAAATTCTATTCCCTGGCCTATCCTGTTCGGGCCTCCGCCGAGTATCATGATCTTGCGGTTATCGCTCGAAGGCGACTCGTCTTTTATGTTGTATGAACTGTAATAGTAAGCGCTGTCCTGCGTGCCGCTGACATGGACTCCTTCCCATCCCTCGACTATTCCGGCTCCTATCCTTGCATTCCTTATCTCTTCTTCGGAAACGTCGAGGAGCCCTGCAAGATACCTGTCGGAAAATCCGTCCTTCTTGGCCTGTTCGAGAACATCCGTCGGAGGAACGGATCCCTTATAGCCTTTTATGGCCTCTTCCTCCTCAACGAGTTCCTTCATCTGCTCAAGGAAATAAGGCTTGATCTTGGTGATCGCATAAAGTTCTTTAAGGTCGGCTCCCTTCCTGATCGCCTCGTACAGTATGAACTGCCTCTCGCTTGACGGCGTGTGAAGCATGTCAAGAAGCTCCTTTACCGGAAGGTCTCCGAAGTTCCTTGCACCGCCGAGTCCGTACCTTCCCGTCTCGAGCGAACGGATGGCTTTCTGGAACGCCTCCTTGTATGTCTTTCCGATCGACATTACCTCGCCGACCGCACGCATCTGTGTGCCGAGCTTGTCCTGGGCTCCCTTGAACTTCTCAAACGCCCATCTTGCAAACTTGATGACGACATAGTCTCCGTCGGGAACATATTTGTCGAGCGTTCCGTATTTTCCGCACGGTATGTCGCAAAGGTCGAGGCCTGCCGCAAGCATCGCCGATACGAGTGCTATCGGGAATCCCGTAGCCTTTGATGCGAGCGCCGAAGAACGTGATGTCCTCGGATTGATCTCGATGACTATTATCCTGCCGTCATCCGTATTTCTGGCGAACTGGACGTTAGTGCCGCCTATGACCTCTATGGCATCAACTATCTTGTAAGCCTGTCTCTGTAGCTCCGCCTGCACATCCTCGGGGATCGTGAGCATCGGTGCCGAGCAGAAGCTGTCTCCGGTATGCACGCCGAGCGGATCTATGTTCTCTATGAAGCAGACCGTGATCATCTTGCCCGTCGAATCCCTGACGACCTCGAGCTCGAGCTCTTCCCATCCGAGCACCGACTCCTCAACGAGGACCTGTCCCACGAGCGAGGCCTGCAGTCCCCTTTCGCACACGGTCTTTAATTCCTCGACGTTATATACGAGGCCTCCGCCTGCGCCGCCCATCGTGTAGGCGGGACGAAGGACGACGGGATATCCGAGCCTGTCAGCGATGGAAAGTGCATCATCGACCGAATATGCAACCTCAGACCTTGCCATCTCAATGCCGAGGCTTTTCATGAGGTTCTTGAACTCTATGCGATCCTCGCCCCTCTCAATGGCTTCGGGACGGACGCCGATGACTTTTACCCCGTACTTGTCGAGCACACCCTTTTTGTAAAGCTCGGAGCACAGGTTAAGCCCTGTCTGGCCTCCGAGGTTCGGGAGCAGTCCGTCCGGGCGCTCCTTTTCTATGATCTGCTCAAGCCTCTTTGCATTGAGGGGCTCGATATACGTCACATCTGCGGTCGCCGGGTCCGTCATTATGGTCGCGGGGTTCGAATTGACGAGCACTATCTCATATCCGAGTTTTTTGAGCGCCTTGCACGCCTGAGTTCCGGAATAGTCGAATTCGCACGCCTGGCCGATTATTATCGGACCGCTTCCGATGATCAGTATCTTGTTCACGTCATCTCTCTTCTTCATGGGACTGCCTTTCTTTTTTTGTATTTATATACAGATTTGTTTTTGTCGGCTGATCTATCGACCGAGCACTCACTAGGCCGATTACTCAAACAAATATTATACCAAAAATCCCCCTCCAAAACCACAGAAAAATCCCCGCCTCAGAAGGCGGGGAATGATGTATCATTTCTTCGCTTTGTTGTTGAGTTTCGGTACCATCACACAGCTTATTATGAGTGCGACCACATAAAGGGCGCCGGTCACGTAAAGCACTGTCTGGTATCCAACCGGATTGACCGAAGCAACATCCCCATTGGAAAGCGTTATCTCCTCAAACTCACCGACACGGTTGACGATAGCGGATGCCATCTGGTTGCCGGTAAGTCCGGCAATGGCCCAGGCGCTGAGGCACATTCCGTGCACTGAAGATATCTTGCCCATTCCGAAGTGGTCGGAGAGCAGCGTCGGCACGTTCGAAAATCCTCCGCCGTATCCCGCATTTACCATGATGAGAAGCGCCACGCAAAGTATTGCAAGGGGCATGCTTCCCGCTCCGTTCACGATACCCTGCGTCACGATGACAAGACCCGTGAATGCGATCGAAAGAATGAAGATCAGCTTGTAGATCGTGTTCCTGTCCTTAAGCGTATCTGCCCATGCTGAAAATCCAAGACGTCCTGCCGCATTTGCAATGGCGGTCACGGTTGCGAGCGTTGCACAGACACCTACGGAAAGCCCGACCGACTTGAAGATCATCTTCTCCTGGGATATGAGCGCTAAGCCGCAAGCGATGTTGATATAGAACATCAGCCATATGCCGATGAATGTCTTGTTCCCGAATGACGTTTTGAAATTGCTCGCAAGTGTTGCGAAGAATTCCTTTATGCCGCCCTCCGAATGGGCCTCAACCCATGTCGAAGGCTTCTTTAAGATGAGGTGTCCGATGAACATCATCACGCAGTATACACCGCCCATGATAAAGAACATGGGAGCCGGGTTGTTGTCAAATGCGTTAAGTATCGCCTGCATGATAGGGCTCGCGATAGCCTTTGCCAGTCCGAATCCGGCAACCGCCAGTCCGGTAGCCAGTCCCTTCTTGTCCTCGAACCAGAGCATAAGCGTCTTGACCGGTGACAAATATCCCGTTCCGAGTCCGATTCCCATTATGCATCCGTAGAATAAAAGGATGACCGGAAGCGACTTGATCATTATCCCGAATCCGGTCCCGATCATTCCGGCGGTAAAGCATACCGTTGCGATCAGCGATGAACGGTGGATGTTCTTTTCGACCACGTCGCCGAGGAATGCAGCCGACATTCCGAGGAAGAAGATCGCAAGCGAAAATGCCCATTCGGTTGCTGATTTTGTTGCCCCGATATAATCAGCAATCTCTTTGGAAAAAGTCGACCAGCAGTAGACCGTACCTATGCTGCAGTGAAGAAGAAGCGCGGGAATGGCGCCTCGCACCCATTTGTTTTCCATTATGATACCTCTCTCTTCTGTATGTAAAATAAGAGCGTGCAGTCTGCACAAACATTTATATTATAGGATAAAGCCGCAAAAAATCAAGTGCGAACTGGCATGGCAAAAAGAAAACCCGCAGAGCCTTTAAGACTCTGCGGGTGCCTTATATCATCCGTTCCGGCTTACTTGACTACCATTACCGGGATAGTGATTATCGTTCCCTGTGTATTCTTGGCCTGGTCCTTGTATCTTATCTCTATCGGAACTTTATATATCTGTCCCTCTTTAAGGAGTGAAGGCCTCTCAAGGAATACCGTTACCGCTCCGGCCGGGATCTTGTAGCCATTTGCATCGAGCACGAAGTTTCCGTCATTGTCCCGGAGCCAGTATCGGTCTCCTTCAGGATCGTCCTGCGTAACATCGATGACCCTGAATGCCCTTCTGATCTTCTCATCAGCCTTGTCATATATCTTAATGACATCGGTGTCACCAAGGATTTCCATATAAGTTGCATCCTCATCAGGAGCTTCGTCAAATACTGCATTCTGGGCCGTAGTCTTGCCGAGCTTTAAGGTGAACATCCTCTTTTCGGCACTTCCGCCGGCATACAGCGTATCATTTGTAAGGATCTGCTTAAGCTGAGGAAGCGTCTGTCTTGGTGTTATAGATACCTGTTTCGTTTCCCATTTTGCATCGGCATCCTCAACGGCGGCTCCGTCCTTTCCGTCAAACTCCTTGATATGGTAATAGATCCATATCGTATGTGCCCTACCGTCTGCAAGCGGTTCAATACCGTCATCCGGATCACCCATTATGTAGTCACGGTTAAGTGTTACGTCGAAGGTATCCGTATCTTCATCGATCTCACCAAGATCGAAATGTGGTGAATATCTCTTTCCCGCATCGTTCGTATACGGCTTTCCGGTCCTGATGTTCGTCTCGGCGAACTTCACGGCATTAAGTGTTCCGTTCAGATTCGAAATCTTAACTGTATAACTCATATCATAACCGGGCACCTTGATATCGATCGAAGGGCTTACCGGGAAAACCTTATCAGTTACGATCTGGTTGAAGGATCCCTTCGGCACAACGCTTATGTTCACATCCTTATCATGTCCCTGAAGCGTAAACCTGACGCGCTGGAAGAGAAGCTCGTCTCCGTCATCAGTCTTCACAGGGACATCATACGCATAGTAACTATAGCTGAACGTCCCGGGGTTGATATGGGTGTTCAACGTGAGCGTTAAGATCGTGTTCCTGCCATTGTCATCTTCCTTGACGCCGAATTCGAACCTTCCGCGCCAGTTTCCATCATTGACCTTGGAGTACGTCTTGGTCGTCTTATCATATTCCACCACATCACCGGTAAAGTTGGTCGGATAATTCTTTGCAATTGCTTCGATGTAAATATCATCAAGCGCATCTTCATCTATCTCATATCCGACGCCCTGTCCGAGCCCGTTAACCACGATGGGACACTCGGCAAGTTCACCGTATCCCGAGTAACGGGTATTAAGTGAGAACGTGCTCTTCTTCAAGACGATCTTTGTCGGTGTATCGGTAACATTAACCGAGAACCTGACCGTCGGGCACTCATCGACATCGAGCTCATTATCCCCAAACTTGAGCAGGACTTTTGCAGTGAACGCATATGTGCCCTTCCTGATATCGTCATCTCCTCCGAGTGTTGCCGTAATGGCAGCGGGAAGGTTGGCGTCATCATCTTTTTCTGCAAAGTCGATGCCGATCTTTTCCGCTTCCTCTGCCCACTTGGCCGCTCCCTTGTATGTAACCTCATCAATGCCCACAAACTCAGCATCATTTAAGCTGCATTTAAGAGGGATCCTTGCAACCTGCTCAGGTGCCTGTTTGTTAAGCTTCGCCTGGGCAGGAGTTGCAGATGCATTTGCCTTGCTCTTGACCTCGGTCATGGCAAAGTCGAGCATCTTGGCCCTGCGCCACCAGTTCATCTTAAACGCGATACGCTCTTTGCCGTTCGTGGGATAACCGTTTGCGGAAAGCATCATATAATCATTATATATCTGCTTGCCGGTCACGGGATCCTTGATCTTGTTTCCTTTTGCATCTTTTGCTTCTTTACGGATCTCCTCGTCATCATCCGGCACCTGTGGATCGTTGAAGAAATCCCCAGGCCTTGTCCCCAGAGTGCCCGTATAGTCATTCTCTGCTGTCCAGAGCGGATCTCCGGGAGTCTCAGGATCATCCGGATCTGTCTCATAAAGCTCAACCGTCCTCTTGGGCGATACACCGTTATTGACTACCGAAACATAATAATACGGGTTAATGAAATACTTGCTGGTGTTAACCCTTGTCGTCGAAAGACTGTAATTCGGGAACGTATACGAGCACGGTACCGTAATAAACGAATTGACCGTTTTCTCATATCCGGCAAGCTTGATCATAACGACTCCCGAATTGACCAGGTTGCCCGTCTTGTAATCATACTCGAACATTGTATCATCATCTATCGGATGATCTTCCGTATCATTGACACGAAGGACAAATCCAAGGTCATATCCCTGAGCGTTCTTTATGCACGTACCGTCCCACATGAAGTTTTCGCTGAACTCATCTCCGGCAGGAACAGGTCCGCTGTAATCGTTTGCCACATAGTTTTCTTTTGTTATGAGCTGAACATCCTCTATCGTAAGGTCGGGTGCATTGGCAATGTTCATGTATACCTTTACACAGTTCGTATCGTTATACTCATAGTCCCTGTTGTAGAGCAGGTTTATGTTCCCGACATAGGAAAGCTTGATAGCGGGCTCCTCATTTATGACTACGACCTGGTTTATGGGCATATGGAAATCGACAGGTTCCTGGCCCTCACGCCTCTGCTTGCCGCACACATACAGCATCGAAGTGCCGCTGAACGTCGTCTTCTTGCCCTTAGCGAATCTCTTGTCATCCCTCTTGACCGAAAGTTTGATGATCTTCTCATACCAGACATCGCCGGTCTCCTCATCCTCATATCTGACTCTTTCGACATGGGCTGTAAAGTCTCCGGAAGGTGTGTATGTGGGAACACCGTTCGGAGTTGTTCTGAAGCATACCGTCAGCTGTGCTGTCTCATCGATATCGAAACCGTATACCGGAACGCACTTAAGCTCCGTGCCGCCACCCTGCTGGGTGTTTACAGTCACGATCTTCTTCTTCATCCTGGGCGAAGCATCCCTTACCCTGACGATAAAGCCGCCGCGTACAACGGTCTGGTCATCGTTGACGATCTTGATCTCGAAAAAGCAGTCTCCGTACTGCCCCTTCTTGACAGTGATAAGGTTGGTATTGAGGCCGGTATAGTCATTTGCCGCAACAGCGATCGACTTGTCTGAAGGTAACCAGTTTGAATATACCAGAAGGCTCTGGTCGTAATCCGGGTCACCTGCATCATCCGCTGCATACGCATCAAATACCGGACTGAACTTGTGGTCCTTCTGGGCTATCGCGTCCACATCGAATTCGATAACATAAAATCCCGTGTCATTATCAGGATCGTCAGGTGCGAGGACGCTGGCATCCTCGACATATATCTCATCCTCTTCTTCATTGTTTACTCTGTCAAAATAATCTTCAAATGAGATCTCAGCCGCTTTTTTGCTCTCTTTGACATATACGGCAATGGCGATCCTGTTTCCTATCCTGTTGTCCAGCGAAACGGTCGCACTGCCCTTCTTTAAGGCCGTGATCACACCGTATTTATCTACAGATGATACTTTCTCATCGCTTGATGCAAAGACAAGGCTCCATGCACCGATCTGCTGGTTAGTCTTCTTGCTGTATACACTTATCTTTGTCTTATCGCCCGATTCATCGAACTTAAGTATCGTAGAATTGGCACCGCCCCACTTGTTGGGGTTGAAATCCCAGGTGATGCCTCCGCCGAACAGATCGTTGTATGTCATGAACGTTGCATGTATCTCAATGTCCTTTGCAGGCATCGTAAATACGAATACCTGATGGGCGGAACTTTCTATCTCGTACAGGCAGTCCTCCTCACCCTTGTCAAGGCTCAGTTCCTTGAGCGGGACTGCATCGGCCTTATCCCTGTGCTCCCATATGCTGATCTGTGTAAGGGAATATTTGTTGTCGGGATATACATCCACATATACCCTCTCTCCCTCTGAAGCGTAGAGCTTTCTCGGGATGCAGGTATTCTTGTTTCCTTCCTCAACATGTCCCCTGAGCGAATAAAGCTTGATGGGCTCATATTTCCATCCGGCCAGGTCCTCGGCGTATTTCTTCACTTTGTTTATCGCCGGGTTATCGCTTCCGTTACCTCTGATGACACCCCACTTCTGAGGAGGAACCGTTCTCGGAGGAACAGCGTTTGCATTTATATCAACGTTTCCTTCGGGTTCGCGGAATGTGATCTTTATAAGTTCTGTACAGTCTTCAAACGCGCCTCCGTCTACTTTATTGACGAACTGTCCGAATTCTATCTCCTTAAGGGCCGAACATCCTTTGAATGCATAGCTTCCGACAGAGGTGAGCAGATTATGCTCGCTGTCAACCTCTTCAAATGCAACCGCAGACAGCTTAACGCAGTTCATGAATATCCCTGAAGGAAGTACGGTAAGATGTTTCGGAAGCGTCACATTGGTAAGGGAGTTGTTGCTTGCAAAAGCATTGTCTCCAAGATAAGCATCCGGATCATTGTCCGTATCCGCAAGGAGCGTCAGATTCCTGAGGTTTATCGTCTGCATCGAGCATCCGTAGAATGCACTGTTTCCGATCGTTATGATATCTTTTCCCCAGGTTACGTTATTGAGCGAGCCGCAGCTGTTGAAAGCATTGTCTCCGATAATGACAGCCTTCGAAAGATCCGCCGAGCGGAGCTTGGCAGACTTGAACGCGTTTTTGCCTATTTCGACCGCTCCGGCAAGAGATAAGCTTGAAAGGCTCGTACATCCGTTAAATGCGTCATCTTCTATGACAAGATCCGTCACCTTTCCTATGCCTACCTGCTCGATGACGGTATTTCCCTTGAACGCACCCTCTTCTATAGTTGTAAGCTCATCATCCAGGAACCATATTTCCTTGACGATATTTGCGGCAGGGCTTCCTGCATCAAAAATGCCTGCAGGGATCGTGGTAACGCCTGCGGGAAGAAGAACGCTTTCGGCAAGCTTTGTCTCATCATCAAGCGACAGTACTCCGCCTCCTGCGCTGAAAGCCTCACTCGGATCATCCGGGCGGACTTCAAATTCGTCGCCTTCATTTTCAGCCTCTTCGGCTTCCTTTTCCTCATCGCCATCCTTTACCTCTTCGGAATCCGGAACGGCATCCACGGCTTCTTCTCCGGCGGCATCCTCTATGACGTCCCCGGCATCCTCGGAGCTTTCCGAAAGGCCGGCTTCATCCGGCTTCTCGGCTTCCTCACCGCCGGCTTCGGCATCTGCAGTTTCTGCTGTCTCGCCTGCTGCGGCTTCTGCGTCAGCATCTGCCTCTAACGTCTCGTTTACGGCTGCACCTTCTGTCTCCTGGACGGCAGCGGTGCTGTCGCCAGCAAGCTCCGCGGCATTTGCCATCTGTACGAACGACGATGATGTCATCACCATAGCCGTTGCAAGCAGTGCAGCAACCAGTTTCTTCAGGTTCATGGTCTTCCTCCTTGTAATAAAGCAAAATACACACTACTGAATAATATATCGGTTTATAAGTGACATTAATCAATAGGCAAAATTACACATTATTGGAATATTTTATCACACGTTTACATAAAAATCTACCTCAAATTTTAAAAAAGTCCCGAGGAAATCAACGTTCCTCGGGACTGATAATTTAATGTCAACTATAATATGTAAATCACGGTCTGGGTTTTCCGCATGCGCTGCAGAACTTGCCGGTGTTGACCGCTCCGCATTCACATGTCCATTCGCCTGCAGGTGCGGGCTTGCCGCAGTTGCTGCAGAACTTGCCGGTATTTACCGTTCCGCATTCGCATTTCCACTCTGCCGCAGGTACAGGCTGAGGTTTTCCGCAGTTGCTGCAGAACTTGCCGGTGTTGACCGTTCCGCATTCACATTTCCAGCCGCCTTCAGCAGCCGGAGCCGCCTGGGCCGGAGCTGCCTGAGCCGAAGCCCCTGCCATCTGGTATAACTGTGAAGCGTTCATGCCGCCTGCTCCGGCAGCCATGTTCATTCCTGCGAACGCCATCATAGGGCCTGTTGATGTATTGCTTGCAGCTGCCTTCATTGCATCTGCCTGAGCTCCTACAAGAGTAGCCGCTCCCATGCTCGGATCGCGCATGACTGCTGCCTTCTGAAGGTCTCTTATCATCTGCTCCTGGTCTTCGGGTGCAGTCACGGAGCTGACACCGAAGGAAACGATCTTGATGCCGCGGAGATCTCCCCACTTGTTGGAAAGTACTTCGTTGAGGGCCTGTGACATCTCCTCTGTATGTCCCGGAAGTGCGCTGTATCTGATGCCCATTTCCGAGATCTTCGCAAATGCGGGCTGGAGAGCGGTAAGAAGCTCACTCTTTAACTGTCCGTCGATTTCCTCCCTCTTATAAGTATCTGTAACATTTCCCGCTACATTCGTGTAGAACAGGATGGGATCCTCAACCTTGTACGAATACTCGCCGTGGCAGCGGATCGTGATGTCAACATCAAGCCCGATGTTCTTATCAACCACGCGGAACGGTACCGGATTGGCCGTACCGTACTTGTTTCCGGGGATCTCCTTCGTGTTTACATAGTATACACGCTGATCCTTGCCGGTGTCCCCGCCGAATGTGAAACGCTTGCCGATCTGCTTGAACGTCTCAACGATGGAATCGGAGAGCTTTCCGTAAAAGATGCTGGGCTCTGTTGATGTATCATAAACGAACTCACCGGGCTCGGCACATATGTCGACGACCTTGCCCTGCTCAACGATCAGCATGCACTGTCCGTCTGCTACAGCAATGACGGAACCATTGCTGATGATATTGTCTGAACCCTTCGTGTTTGATGAACGTTTTCCGTCAACCTTCTTAGAACCCTTTGTGACGATCACGTCCGCAGGGATAGCCTCGCAGTAAAAAAACTCTTTCCACTGGTCTGCCATTACTCCTCCCGCAGCCCCAGCAATTGCCTTGATTAAACCCATTCTGATAACCTCCTTAGAATCCGGCGGAGCCGGTGATCATACAACGGCAGCAGATGCCGCCAACGTTCATATTTTATCACAGAAGCTACTCGACTACAATCCTAATCCTTTTTGTTACAGAGCTTTTATCACGCATCTTTACTGTCACATAATATGTGCCCGGACTGTTGGCGGTAAGCGCGATCGTCGAATTCGGCATTCCTTCCTCGCGCGTTACGGATGACCATTTTACGTACAGTCCCTCACCGCTTGAAGATACGGAGGCATATGAAGAAGAAAGGGAGGATATGTATGCCCCGGGGGATCTGCCTGCGGCCGCAAGCGACATATAGGCGGTACGGCCGTTCTCGATATGGTCAATGTATTCTCCGAAGTATTTTCCGTCACTTATTCTCTTCATCCGCTTCCACAGCCCATCTGTCGTTATGGATGTGGTATTTGCATAAGAACCGATGGTTATGCTCGCGGACAGCTTTCCGTCGTTGGCAGACCTCGCGGTTATCACCGCCGACTTGCCCTCATCGGACCGCGCGCTCACAACGCCTGCAGCGCTTACGCTGACATATTCGGGCGCGGAACTCGACCATACGAGTTTATAAGAGTCCGGAGACACTTTCCCATATGCGTCTCCTATCTTAGCGGTAAGCTTCATGCTGCTTCCCTTTACGAGATGCGTGCATGACCCTCCCGGTACGGACAGTTCGAGATATGCCGGGGGATTGCTCACGGTGACCGAAAGCACGGCTGACTTCTTCCCGTCGACAGTCTTTACGGCTATCCTGGCTGTTCCTGAGGATGCGCCGGTCGCCGCCACATCAAGGAACAGCTTTCCGTCTCTTTCAGCAAAATCCGCGCTTACAAGCCCGGGTGCCGGATTTTCAACGATAAGCGAATCAGGGCTGCCTCCTTCGAGCAAAACCTGCGCGCTTGAGCTTGCAGGCGAGCCGTAGGCGTTCCTGACCCTGAATATCTCACACCTGCGCCTGTCAAGCTTTAAGCTCCTGACCGCCGTCCCGTATACTTCTATGTCAATGTCCGAATAGACCGCCTCTCCCGAACTGCTCCTGTCTGCTGCCTTAGCCCTGACTTTGTATACGCCCGGAACAGCTTTTGACGCGGAAAACAGCCCCGTTGAGGCACCGATCGTTGCCGATGTCAGGGTGCCCGCTCCATCGGGCCGGCCGATGATCGACCATTTTACCGCTTTATTATATGTATCTTCAGGCATCACCTTCGCGGAGAGCTTCATGCCCATTCCGGCCGGGACCCTCGCATTCTCGACATTTCCCGAGGGAACACTTATCCGGACCTCTTCGGGAAGCTGCCTGACCGTGACAGCTATCGTGCAGGTTCTGTTCGTCCCGTCCGCGGAAACTCCTTTAACAGTGGCGGATCCCGCGTGGATGCCGCTGACCGTAAGCGTATTTCCGTCTATATCCGCCGCGGCAATTCCCGGATCCGATACAGACCATACGCTGTAGTCTTCAGCGGGCTCCGCATGGTTTTTTCGGTTTTCCGTGACACGAAGCTTCACGGAAACGCTGACGGACCTGCCCGCCCAGACCGTAACGTTCTTTTTGGATGTCGTTATCGAGCTTACCGTCTTAGAGGGCGCGTCAACGGTTACCGAAAATACTTTCTCGATGTCGCCTGCCCTTGCGGTTATCTCATATTCTCCCGGAACCGCATTTTTGTCGGCATATGCACGGTTTCCCCTGACGGTGAGCCCCGACAGTTCATGCACACCTTCGGGATATCCAGTGATCTTATAGGTGACGGCATTGTCAGGCGCATAGTCCGGAATGACTTTCGAAGTGAATGAGAGCGAGCTTTTGGGACATACGTTAAAGAGCCCGGTATCCGTGCTTATATCGATATCGGAAACTTTGGGTTCGAGTATGTATCTGTATGTGCCCTGGCCGCTCACCGCTCCGTTTGAAGGATTGACGGCGACCGTATTGATCACGGTCGTCCTCTGCCCTGCCACGGTGATCCGCTCGGCGGGGTCATAACGCGTGGCGTTTGCGGAAGGTGTGCCGCCGCTGAAAGTGACTTTTTTACCGTCTGTAGAATAGAATATCAGGTCTGCATGGGCCGAACCGGAATTCTCCGTATAAAGGCCAACGGTTATCTCCTCTTCCGGATATGTGCCGGGCTTAGTGTCAGGGAAAGGTTCCGAAGGGACCGAAGAGGACGTGTCAAGCCCGAGGGCGGCACCGACCGAAGGTATCCCGCATCCGACACCCGATGCTTTCCGGCAGCTCCTGTCAAGCAGCCTCAGGATCTCATCGACCCGGCTGCTCCCTTCTCCCGTTATCTTCCCGGAACTCAGCATGACGGCAATCACCCCGCTGATGACCGGTGCGGAAAAAGATGTTCCGTCGATGACGGAATAGCCTGATTTTGAAGGAGCTGAGACCTTGTATCCGGGCGAACCGTATCTTACGGAAAATCCGTAATTTGAAAATGACGCTCTCTCATCCGAACGGTTCGTTGCGGCAACCGAAATGGCTCCCGGATATGATGCAGGGTACATGGCCGCCATCGTGCCGTCATTTCCCGCAGAGCACACGACCGCCACGCCGCTTTGGTATGCGGACCATACGCTCTTTGCATAATACTCAACGTAGTGTGCGCCTCCAAGGCTCATGTTGATGACATCTGCGCCATATATCTCGACCGCCCTGTTTACGGCGACTGACTCCGCATAGGTGCTTATGCTTCCGTCCTTATCCACTTTTATCATGTACATGCTGCATTCGGGTGCTATTCCGGCTCCGCCTTTACCGTTGCCGGCCGTTCCGCCGATGAGGCCTGACACCGAAGTGCCGTGCGCCTTTTCCTCGACCGCGTCGGCCGTTACCACGTATGACGTTTCTTCATCGTCAGGAACTATCCTTTCGGCGCCCGTCCACGCAACATCCTCATGTTCGGTCCTGCCCGAGTCTATTACGGCAACGGTCACCCCCTGGCCCTTGTATCCCGCGCGCCATGCACTGTTGACATCCATTGTTTCAATGTGCCACTGATACCTTGAACTTTCCCTTGAAAGCATCGGGTCGTCATATTCATATGAAAAATCAGTGAATTCGCTGTAGTCTTCACCTATATCAAAAAACTCATCATAATAATTGGGCCATGCCGCAGGAAGCATCACATGCTCATCAGCCGAAACAGCGGCTGCGATGCATACCATATCGGTGCCGTATTCCTCCATGGCCTCGGCAGCCGGCTCCATCTTAAGGAGAGCCATCCCGTACTGGTACGAAACAAGGCTGGCGTTGAAAGCGTCGGCATAAGAGAGTGCCTCTTCTTCATCCTCCGCCATTACGACTATCTCGTTCTCGGCATAGTCCCGCCCCTCATCGCACTCTTCCAGATCGTCGATATGCTCTGCAAGGTTCTGCTTGGACTCGAGCTGTCCGGCCGTCAGGAAGCCGTCCCCTTCGGGAATGCTGAATCCCGCCGCTTCCATCATGCGTTCTGCGCCGTAAGCCTCATCTTCCCCACCGGATGAGGCATCATCCTCATATCCGGCTTCTTCATATCCGGCATCATCCTCATATCCGTCATCGCCCGCCTCGTAGGCATATGCCGGGACATATGAGGCCAGCGCCATTATCAGAAATATGGGAAGTATCCTGTTTTTTATCATCTTTGCTGCTTTCTTCATAACATCTCCAAAAAAACACCTATAATAAGAATATATCGGCATATCCGGGCCGTGTCATTACATATTGATGAGAATATGCACGCAGTATGCCATCCGTGGATCACATATGGGTTTTTTCCCTGATTTTCACCCAAACGGCGTGCATTTGTGGTATTATAACATATTTAGGAGGGAAAAAATGTACTATTCCAGTTTCGGTATCCTGGCGCTGATACATCATCTGATAATAAACTATGACATACTGAAGAACGGAAGGAGTGCGCCTGCAACGGGGCCCCAGTACAGGTACAGGCAGTTCCTCAATGCCATTCTCGTTTTTTATGTGGCCGATCTTCTGTGGGGTTTTCTGGTCGAATGGAGGCTTTATGTCCTTGCATATGCCGATACGGCCATATTCTTCATAGCAATGGCTTTGTCCGTCCTTCTGTGGACACGCTTTGTCGTCGCATACCTCGGCAAGGACGGGGTCCGCGCAAGGGCTTTTCTGGCCGCGGGATGGGGGATCTTCTTCTTTGTCATCGTGTGCCTTATCGGAAACTTCTTCTATCCGGTCATATTCGAGTTCAGCAAAGACACCGAATATACACCCGGCCCGGGAAGATATATTCTGCTCATCTCGCAGCTGATCCTTTTCTTTATGGTATCGGTTTACTCACTCATCGTCACGATAAAGGCCGAAGGCAGGGACAGGATCCATTACAGGGTCGTCTGCGTTTCAGGCGCGGTGATGGCGGTCTTCATAATCCTTCAGTCTTTTGACGCTTTTGCTCCCTTCTATACGATCGGAGTATTCTTTGCGAACTGCCTGATACACGTTTTTGTCGAAGAAGACGAGAAGCGCGAGCAGGACAGGATCACCGCCGATGCCCAGAAGGAGAAGGAGCGGTATACACAGATCTCCGGAAGCCTTGCCGAAGATTACGAGGCTATCTACTACATCAACATTGAGACCGGACGGTTCATGGAGATATCTGCAAGCGAAAAGTACCGTTCAATGAACGTTCCGCAGGAAGGCAGGGATTTTTACAGTGAGACGCGGGAGAACGCGCGCCGGTACGCGCATCCCGATGACCGGGACTTCGCCGAGAGCTTGTACTACAAGGATACGATGCTGAGAAACCTTCAGGGAAAGAAGTCCTACTCCTACAAATACAGGATAATGGTCGGTGACGAGGCAAGGTATTACAGGTTTGTCGTGATGCTGTCGGAAGACCGGAAGCACTTTGTCCTGTGCGACAAGGACATCCAGGATACCATGACGGACGAGACCGGCCTCATGGAAAAAGAAAAGACGCACATCACGTTCAGCCGCATAGCCGAAAGCCTCGCCTCGAACTATGACGTGATCTTCTATGTGAACATCGATACCGGTTCTTATACCGGATACTCGTCACAGGATATATACGGCGGGCTTCAGGTCCAGAAATCCGGGGATGATTTCTTCAGTGATACCGTAAAAAGCCTTTCACAGGGCATCCATCCGCAGGACAGGGAGCGCATGATATCCGTCATCGACAGGGACTACCTTATCTCCTCCCTCGAGGGGCGCAAGCAGGTTGATTTCGAATACCGCCTGATAGTCGATGACAGGTCAGAGCACACGAGGCTTTCAGCCCGAAAATCAAGTGACGGGCAGCATCTTATCATCGGAATCGAGAATATCGATGAAGAAGTCCGCAAGGAAAAAGAGCATCTTCACGCCCTCAATACCGAAAAAGAGCTCGCAAGGCGTGATGAACTTACCGGAACGAGGAACAAGACCGCTTTTACGGAGCTTGAGCAGTCTGTCCAGACGAGCATGGATCAGGGAATGGACCACCGTCCGTTTGCGATCGCCGTCTGCGACATCAACGACCTCAAGAAGGTCAACGATACAAAGGGACATAAGGCCGGCGACGAACATATCAGGGCGTCCGCCAAGATACTGTGCGACATATTCGACCACAGTCCCGTATTCCGCATAGGCGGGGATGAATTTGCCATTTTCCTGAGCGGGGATGATTTTGAATCAAGAAATGACCTTATAGAAAAACTCCACGGGATTTCCGAGGAGAACAGAAAAGGCCGCAGGGGGCCCGTCATCGCGGTCGGGATGTCTGAATACGATCCCAAAAATGATTCCGATGTGACGGCCATATTCGACCGTGCAGACCATCTGATGTATGAAGACAAGCGCAGGCTTAAAGGCGCATAGGCTTTCAGCCCTCCCTGTGCTTTCCGAAAAGCCTTGAGAAGAATCCTTCTCCCGCATCCCTGCTCTCACGCAGGATGCTCCTCAGCTCATATCTCGAATCATCGATGCAGTCCTTCTCATATATCCTGTAGGCTCGCATCAGCTTCCTGTCCTTGAGAAGGCTGTTGTATTCCCTGTCATACTGAGCATAGTACGGATCCATGCGTCCCCTGACGAGCTTTCTGAAACGGACGTCGCTTTCGAAATCCTCAGCAACGATATGCGTATGCTGGTACAGTATGAGAAAATCCTCAATGCGGTAGACGATCCCGAACCTTCCGGGATCGCATTTATCCAGGGCCTCAATGGATTTGCCGGGCTCGTCAAAGAAGCAGTAGAGCTTTGCAAGCTGCAGATGTATCCACGTGTAAAAATCGGAATTCTCATCCGCCTGTGCAGCAAGGCGGCAGTACATTTCGAACGCCTTCTGGTATTCACCCGTCAGATAGAAGTCAAGCGCGACAGACAGCCGCTCATTGACCGACAGGGCCGACTGTTCCGCACCCTTCTTCGGCTCCGACAGCATGAATCCCTCATACTGCTTGTGTATTTCCTGCTCCCTCTCCTCGGGCTTTTCATATACCTCGAGAAGCTCATCTATCTCATCCGCACCTGCCGGGAGGCTGTTCCTGAACTCGGCATATTTCTTTTTCCCCATATCCAGGCAGGTGGCCTCATACTCGGCAAAAACCTCGGAAACGCTTGCCTTGGCAGCGGCAACCGCCTGCCTGTGCGTGTCCGCGAACTCGATGTCGATCAGGCTGTGGTAGTATATCCTCAGGTGCCTGTCATATTTCTTCATCTTCTCATCGATGAGCGCATGGCCGAGATGAAGGTAAAAATCATTCTCATCCTCGATGAATTCAAGGTTCACCCTGTAATACAGCATTACCGCACGTTCGTAATTGCCCATGAAGTAATACGTTTCGGCAAGGGTGAAGACCGTCTGGGTATAAATCGGAAGCCTGTGGTCAACGTAGCGGACGACTTTCTCGAGCCTTACCGCGGCCTCCTCATATCTGTCGAGCTTCCTGAAATAAAGCGCCTCGCTGATGAGCCGGGAAATGCCCGCGTCATCCATGCGGTTCTCATCTATGTCCATGATCATGCCGACCGCCTGCTCGAACGTGAACTCATCGCCTTCGGTGACTTCTGCCCGGAAGATCGACATTCCCGAGCTGTCGGCAAATATCCGCAGGTCATATCCCGCGAGCATCTGGTTGACCTGCTCGAACTCCATCGCAAAGTATTCGTCGGAGATGTTCGCATCAAGCTGCATCCATTTGCGGTATGCATCATTGATCAGCCTGATCAGCACCGCCTCGGCCGAATCCTCCGCGAACCACATCACCGTCTCGCTCTCGATATCCCAGTTCCTGATGGGGCTGTCCTTCTTGACTTCTTTGGTCAATATGTCCAGGCGCACCGAATGGTCCACCCCGAGAAGAATAAGGGAATCCCCGTCAAATACATACTTTGCACATGATCCGTATGTCTGGTCAATGGCCGATATGGTCTGGAAAAGGCGTATATCAAGTTGTCTGTAGAGTTCAAAGAAGATCATATAGATAATAATATAGCCAATGTATTCCAAAATCAACAGGAATTAATTATAATGGGTACTGTATGGCGGTTTCTTCAGGATGCCTGAAGTATTGTTGTGGTCTCATAAGATCAGGGGGAAGATATGGAAAAGACAAAACGGATAGTCGCAGTGATATGTGTGGTCCTGCTGGTCGGGCTGTATGTCGCGACTTTCATACTCTCACTTGCCGACAGCTCAGCCACGATGACGATGTTCAAAGGATGCGTGGCGCTCACCATCTTCATCCCCGTCGCTGCATACCTGTACATATGTCTTCACAGATATGCCATGAACCGTTCCGGACGCAAGGATTACTATACATCCGGTGTCAGCCGGACATCTTCTTCCGGCGGTACTTCCCGGTCAGAAGATAAACAAGACGTACAGCAATGACAGCCGCCAGCATGTCTATGCCTATATCGATCCAGGATCCATACCTGCCTTCGGTCATGGTCTGGATCTTTTTTTCGTCTATGAACGCAAGGACACCCGTGCTGATGACCGTAAAGAGATATGTATATTTTCTCGGAAGGTCCCTGAACCCGAACAGAAAAGACATCTCTAGAACGGCCAGTATGGCATATTCCGTCATGTGCGCGAGTTTTCTGACCACTCTCTCGCTGTTGTGCAGGAAGGGAACGGATTCATAGTTTTCCAGCGTAATGTCCGCAGACGGCGCAACGGTGTTGGCAAGGCCTACGATGATCTTGGCAGACCTCGCGCCCGAGATGTCGGCATCCTCACGCGAAAAGCGGACTATCACCGTTGCCCACATAACGGCCAGTATCAGACTTATGCCGGTAAAGGCTATCGGATGCTTCCTTGCAAAAATCCTGTAGGCATCCGCAATCCTTACAAAGATCATGTTCAGTATCTCACTCCAAGTTCCAAAAGCCGCTCATCCGCTGATCTTTTGTCCGTAAACAGTATTCCGGTGATCCCGAGCTTTTCGGCCGCAGCTATGTTGTCCGCGTTATCATCGATGAACACGGCTTCCTTCGGGTCTATCCCGTATGTGTCAAGCAGATAGCGGTATATCGCGGGATCGGGCTTGATCATCCTCACCTGATAGGAGATCACCGCGATATCGGCCTTCTTCACGTAGTCAAGCTCCCTGCTCTCCTCAAAAGCCTTTTTCGAGAAATTGGAAAGGATGCATATCCTGTAGCCTGCTGATTTCAGCGCGTCAAGCCATCCGTCCGTATAGTCGAACTTTTTGAGAAAACCCTGAAAGCGGTCGCCCATGAGTTCCTTTATCTCCGGCTCAAGGTCGGGGGCATTCTTTACAAAAGCCTCGTACATCATCTCATCGGTATACGGAACCCTGTCTATCTCATTCCATATCGGATTGCGGACTGTCGCATCCGCGAGCCGCTCAAATTTTTCGCCTTCAAATCCCATTTCATGGAAAAGCTCCTTCCATCTGAAATGGACAAGGACATTTCCCATGTCGAATATGACTGTTGTTATCATTGTTTAAACCTTTCTTGCCGAACTTGTTCACAGCGGGAAAATGTGGTAAATTATTCAGGAAATCATTTTAGCATCCGGGAGGCATCATGGAAGAGAAACGTTCCGACAGGCGTGTTCCGATAGGGATCAAGCTTTCAATCTCCAATCTGTATAAGGAAGAGACAAACACGATCATGGACCTTGACCTTGATGTCGAGGTCATAGACATATCATCAAAAGGGATCGGTTTTGTTTCGCAGTGCATTCTCCCTGTGGGCTATTATTTCATCGCCAACATCGAACTTTCTCCCGAATTTCCCCAGATAATCACCGATGTCCGCGTCATCCGCAGCTCCGCCGTCGATAAAGAGCGCTACCGCTACGGATGCGAGTTCGTATCGATCTCGCCGAGCGTCGGAAAGATGCTGGATGAGTTCGCGCAGAGTTTGTAACTGTTAAAGCATCATTCATACTCCCCAACAATATTAATTATATCTTCTGCGTATTTCGGGTATTCGCGGACAAGGGCCTCAAGCTCCTTCTTCGCGGTCTCTAAATTGTACATTTCGAAATCAATACCCTTTTTCAGTCTCTGGCGCTGGACGATGAGCTGCTTCCTGGTGTCCTTTGCCTCCTCATCATATACAAGGACTCCGGGCTGATATACCCATACCGAAGGATCGTTGATATGGTAATGCTTCAGTACCTGGTACAGCTGCGACCTTGCTTCCTCCATACGCTCGGACACATCGGTATCGTGCTCGCGCGCAGCCTTCTCCTCTTTGTATTTTTCCCAGATATATGCAAGCTCATGAGAGTTCATGACTCCGTACTTGGAATAATTATAGTCGAGCACATTCGTGATGTTGACGTACTTTATCTTTACGGTGTTCTGTACGCTTATAGCCTTGTTCAGTTTCCTGTTGGCACTCGATATACCGCTCTGTGCGTTCTGGTACATGACGAATGATGCGGTGAGTGCAACGGCAAAGGCGCCCGCGAGTATTATGAATCCCATCTCGACTTCCACACGCATGGCCTGGTTCAGCACGAACAGGAGTGCTGCCGCCATTACGGCACCGAATATCGCAATGAACGCGATGTTCTTTGCGGTCCTTGCCCGGGAGCGTTCTTCTTTCCTCTGGTATGCCACGGCTCCTTTTTCACCTTCGAGCAGATTGAGGTCTCGGCGCACTTCCATCTGGTATTTCTCATCCTCAGCCATTTTCTCAAGGACCGAGGGAATATCGTTCGCAAGCCGTTCCATCTCACGGTACTGTGCTTCCGTTATCTTTTTGGCAGGACGCGTATAGCCGCTCTCCTCCTGCTCTATCTTAAGGACCTTCTTGGCCCTTATCCTGACCTGGCTCTTATCCGCCACCGGAAGCTTGTCAAGCTCCTCAAGGTCGGCAAGCCGCTCGGTCACCTGCTGATACTCTGCCTTCTGGGCGTCAACATCCTTCGATGCGACCGCCATCATGTCACAGTATTCCCTTACATACTGCTCACGCTGGGCTTTGTCGTTCATGTTGAGCGTGCGCCTCTTGCGGGACACGTTCGCCAGTGACTGCATGAGCGATTCGGCGGATTCAGAAGAGAAATTGATCTCTATGTCGTCAAAATCATCCTCTCCGAATCCAAGTATGTCTTTGAGCCAGTTTATGAATTTCATGATCTATCTCCGTTCTGAACATGGACTGATCGCCGATTCAAGATCCGACTGCGTCGGATGCGGCGAGCGGTGCAGCAAGGGATCTTCCCACTTCGTGGGCCCCTCCTTCCTGCCTATTCCATTGAGCGTCTGTATTCCAGCTTCCAGTTTTCGAGGGTGTTGTCGAGGATCCTGTAGCATTCCGAGATGCGGCCGGCATCGTGGAGTTCCAATATTTTTCTCATTGAGTCGCCGTACGGAGTGTCTATCCGGGCCTCCCTTGCCGATGTCATGATCCTGACCGCCTCGAGCGCGATCCGCTCATCATATCCGTTCCTGACGACTATCCTGTCATAGTCTTCCTTCTTGGCGGACAGGCGCAGGCAGACAAGGTACATCACCAGACTCTCCCTCGACTCATCTATCTCATAAGCCTGCTTGAAATATTCGCCGGCTTTATCGAGCAGGAACATCATCGCGTATGCGCACCCCACGTTATGGAGTATCGAGCTGTAGAGCTCGGGTTCCTCATCCTTATCGAGAACGGACAGGACGTACTGGTATTCCTCGATCGCGCGAGGATACTTGTTTGCGCAAAGCAGGTTGTCGCCCCTGACTTTCCGCTTCGCGGCGAATGACAGCGACGCATTGTCAACGAGTATCTGCTTGATCCTGGCGATCTCTTCCTCATTGCAGTATTTCGTGTCGATGAGTATCGTCGTGACCATCTCGCCGAGTGTGCGGTTTTCCTTGATCATCTTGCGTATCTTGTTAGCAAGGGGGACCATGTCAAGGTTGTCGCGCATGTAGTCGCACAGCCTGACGTCGATAAGGTCATTGTCAAGGATATAGGCATTAACGCACAGGTAATAGCACAGCTCATCCATTGAATAGATGTTTACGCCGAGTCCTGACAGAAAATATGGAGTTGTGGAAAGTGCCCCGAGGCACATGTACATTTCAGCTGCCACTTCCGTACTTCCCTGCATTCATCGGAATTCGATGATCTTTTCCCATGTTTTTCCCGTAGAGGGGAAGAACTCACCGAATCCCATGTCCTTTACTTCTATCTTCATCCTTGTCTCTGATTCGAAGGATACCGTGATGCGGAGCCGTGATGCCTTCGCGGGCCTGTCGGGCAGTCCCGCAAGGTCGACCTCGATGTTCTCCGCGCCCTTGCCGTCGAGCGGCGTCATGATCAGCGGAACAGTCTTCGTGTTTCCGAGGACGACATCATATGTCACTCCCGAATCATACCAGTTCTCGCCGGCATCCGCCACGGCTATGTATTCCTCCTCGCCCGCGACGACCATGTTGAGGCCCAGATTGAACTTAAGCTTGTCGGGGCCTAAGAATACATATTCCCTGTTGAGGTCACATGGCGCCGCCTTGTCATGTCCGCAGTAGCATGCGCCCTTGGAATACATGTTCCTTCCCTGGAACACGCGGCGTCCCATGCACATGAACTTCAGCGTCTTGCTGCACCATCCGCCTTCGAATCCTTCTCCGAGAAGGAAGACGGTTCCGACATTTCCGTTGGCAAAATAGTCATGCGCGGTCTGAAGGACGAGTTCGTCGATCCTGTCTGCCTTCTCCATCGACTCCTCTTCCTTCATCATGTATTTGGGCATCTTGATCTCTTTAAAATCAGTCCTGTCGACAAATGCGACGACCGGTGTCGTTCCCCTGTTCATCCAGAGTTCATATGCCCGAAGATGCGAAGCGGAATAGTCGAACACCGAAACATCCTTTTCCCAGAGGTCCGCGGGCTGATGGATCATGTAATAGTAGATGCTTTCCTCATATGTCTGTATTATTATCTTCTCCCTTGGCACGGGCATTGAATTGGCGATCCGCTCGACGACATCCACAAGACGCCCCTCAAGGGTTGCCACGGTGATTATCATGTATTCCACTTCCGAAGGAGACAGGACCATGGACAGGAGGTTCAGCGACCTTCTGACGAACAGGATCAGAAGGTCCGTTGCATCATATGCCTCGCCCTCTATCTCGATCCTCGCGCCTGCAGACGCAAAGCTCAGGAGATTGTCCACAAGCGTTGCGTTCCCGGCCTCCGAAGCCTTAATCGCTGCGTTTCCGAATTCCCACTGCGCCACTCCCCTGCGCTTTGACAGCACCGTGGGAATGCCGAGGCGTTCTTCATCGTCATCGCTCGCGACCGTTTCCGGAACGGTTTCATTCAGTTCAAAATAGCTTATCTGCGACATGGAGTCGTTCAGATCATAGCCGAGTATGTATTTAGCTGACATCTTTTTCCTTATCTGAGTTTGAATACCCTGTGCGCAAAGGAATCCGCCTCGACATATTCGCGCATGATGTCGAGCAACGTGTTGTCATCCTTGACGGTGCGGGATACGACCATGTCGTTCAGCATCGTGTATCTCGATTCGACATGTGAGTCGCTCGTGTCGCTTACCGACAGCGAATCGCTCGCGGTCAGGAGCTCTTTCCCGTTCTGCTCCTCAGTGATGTAATACTGGAGATTTTCACCGAAGAAGAGAATGAACTCCCGTGTAAAGACTCCGCCGAACATGTTCCTCATTTCTTCCGTATGGTAGCTCTCGTCCTCATCCTGTCCGTTCTCGAGTATGTAGTGGAGCATGACCCTGTTGCTCGGATTGGTCCTGTATTCTATGATCGTCTTGTCAAGATAATCCGATATCTCCGGCACAAGATCCGCATATTTCGAGAAGAACCTGAAGTACGTGTTCCTGTGCATGAAGTCGACTAAGAACTCCTTCAGCATCGCCTTGACTTTTTCCGTCTGGAGCTGCTTTTCCTCGGAATAATACTTTAAGAGCGCGAGCTTGCACGCATCATTTATCTTCTCTCCGAGCCGGTACAGTTCCGTTATGTGCTCGAACACGCGCGGATCGGTAAGCCTTTCCTTGGCGAAATATTCAAATGAACAGTACGACAGGTATGCGAGCATGACCTTTGTCCCGGTGCAGGCCCTGCTGTACTCCTCGAATATCTCCTCCTTCTCACCGACAGTCGTGTGGGTGTAGAGCATCTGTATGATAAGCCTTTCCATGAGCGGGAATGTGTCCACGTCAAAACCCCTTGCGGCCTTCCATATGTTCCTCAGCTGCTTTGTCAGCCCGTTGAAATTCTCCACGAGGTAGCGCAGCAGCACCTCATCATACTTACCGTTCTCAAACGCAAAATAACAGAGCTTGATGAGGAGCGTGTCGGGTGTCTTGTCATTTTCCTGTATCATGTGGCTGCACACGCCGACGCAGTCCTTGGCGGCGATCTCCTCTGTGCCGTATATGGACAGGATCTGATATGCCTTTTCAAACATGCCCCGCCTGGTCATGAACTTCACCACGCTAGCCCTGTCCTTGGCGGAAAGGACTTTTACATTCATGTTCATCAGGAACTCATCGAGCGTAGTTACCTGGTCATTGTCATAGTAATACTGTATGAGTGCCATCCTGATGTCGCGCTTGTAGTATTCGCAGACAAGCTCCGACTCGGCAAGCTCACGGCAGAACTCGACGTTCGAATCGTCGACCGTGACGTAATGCTTCCTGCCCTCGCACAGGTACATGTCAAAATATACGTTGTCGAGCACATAATATCTTATGGACTGCATGAACACCGCTTCGTTCATGAGCTTTCTGACGTTTGAGCCGTCGATGATCCTGCGCCTCTTTGCGGAGTCCTCAGTAAACAGGGTGAACTCCCCGGAATATATGGTAGGGTATGCATATCCGTTCTCGATCTTGAACACGAGCTCGCCCTCGAACTGTGACTGCACGAGCACAACATTCTTGGCCTCGGGATCGTTGATCTTCACTTCATATGCAAACAGGATCTTTGCAAGATGCCTCGCCATCTCGGGCTTGATCATCTCTAAGAACAGCACGTCCTCATAAACCTTGGCAATGTTTCCGTCGATGTGTTCCTGCTCTATCTGCTCAACGGCAAATACCTGCATGTGTTCGCGGTATGTGTCGTAAGTGTCGGCATATTCCCTCTTGTGGGCTATGAGGTTGGCATACAGCAGCGCTATCCTGTGATAGTTCATGTCGTTCCTGAATCCGAAGTACATGAGCACCGACCTCGGTATCAGCCCGTCGTAATCGGACGGAACGGAATACATATAATACTCGTAAAGCCTGGTAATGCGCAGCTGCATCCTGACGGCTCTGTCAAACCACCTGAAATACTTCGGTCCGGATATGTTCCCCTTGATGAGGAGCGTCGATATGACTTCAACGAGGCCCTCATCGCCTGATAAGTCATAGCACATGCACAGGAGCGAATACAGCAGCGGATCGTAATCCCTCTGCCTTCCGGCAAGATACATCAGCTGCTTTAAAAGCTCTGCGTCCATTATGTCCATCTTCGCCGCAAACAGGAGCACCTGTATCTCGAACGCAGAGAGCTTGCTGAACTTTTCCGGATTGGCGACGAAGAAGTTGTACGCCTCTATGTACATGACGGGGGATGTGCATCCGCCTTCAAACATCTTTTCTATCAGGGTGATCTTGCGCGAAGCATTGTCCGTAAGGTTTTCGTCAAGATAGAGCAGCGTCCACAGTATCTCGAAGCTGTCCGGGTTGGCCGTGAACAGAGCGTTCACCTTTGCTGCAGTCTCGTTTATGTATTCATCGCTCCGGTTCACGAGTGTTGTAAGGTACATGAAATATGCCTTCACCCTGTCAGGGCATTCGGCGATGTTCATCTCGTTCTCAACATGCTCGAGCACCCATTTGGCTTCATTCTCGCGCCTCTGCACCACAAGAAGCTGCGCCTGGTAGAGCCTGGAGACGGGATTTTTGTCATCGAGGGAATTCATGCGTTCCACGATCTTCATCGACTCCCTCACCCAGCTTCCGACATTGGTCTTCTTCATGCGGAAATCAACATACTGCCGCATGAGCCGCAGCGTAAGGTTTCTCTTCTCGCGGCGCTCGACCCTCTTCGCGTTGACCCTCGCCCTATGCCTTGCGATGATGTTTATGTCCACGCAGCTGTTTGCCGAGCTTACGGTGATCGTTCCGAAGTTGCGGCCTTCATGGAGCCTGTCTCCGATTATCGTGAACTTCATCATATGGTCGTTGCCGACAAAATCATCGGCTCCGATCTCTTCCTTCTCTATCCTGATGAAAGGAACGTCGCTTGTGATCTTTGCCTCAATGTTCCCCCATGTTGACTTGTGAAGGAGAAGCTCGCATTCAAGATCATCCGAAACATCGGTGTATTCATAGTGCGTCCTGTCGACCGAATACTCGACCGGACGCTTCTTATTGATAGCCACGAGAAAATCATCCACGGCCTGTGAATTGCCCGGAATGTTCGAAAGGCCCCTGTACTTGTCGTAATGTATCCTGTCATTGCCGCCGAACACCTGCGGAAATACCGGAGAATAAAAAAGCTCTACGGCCTCTTCCCAGTTGACCTGTGCCTGGTTGGTAAAGTGGAACAGGTTCCTGACATTGCCGAGCGAGCTCTGGACTATCCCGTAGGAAACGGAGAACACGAACGGAAGGTAATACTCTCCCGCATTCGATACGACCTGGATGTCGCCTTTTACGACGTCTCCGCTCTCGAGTCCCGTCGAATCGAATACATAATGTATGGTTGCAGACGGTTCATCATCGACATGGTCGTTCCTGCATACGAGACGCATGCTGGACGTATATATTGTAGCGGTAAAATCCCTCCCGTCTTCGGAAGACAGTGTGAAGCTTCCCTCGAACAGCTGCCCCTTCGGCATGTCGGCTTCGATCCTGGCCGTGGAAAAAAGAAGTTTCCCGCAGTCATAGTCAAAGAAACCGTCAGCACACCTGTCGATTACCGCCCGCACCGTATTCACCGCCTTTCGTAGGATTTTCTCAGAATTTTTTGACGCGATGTTGCCCAAGTGATATACTTTGGGCACATTAGCATACAGAATAATTATAGCTTATTAGCAGAAGAGGTGCAATAAAATATGCTGAAGCACAGGGACAGTTTTCATGGCAGCGACCTTGAGAAAATAGAGCGTTTATACGGCATCCGCAAGGAGGACATCATAAGCTTTTCAGCCAACGTCAACCCGCTCGGGATATCCGGAAAGCTCCGGCGCGAGCTGCCCTACCATCTTGATGTCATAACCTCATATCCCGACAGGGATTATACGGACCTGCGCGGCGTGATCGCCGGGTACTGCGGGACGGTGCCGGAAAACATCCTTGTCGGCAACGGATCTACAGAGCTCATCACTCTTTTCATCCGCACAGTCGGGCCGAAAAAGGCTCTGCTCATCGGCCCCACCTACTCAGAGTATGAGCGTGAGCTCTCGCTTTCAGGTGCATCTTCCGCTTATTTTCCCCTGAAGGAGAAGGATGATTTTAAGCTCGATGCCGATGCGCTCATCGACAGCCTTGACCGTTCGGTCGACATGCTCATCATGTGCAATCCGAACAACCCGACCTCAACTGCCGCCACAAGGGATGACATACGGCGCATCCTCGATGCCTGCAGGTCATATGGCATCTACGTTATGGTCGATGAGACATATGTGGAATTTGCCGAAAAATATGACGAGATCAGCTGTGTCGCTCTTACGGCCGACTATGACAATATCTGCCTGCTGCGCGGCGTGTCCAAGTTTTTTGCTGCCCCAGGCCTGAGGCTCGGCTATGCCATATGCGGTAATCAGGGGCTCCTGTCAGACATCTCGTCCATCAAGGATCCCTGGACGGTCACATCCATTGCGGAAACGGCCGGCAGGATAATGTTTTCGGATACGGAATACATCGCAGCCACAAAGGAGCTCATCTTCAGTGAAAGGCGTCGGGTCACCGAGGCACTCCGCGCGATCCCGGGGCTTAAGGTTTACGAGCCTGCCGCCAACTTTGTCCTCTGCCGCATAGAAAAAGAGAATGCCGATGCCGACATCCTCTTTGACAGAGCGATACGCAGCAATATGATGATAAGAAACTGCTCTACATTTACGTATCTTGACAACAGCTACTTCCGCATCTGCTTCATGAACCCCGCCGACAATGACAGGCTTCTTGCACTGATCAGGGAAGTCATCTCATAAGAAATGGCCCCCGGGGACGGAGTCAGGGGTCCATTACCGGTTCAGCCAAGTAAATCCACGACTTCAGATGGGTTTGAAGCAAATGTTGTGGCACCGCATTTTATGAGCTGGTCCCTGCTTCGGAAGCCCCAGAGAACAGCTATACATGAAAGGCCTGAATTGGCCGCAGTCCGGATATCTACTTCCGAATCCCCGACATACACAGCCTCTTCACTTGATGAACCAAGCTCCCCCAGGGCTGCAAGAACCATGTCAGGAGCAGGCTTTCTGCTTATCCCCGGCCTCTCTCCCACAGCTATGGAAACATAATCTGAAAAGAATCTGTCATTCAGCTCCTTTACGGCAGAATCTATCTTGTTCGAGACTATTGCCATTTTATACCCTTTATCCTTCAGGATTTTCATCAGTTCAATGATGCCGTCATATGGCCGCGTCTTATCCAGGCAATGTTTGTTGTAATGTTCCCTGAAATACGGGAGCATCTCCTCGATGGTGTCATCCGCCGTCAGCGGCGGCACTGCACATGTAAGCGCATGTTTTATTCCGTTTCCGAAGAACTGCCTGTATTCATCCGGTCTTCTTTCAGGCATTCCAAACTTAGCAAGGACATAGTTTACTGAGTCTGCAAGGTCATCAAGCGTATTTAGGACCGTGCCGTCCATGTCAAAGATCACTGTATTATAGCGTTTCATCTTTTTCCCCTTCTGTAAGCGCTCCGGTAATCTGCTCCTGCACTTCAGGCGAAAGCTTCACCTTCGAGTCCATATGTATCTTCTCTTCTATGTCTGCCTGTGTATTTACCACCAGATCCGAATTTACCGGACTGTTCCCTTGGGCAAAGAACACGCAGCCGTCTATCCGGACATCAATGCCGCGCTCCTTCAGGTACCTCGACAGGATATATATCTGACGCCTGACCTGTTTTATAGGGTTCTTTATCTTTGCCTGGCAGACGGAACCGGCAGGTGTTGTATTGTTCTTTATCCATTCACGGTCATCTTCGTCCCCGAACAGCTCGCCATTATAATTCTTGACTTCGATTATAAAGACCCCGTGGCTGTTTATTACGACATTGTCAAGTTCCGTTTCCTTGTCATCCGCAGCCAGGTGGACATTTGCAAGAAGGATATCTTCCTGCACAAGGATCTCCCTGATAAGAGTTCTGGCAAACCTTTCCCCAAGCCTTCCCGCGCGCTTTTCCGGAAGCTCGATTCGGGCAGGCCGGAAGACGGCAGCAAGGACAAAAACAATTATAAAAATGGCAAATGTGGCTATTATACCTATGATTATCTGATCATCCATTTCGTGGGTTCCGGAATCATCATTAACGGCTATATAAAATAATATAGCAATTCAGATACAATTAACAGTCGCGGGGTTGATCTTTGACAGTATAACATTACCATCAGTCGGAAAATCAGTTCCGCGCCTTCAGTTGACTATAGCTGAATAACACACCTGTAGATGACATTTAGACGAAAAGCGGCCACCGTCTGCCGGTGGCCGTACTTTTAAACAATATCAGAAAATGGACCCCTGACAGGCCCCGGGAGGCATTACAGTTTGATGCCTTTGAGGAGGTCGCCGAGGGATGTGCCTATGCCTTCGGCTTCGGGAAGCTTGATGGGAGCTTCTTCCGCGGAGGGCTCTTCGGGATTTTCGATGAGGGCCTTCATTGAAAGGGATATCTTTCCATCCTTGATTTCGATGACTTTCACATCGACTTCCTGCCCTTCCTTGAGGACATCGCCGGGGAATTTGACTCTCTCGTGTGATATCTGTGAGACATGGACAAGGCCTGAGAGTCCGTCACCTAAATCGATAAATGCGCCGTATTCTTTGATCGTGGCAACTGTGCCGTGGAATACCTGGCCAACCTTGACATCTGACATCTTCTGCTTGCGGCTCAGCTCTTTTTGTTCCTTCAGTATCTCCTTTGCGGACAGGATCAGCTTGTCCTCATCCATCTTGGCTTCGGAAACCCTGACCTCGATCTCTTTTCCGAGGAACGGATTGCAGTCGTTTATGCGGTCAAGTGACAGCTTTGATGTGGGGATGAACGCCCTCATGCCCTCAAAGTCAGCAACGACTCCGCCCTTTACGATCCCTGTGACCGTAACGGTAATATTTTCCTGAGATGCTTTCAGCTCTTCAGCCTTCTTCCATGCCAGAAGGGAATCGGTATCGTGAACTCCGTCTCCCATAAGGCTGTATGAATCCTCAAGCTCCTTCTCAAAATCCTTCATTGTCTCTTCCATCTAAAAGCCTCCTTCTGTCCGGCGCCGTATTATATGGCCGTCCAACTCCATAATAATATCATATATTTTGACGAACGGGTATTATTTTCCGTAATGATCATGCATAACGTCTGATAATCTGCACAGATGCCTGCAGATAATGGCCGGCAAACAGGTTGAAATGGTTGAGATAATGGTACAGGTTGTAAAGGTCTTTCCTGTCCCTGTATCCGTCATCCTCCGGTATCATTTCATGATATCCCCTGTAAAAATCATGGGGCATGCTTCCGAACATTTCCGTCATCGCCATGTCCGCCTCGGCATGTCCGACATATGCAGCGGGATCGATGAGCACTGCCTGCCCGTTCTTATCCACAAGATGGTTCCCTCCCCACATGTCTCCGTGAAGAAGGGACGGCCTTTCCGGCTCCGTCAGGATATCTCCGAGCCTGTCAAGGAGCCGCAGTACATCCTTCATGTAAGGTGCCAGTGCATTCCCTGCCATCCTTATCTGCACCTCAAGCCTTCTGCTCCGGTAAAAATCAACCCAGCTGTCCGATGGCGTGTTCACCTGCTTTGACGCCCCGATGAAATTATCGCGGGCAAATCCGAAGCGTCCGCCCGGTACAAACTCTCCGGTATCGGCAAGATGCATCATGGCATATTCATGTCCCATGTCATGCCATGTTTCTTTATCCGGCATCCCTTTCTCTATGAGCTCCATCATCAGAAAGGATACGCCGCGTTTTCTGTCCGTTCCTTTGGCCAGGAGTTTCGGTGTCCTTATCGTGCCTGTCGCTGCTATAGCACCAAGCCCCTCTTCCTCCGCGTCAAAAAATGCGATGTTTCCGGGGGTGTTCATTTTTACGAATACCCTTTGGCCATCCGAAAGATCCAGCACCTCTGTGTCATTGATATCGCCGCCGAAGGCTCGCATTTCCGACTCTATGCGGATACTGTTTCCAAAGCATCCTCTTACGGCATCCTCAAGGGAGGCGTGTGACGGAAGTCCCATCAGAAATTGCTCCCGTTCCATCCCCAGTCAGGCGTTGCCGAATATTTGATGTACATCCTGTCGGGTGCAATTCCGAGCACCTCTCCGAATATTTTCGTGATCTCTGCGGTCATCCTCGAAAACGCATCTTTGTTAGGGCCTCCGAACAGCCTTACCTCAACGAATGCCACAGGTTCGCTGTCATCACCCGCAAAGTACAGATGATAATCATCCTCAAAGCCTGCCATAAGCCAGCTCTCGCTCTTGCCGGGTATTATCGATATGGCCCGGCCCAGCCTGCTCTTAAGTTCCTTTTCCTGTTCGTCGGTTATCTTGATGCTTACTTTTGAATCTATGAACGGCATATTGTCTCTCCTTCCTTCTCTGCTTACAGACCTTCCGGCTCATTCCGGAACGGTTTAAGTGATCATCACAAAAGGTGTGCCCTGACCTCTTCCGCGCTCATCGGCAGGAGGTATGCAGGCGCAATGTCAAACACCGTCATGCAGCCGGTCTTTCCTTCGCTCTTCAAGCGGAAGATTGCGCGTGCATATGCAAGGAGCACCGATGCGGTAAACTCGGGATTCGAATCAAGCTTCAGGCTGTATTCGATGACATGCCTGTGCTCCCTGCCGGCCCCGGTAGCACCGGTACGGAACACGCTTCCGCCGTGCGGCATTTCCCTGTGGTCGCGTTCAAATTCCTCACGGCTTATGAAATGGACCGTCGTATCATATTCGTCAAAATAGTTGGGCATGGTCTTTATCGACTGCTCGATCGCGGACAGGTCAGCACCTTCCTTTGCGACCACGAAGCATTCCCTCGTGTGTTTCTGCCTTGTTGTAAGCTCAGGGTCCTCACCGGCCCTTACCGATGCAAGGGCGCTCTCAACGGGAACGGTATACTGCTTTGCATCAGCCACACCCTCTATGCGCCTTATCGCATCAGAATGCCCCTGGCTGACGCCGCGTCCCCAGAACGTGTAATCTTTTCCCTCGGGAAGGATCGCATTCCCGTATAGGCGCAGGAGCGAGAACATTCCCGGATCCCATCCGCATGATATGAGCGCTACGTTACCGCCTGCCTTCGCGGCACTGTCTACCTTCGCGAAGTGCTCCGGTATGCGCGCATGCGTGTCAAAACTGTCTATGACGTTAAAATCCTTCGCGTACTTCGGAGTCATCTCCGGAAGGTCCGTTGCAGATCCGCCGCATATCACCAAAACATCGATCTCATCCCTGTACTGTGTGATCTCGCTTACATTCTTTGCGGGGACGCCCGATGCCGTCTTCACCGATGACGGATCCCTTCTCGTAAACACATACTTAAGTTCCATGTCCGCATTCTGGCTGACTGCACACTCAACTCCCCTTGCGAGGTTCCCGTATCCTAAGATCGCGATCTTCATCTCTTTCTCCCTTTCCCTATTCACGCCGGCGGGGCCGGCCTTAACAATACAACACGCCAAATGATCCCTGCAAAAAATCATGAGGCTGAAAGCGCTGACACCATCAGCACCTCCGGCCTCGCAAAAGTCATTTCAGACAGTACATATTTCAGATCTCGCTCTGGGCAAGCACCCTGAAACCGCTTTTTCTTATCACCGCTTCGGCACTCTCATAGTCCTTGATCTTCATTATCATGGATGCCGTCTCGGCACTCGAGAGCACATACATATATTCTATGTTGAACTCAACAAGCGCAGTCAGGAGTCCGTGAAGCGAACCCGGTGCGTTTGATATCTCGACCGCTATGACATCCGAAAGCCTTGCGGAAAGTCCCTCTGCCTTAAGTGCATCCTTTGCCTTCTCAGGATCCGACACTATCAGCCGGAGCAGCCCGAAATCAACCGATTCCGCAAGCGAGAGCGAGCTGATGTTGATGCTGTTGTCCTTCAGGACTTCAGTGACTTTTTCTATCCGTCCTTCTTTATTTCCTATAAAAACCGTTACCTGCTTGACTGCCATGTACGTACCTCCTCCATCACGAAAAATGCCCCTCCTGCCTGCAGTTACAAGGTCTGCTCGGCCCTGCCTGAATTTTACTCTAACTTCCTGTTGTCGATGACGTGTACCGATTTTCCTTCGTATCTCGGAAGGGTCTTCGGTTCAACGAGCCTGACCTTAACGGCAAGTCCGAGCGCCTGCTTGAGCGCTCCCCCTATCTTGCCTGCGAGATTCTCAAGCCCTCTCATCTCGTCATCGAAGTAGCTCTCGTCAACCTCGACCTGAACCTCAAGCGTATCCTGGTGGTCAACCCTGTCGACGATCATCATGTAATTCGGTGTGGTCCCGCCCATCTCAAGAAGAGCTGCCTCAACCTGTGACGGGAATACATTGACTCCGCGGATGATGAGCATGTCATCGCTCCTGCCCTTGAACTTCTGGATCCTCGGCTGCGTACGTCCGCATTCGCACGTTCCGTACTCAATGCTCGTAAGGTCCTTTGTCCTGTATCTGATGAGGGGAAGCCCCTCTTTTGTGAGCGTCGTGAACACGAGCTCTCCGGTCACGTTCTCGCCGACAGGCTCAAGTGTCTCGGGATCTATGATCTCGGGATAGAAATGGTCGTCATGCACGTGAAGGCCCTTATGGAATTCACAGTCGCATGCGACACCGGGTCCCATGACTTCCGACAGTCCGTATATATCATACGCCTTGATGTTCAGCTCTTTTTCGATCATGTGGCGCATGTTTTCGGTCCACGGCTCCGCACCGCATATCGCGACCCGAAGCTTCAGCTCATCGAGTATCCCCTGTTCCTTCACGACCTCTGCGATGTGCAGAAGATATGAAGGCGTGCAGGCTATCGCGGTCACACCGAAATCATTCATCATGGTCAGCAGCTTCTTCGTGTTTCCCGTTGACTGAGGAACTACCGTGGCTCCCATGAACTCGGCACCGTAATGTGCACCTAATCCGCCCGTGAAAAGTCCGTATCCGTATGCCACCTGGATTATATCCTTGGAAGTGACTCCTGCCCCGGCAAGACATCTTGCGACGCATTCCGCCCAGATATCGATATCACGTCTGGTATAACCGACAACAGTTGCCTTTCCGGTCGTGCCGCTTGACGCATGCACCCTCACTATCTGCTCCCTCGGGACCGCAAACAGTCCGAACGGATAATTGTCCCTAAGGTCGTTCTTGGTCGTGTAGGGGAGTTTCTTCAGATCTTCGATCCCCGTGATGTCTCCCGGCTCGATCCCGACAGACTGCATCCTCTTCCTGTAGAACTCAACGTTGTGGTACACCCTGTCAACCAGCTTGACAAGCCTTGCACTCTGAAGTGTAAGCTTCTCATCTGCGCTCATGCATTCCTTGGTCTCATTCCAGATCATTTTTCTCCTCCTGCTGCATATGGCAGCCATTCAGAATCCGTCAACGGATCATCCACGGGGTAGCGATCAGACTGCCTTTTCAAATCCGAGTTCAAAGGCCTTCTTGTTTATCTCGACAAACTTCGGCTTTACCACACGTTCTATCACCGCATTCCACTGCTCTTTTGTAAACTCCATGGCCTTTGCGGCAACACCTAAAATCACCACGTTGAAGACCTTGGTATTTCCAAGCTCCCTTGCCTCCGAAAGTGCATCGACCGCGATGACCTTATGTTCCTTTGAAAGCTCCTCGATTATGTTTTCGGGATACTTCTCCGCACCCATCACAACAGGCATCGGATCCATCCTCTGGTCGTTAACGATGATGATCCCGTCCTTTTTCAGATAATGTGCATACCTGAGCGCTTCAAGGCGTTCAAAGGCAATGAGCAGGTCCGCACATCCCTCTTCAACGATCGGCTCAAAAACTTCATCGCCGTACCGGACGAAAGTCACTACCGATCCGCCTCTCTGAGCCATTCCATGAACTTCGCTCATCTTGACCTCATATCCCCCGTCAAGCATCACGCCTCCGAGGACGCGGCTGGTAAGAAGCGTACCCTGTCCGCCTACACCTACTATCATTATGTTCTTGGTTTCCATTTAACTGCTCCCGTATATCTTAATCGCTGATAAAACTCATATGTACTGTCCCGTCCCGGAAAATCCCGGCAATAAATAACACTGTTATTTATAACGGCACATCCGTGATCGCGTCGAACTTGCATAAGCTCTTGCAGAGGTCACATCCGTTGCAGAGCGTATCGTCGATCGCTATCGTTCCGTCCTCACGCTTTGTCACCGCAGGGCATCCGGGCTTTAAGCACATGCCGCACTTCCTGCATTTTTCGGGATCCGACGCGCATTTGTGCGTTACCGGCCTCTGGTTCAGCATCACGCATGGAGACTTTGTGATGATGACGCTAAGATCGTCGGATGCAACGTATTCCTTAATGATTTTTTCAAGGGACACTATGTCAAAAGCATCGACCTCGGTGACGTTCTTTATCCCTATGGCACTGCAGAGCCTGCTGATGTTTATCGCCGGGACCACTTCTCCCATGAGCGTTTTGCCCGTTGCGGCATGATCCTGGTGTCCGGTCATCCCGGTCGTTGAATTGTCGAGTATGATGACCGTCTCTGTGGACTGGTTGTAGAACATGTTCATGAGGGAATTGATGCCGGTATGCATGAACGTGGAATCTCCGATCACCGCCACCCAGTTTTTGATATAATCTTTTCCCTTTGCCTTCTCCATGCCGTGAAGCGTCGATATGGATGAGCCCATGCACACCGTTGTGTCAATGACGGACAGGGGCGCCACCGCTCCGAGGGTGTAGCATCCGATGTCTCCGGCCGCATGTATCTTAAGCTTGTTAAGAACCGTATATACGCTTCTGTGCGGGCATCCGGGGCAGAGTATGGGCGGGCGGTTCGGAACCTGCGCGGGTGATTTTGCATCGGTCTTCTGCCCGAGTATGGCGGACCTTATCATGTTCGCACTGTATTCGCCCTGAACCGTGAAGATCTCTTTTCCTATGCAGTCAATGCCCCAGGATCTTACCTGAAGTTCCGTCAGCGGATCGAGTTCCTCGACTATGTAGAGTTTATCAACTTTCTTTGCGAAGTCTTCTATGAGCTTCCTCGGAAGCGGATTGACCATTCCGAGCTTTAAAACGCTTGCTTCGGGCACAGCCTCGCGCACATACTGGTAAGGGATCCCGCTTGCAATGATGCCGATCTTCGTATCCCGCATCTCCACCCTGTTTATGGGCATGGTGCATGCATCGGCTTCAAGACGCTTCTCGCGGTCCTCGACGACGAGATGCCGCTTTTTGGCCATTGCGGGCATCATGACGCGCTTGGCGATATCCCTTTCATATGTCTTGTCGGGCACGTCAGTCCTATCCTCAAGTGCCACCATTCCCTGCGAATGTGCAAGACGTGTCGTCGTACGGACTATGACGGGCGTGTCATATTTTTCGCTGATCTCATATGCGGCCTTCACAAAATCCTTGGCTTCCTGTGAATCGGAAGGCTCAAGCACCGGAACGTGCGCAGCCCTCGCGACCATTCTCGTATCCTGCTCATTCTGCGAGGAATACATTCCCGGGTCGTCGGCCGCCACCATTACAAGGCCTCCTGTCACACCTATGTATGAGACCGTGAACAGCGGGTCTGCCGCAACGTTCACACCGACATGCTTCATAGAGCACATGGAGCGCACACCCGCCATGGATGCGCCTATTGCGACTTCCGTTGCCACCTTCTCATTCGGTGACCATTCGCAGTACAGGACATCGCCGTACTGCACCAGGTTTTCACTGATCTCCGTACTCGGAGTTCCGGGATATGCAGCGCTCACCTTGACGCCGGCCTCGTAGGCTCCGCGGGCGATGGCTTCATTTCCCAGCATCATGATCTTTTTTGTATCACTCATAACTGCTTCCTTTCAGAACCGTATTAAAGGGTATTATAACACATTTCCACAGACAGGTGGACGGTTCTTCAGGTTTTTGCTCCTATTCCTCAAGCGAATTCTTCTTCGATACGACAACGGTCTGCGTGTAGCATGAGAAGATTGCTTCCTTTGATGCATCCGAAAGCTGCGGCGTTATCCTGCTCACGATCGGAACGATCACAAGCGATACTATCATTGCGACAGCACCGGCGACTATCGGTGATGAGAAGAAGCTGAAGAACATGTTGAGGACAGTGATGCCGACACCGGCAGCAAAGCTGGTCCATACAGCTATCTTCGTGGTCTTCGGGTCATAGAGCGCATATACGAACGGGCCGAGGAAGGCGCCTGCGAGTGCACCCCAGGATATGCCCATGAGTTGTGCGATGAACGTGGGAGGATTGAGCGCGATCACAACTGAGATGACGATGAACACACCGATGAACACGCGCATGGTCAGCACCTGCTTTTTCTCTTCCATGTCCTTAGCGAACAGGTCCTTGATAAGGTCGAGCGTGAGCGTCGAGCTCGATGTCAGGACAAGTGATGAAAGCGTCGACATCGAAGCCGAGAGCACGAGCACGACAGTGACTCCAATGAGGATATCGGGAAGGTATGAAAGCATATGGGGCATTACGGCGTCAAACATCATGCTGCCGTCTTCCCTGTAAAGCGAGGGATCGTCAAACAGCCTTGTGAATCCTCCGAGAAAATACGTGCCGCCTGCAACCACTATCGCAAATACGGTTGAGATCACGGTTCCTGATTTTACGCTTGCTTCGTCCTTTATCGCATAGAATTTGTGGACCATCTGAGGCAGTCCCCATGTTCCGAGCGAAGTAAGGATTATGACTCCGACAAGTCCCGCGGGATCGGTTCCGAAGAATGATGCGAATGCTCCGGGCTGTCCCATCGTCTGGGGCACATCGCTCTCTATCTGCGAAAGAGCCATTACCGCATTCATAAATCCGCCCTTGCCGTTAAGGACCGCTGCGATAACGAGCACGATCCCGGCAAGCATTATCATGCCCTGCACAAAATCATTCCACGCGGTCGCCACATATCCGCCGACGATAACATATACCGCGGTCAGAAGCGCCATCACGATTATGCATGCTTCATAGGGGATTGAAAACGCCATCGAGAAAAGTCTTGATAATCCGTTATATATGGATGCCGTATAAGGGATCAGGAATACGAATATGATGACCGATGAAGCTATCTTCAGCGAGTGGCTTTCAAATCTCTTCGAGAAGAATTCCGGCATCGTCGCTGATGTCAGATGGTTGGTCATGACCCTTGTCCTTCGTCCGAGGACAACCCATGCCATGAGCGAGCCTATGACTGCATTTCCTATTCCTATCCAAGTTGAAGCGAGTCCGTATTTCCATCCGAACTGTCCCGCATATCCGACGAACACAACGGATGAAAAATAAGACGTTCCGTATGCGAAAGCGGTAAGCCAAGGGCCTACGTTACGTCCTCCGAGAACAAAACCGTTAACGTCCTTCGCGCTCTTCTTGGAGGCAAAACCGATGAGGATCATAACGGCAAAGAACAGAATCAGAAGTGTGATCTTGATCAGCATGATATTATACCTTATCCCTTTCTTTTTATTACTTTGACGCGTTAAAGCGCAACGCACTAAAGGGATGATATAATATTTGCCGTACATTGTCAAGGGAGTGTGTCAAGGGGACGGTTCTTTTGACACATCTGACAACATATGTGTCAAAAGAACCGTCCCCTTGACACACTTGGCAGCTACAGCCTCATCTCTTTCCGAACAGGATGTCGATTATGCTCCGTTTTGCGGGCCTGATCCTGAATGTTAATGTCCGGATCCCGCCGCAGCTGCCTTTCCCTTTCAGGGTTACCGATGCCTTCCCGGCCTTGGTGTTGCCACTGTAGCCGAGCACTTCAAAGTCTGTCCCGGGGACAAGGTATGTCTTCTCTTTGGTCTTCTTATCGGTCGTATAGAGGAGGGACCTGAGCTCCCTGGCAGTAAGCTTTATAGGCCTTCCAGTATAGGTCCTGTCGGCGATCCTGGCCGCCTT
>JAILRP010000095.1 GCA_024698075.1 Lachnospiraceae bacterium
CACAACATCTATTGAAGCGGTCTTTCCGGATCCATCCAATGCAGAAAAAACGACCTTGTATTTTCCTCTTGTTGTGGGCGTGAATTTCTTTATTCCGTAATCGCCGTATTGAACGTGCGAGATTTTATCAGGTGCTACGGAAACCACGAAATTTCCACTGTTTAGATCGTATGATTCATATGAAGGGTTGCCTTTGGATGGCGTGGTATAGAATCCGAGTGGAGCCAGATCATAATTATTGATGATTTCTTCAATGTCCAATTCACCGCCCAAAGATCCTTCAAAATGTACATATGCAGATGGATATGCATTGAAGTACTTGTTACTTCCCCAAACTCTCCACCACCAGCCAAGTTTCTTAATCTTTTCCGCCTTGTCAACTATAACATTCAGCGAAGCAGACTTTGTATAACCATTGTTTTCTGCACTGACCTTGACCGTATAACTCTTTCCCAATGAATTCCTGGGTGTTGATATTATTCCTTTATTTACGATATTCTCTGATCCGGATGTCGTTTCCCAGGTATAGTTCACTTTTCCGGAAACAGCCGATACACTTGTTCCATACACGTTCGTTCCGAGCTTGAGTTTTGCCCCGGGAGCCATATGTATGGTATTTTTAATTGGAACACCGGAATATGTAATATCAATACCGGTAATCGGAGTGAAGCATATAACCTTCTCAGTGGCTTTTTTTCCTGACCCATCGGTGGAAAAAGCCGTAACCGTGACGCTGCCGTTTGCTGCGGCGTAGAGTTTTACCGGGGTGTTACCTTTTGCCACTATGGTTGTGGAACGGTTTTCGAACAGTGCGGCGTTCTTGCCGGAAACCGTGTAACGGTAGTATGCTGAAGCATCTGCCGGTTCAACGGACAGTTCAACATAATTACGGCCAACATCCTTTGCAACGGAAAGATCCTCGTTGTGACTCTTTTTAACGATAAACTTATCTGAAAGGATTGACGACCCTTCTATTACGGTAACGGTGGTTTCTGCACTGAGGTCTTTCCATGTGGCAGTGACAACAGCAGAAGAGCCCACCGCGGCGGTCCTTGCAACTTTTATCAAGCCTTTAGAAGTAACAGATATACCCTCATCTCCCTTACAGGAATACTGTATTTTGGTCTTGTCTGCCGGAAGAAGCACGGCACCTATTGTAACACTTTTTCCCTGCGCGATACTGACGCTGTCTCCAACACCCAGTGTGAGGGCATGGCCTCCCGGAATGGATATTGACGGTAAATTAAGCCCTGAATCATCTATGAACTCCGGCCCGGTGATCTCTTTTGGAGTGGAGGTTGATGCATTGATCGCAGCTGCCGCATCAACACCGCGGTACATGAGATGGTAACTGTATTCATATACCTTATCAGGAGATGAATTAAGAAGGGCATTCCTAATCTGCTCGGGGCTATAGTCAGGATGTGCGGATTTGATCAGTGCCGCAACGCCAGCTACAAGGGGAGTTGCCATAGAAGTTCCGTCCATAACACCATAACCGCCCGGCACTGTCGACAATATTTGCGAACCCGGGGCAGCTATATCCACCCATCTTCCCCAGTTGGAATATTTTGCGAGAGCGTATCTGCCATCGGCATAAGGATCGATCGCCCCGACACAGACAGTACAATCATAGGCGCCGGGATACGCGGGTTCATTTGTCGAATCATTCCCCGCCGCGGCAATGCATGTGATCCCGTTATCAACAGCTTTTTTCAGCAGTTTTTCCGTAGCGCTGCTGGGGCTGGGCCCTCCAAAGCTCATGCTGATGATGTCGACATTCCGTTCAATAGCCATGCTTATGGCCTTATTGATATCGGCATCTCTCAGCTGCCCCCTGTAGTTAGCCGCCTTTATTGAGATGATCTTTGCATTGGGGGCGATTCCCAGCCCTCCGACAGTGTTGTCAAGAGCAGCAACTATTCCACAGCAGTGGCTGCCGTGACCGTTATCATCTTCGCCTGGTGAATAAATATCGCTCGACCAGAGTGCTTCAATATGATCAGGGTGCGAAGAGTCTCTCAGGTCATTGTTTGATGTATCTATACCTGTATCGATGACTGCAACCGTAACACCGCTTCCATCCGCCATAGACCATGCGGCAGCTGAATTGACAGCCGCGTGGAACCACTGCTTTGTTGTATCCCCCGGATTACTTCCGGTATACAGGGGATCATTTGACGGATTAACGGAGAAAATGTGTGAGATATGGTTTGGCTCAACAAGAGTATCAGGAATATTCTCAACATCAATATCCTTCATCCTCTCAAAGAGCTGTTTATCTGTTTTTTGAACCGTTGCAAGGCAGAACGTACTGTAACCGGCGGATTCGACTCTGTCTTTTGCTTCAAGGACAAGGTCGACGTCATCAACTATATCCTGAAATGCATCGCCTACTTTTTTATCAGGCCAGCATATTGTAGCCACGCCCATGTCATAATGTTCAAGCTCAGCGCCATAGCTGTCAGCGATCATCAGGGCTTCTTCCTCGGAGTCGGCCAAAAATACCGCCTCATTCGGAACATAATCATCATCCGGAGTCAGCTTCTCAAGCTTTTTGAGCTCCTTTTCAAGGAGTTCGGTATTTTTCAGCTGGTCATCATCAAGCTCGGGTATGGGAGCAGTCATGAAAGAATCAATATCTTCTTCTGTATCCTCCACGTCCTCCTCTGTGGGCTCATCAACGTCCTCCGCTATTCCATTGAGCTCATCTGTGATCTCATCAGCGGGCTCCGTTATTACATCCGGAACTTCATCTGTGAGTTCTTCTCCGGAATCTGCCATTTTGTCCGATTCTTCCCCGGCGGTCATGTCATCATCCGCATCTTCGGATGCAGCTACAGTTTCATCAGCATCCACAACAACGGCTTCAGATGATTCAGCGTTTTCAATGATCGTGCCGTAGTCTTCTTCGAAAGCAAATACGATGCTTCCGTTGCAGCACACTGTCACACATACTGCAAGGAGCAGTGCTACAATTCTGCTAACCCAATTCCTCATATTGTACAGTCTCCTTCCGTGATTATCCCTCTAAACTTCATAGATGGGATTATTTTATATCGATATAACATTCAATGTCAACGAAAACAACATCTGTTAAAGCATCTTGCGAAATGACTTTTGGGCCTCTTTTTCTGGCCTCTTTTGTTGACAGGACAGGGGCAGGAAGGTTAATATTTATCTACTATTGCTATTGATTTTTCTTAACATGGCCTGTAAGGTTTATGACTGCTCCGAATTATGTGCGGTAAAGCATCCCGAATTTATAAGATGGCCATGGATCACGGATTGAATATTTGGTTTAGACAGGGAGACAGTCGCTATGAAAAAAAGATGGATGTTAAGCATTCTGCTGGCAGCGGTTCTTGCAGTATCATCACCCGTTGGGGTATTGGCCGAAACGGCAGGGCCTGTGTCAGAAGGCGGAACAGAGACAGAGGAAACTCTGACAGAGGACAGTTCAGAGGCCGATGAGTCCGGAGAGGAGGCTATCTCGTCCGAGAATGCCTCGCTTCCTTATGGCCTTAAAGGAATGCCTGAAGGGTATGAGGAGAGTGAGAAGAACCGCAATTCCAGGTCAGAGATGAACAAAAGGGATGTGGCAGGTTCTTTTGACAGAAAGACGGCAGGCTATGACTACGTCGAGGATGAGATACTGTTCTACGCCGAGGATGAGGATCAGGCGGAAATTATAGCTGAAGCATATAATGCAGAACTTATCAGTTTTTCATATGAAATGGGTGTCGCAAGGCTTAGCGGTGATATAAGCGTCGCCGAAGCGGTAAGGGCAGGTCTTGATGAAAATCTTGGACTTCCGGTTGTAGAGGCAAACTATATCGTTCACCTGAATGAGCCCGTAGGGCATGAGACAGATGATTCCTTTATGGGCGGGTTTGAAATGCCCTCGGCCGCAGCCTACAAGGACTGGGTACACGGGGATCCGGCACAGGGAGTGGCACCGATACTCAATAATGCCGATCCGTATCTTAAGAATACTCTCAATCCGGATGAATACCAGTGGCAGCATGAGATGGTTGACTCCTATGGGGCATGGTCTGCCACAACGGGTGATAGTAATATAAAAGTTGCCGTGATAGATACCGGCGTGGATTCAACTCATGAGGACCTTGCAGGACGCGTGACATACATACAGGTTCCCGGCATCACACCTGCCCCGGCAGCAGGCCAGACCCATGGAACCCACTGCGCCGGGATAATAGCTGCTTCCCTTAATAACGGTAAAGGCGGTGCCGGCATAGCACCGGGAGTCTCAATACTTTCACTTAATGTGTTTGGGGATTCCGATTCTTTCATGTACGCAGATCTTGTCAATGCCCTTCATCTTGCAGCTGATAACGGGGCAGATCTGGCCAGCATGAGCCTTGGGGGATGGGGAGACGGATCATACGACAGACTTCAGGATGCTATAGATTATGCATATAAAAAGGGCGTAACTCTTATAGCAGCTGCGGGAAATGATGATACAGACAGTTTTCACTATCCGGCGGCCTGCAATAATGTCATCTGTGTGGCTTCCGTGGACAGATACGGTGCAAGGTCGGAGTTTTCAAACTTCGGTGCATGGGTGGATATCGCGGCTCCGGGGTCGCATATAATGTCGACAGTACCGGGCGGGTATGAGGTGATGAGCGGAACCTCGATGGCAACGCCCGTTGTATCAGGTGTTGTTGCCCTTTATATGAGCAAATTCGGCAATCCGGGTCCCCATAGGATGGAGACGATCCTCAAGGCCGGTGCGACCAAGGCCTCATCATCCAGCATAGGAAGGGGCATTGTGAATGCCTACAACCTGTTTGCTTCCGATAAGACAGCTCCTGTCATAACCGCATATGATAAGAACAACATAAAAATTGACAGGCCGGACAAGGGTGTCGGAGCCGGTTCCTATGTAAAGATAGAAAGCCCCCTTACCGATTCACTGTACGGAACGGACTATATAATATACACGACTGACGGAAAGACTCCCGCGTTAAAGGACGGCGAGATAGTTGCCGGAGATGTATATGACGGATCCATATCCCTTGATAGGTTCCCGAGTGATACAAACGTGACGGTAAAGGCAGTATCCGTGAGCGAGTGCGGTACTGTGAGCGATGCAGCGTCACTGACTGTCAGGACTGCAGACCTAACAGAGAGAAAGCCTGCTCCTATAGGAAAGGCTAAGCTGGATAAAACATCGGTTTCGCTGACGTACAAGCTTAATAATGGGACGGAGGCCGCCGTTTCGGTTTCCGAACTGACGGACAATCAGGGAAATCCGGTTAATATAAATGATTACAAACATGAATGGATAAGCAGCAACGAAAAAGTAGTTAAGATAAAAAGCGAAGCCGGCGGAACGGTGACGGTCAAGGCCACCGGAAAAGGAAAGGCAGCTGTCACGTTAAAGTTCCTCGACGGCTCAAAAAAAACCGCAACCTGTAATGTTAATGTGTCAAGGCTTCCCGATGCGGTCAAGATCACAGGCCAGAGTGCTATAGCACCGGGATCAGCGGTAACGTTCAAGGCACAGCTTGTACCTTCGGATGTGGACAGCAAAAATGTCACCTGGACGATCGAGAGCACTGATCCTGCTGTCACGATTGACGGAACCGGTAAGGTGTCTGTCGGAAATAATGTTAAAGGTGGATCATTTACAGTTAAGGCAGCTGCCGAAGGAGGAGCGTCCTCCTCTAAAGCATTTACCGTAAAGACAAAAGCATCATCTGTCGCGATAGTTAAGGCGGATGGATCAAATTTACGGGCATCATACGAGTATGACAAAAAGGGAGTTCTGAAGGCCGTACAGATATATTCGGTAAACCTGCCTGACAGCACATACGCAGAAAATATCCTGAAGCTGAACGCTCTTATGAACGGTTCCGCTAAGACCGATGATGTGGAATGGACATGTGACAAAGCCGGGACAGTGAATGTGTCAGGGAATGGCACCGCTACGCTCACGGCCCTTAAGGAGGGCAGCGTAAAGCTTACATGCAAGATGACCGACGGTTCAAAAAAATCCGCGAGCTTAACAGTCAGGGTCATCAATCCTGCATCGAGCTTAACACTTACCCCGAATGACAATGATCAGACGCTTGCTACCGGAAGAACAAGGATAATATACCCCGCCATAGGAAACGCTTATGGAATGCCGTCAGTAAAGAAGATTGATTATACATGGAAAGCGTATGGAGGGGTGACATTTAAATTTTATGAGGATACCAATCAGATAATCGGATTTAATCCAGGCACAAGGGATATTACCGATCACGTTAAGGATGCTGTGTCGATAAAAGACGGGAAAGTTTCGGTTGCTCAGAGCAAATGGGAAAGAGGCCTTGAGAAGGCAGGATATGATAGAGATTCCATCATTGAACTGAAAGTTACTGGCATAACGACGGATAAAACCGGCTATACCGGTACGTTATCGTTCTTTGTGCAGCCCCCGGCTAAAGTGCTAACCTATGAAAGATGGGAACCTAATTGGGTATACTGTGACAGATATGTTGGAACGATATCGGCAGTCTCGAGCAATCCCAAAATTCTGGGAGCAGGCTATAGCGGATATTGTGAACAGAGTACCGACGGAGGATATTGGTATAATATAATTCTTTATGGTGTAAGAGGCGGATCTGCTAATGTCAAGGTACATTTAAATGACGGAACAGGTAAAAAGCTAAATTATGGTGTGCGTATACGTAATTGATAAATACCTTAATTATCTTTTCTGCCTGTTTGAAGTATAATAATGTGACGTAAAGAAGAACCGGTGATAGCGGTTCTGTTGGAGGATAAAATGAAGAAGAAACACATATCCGCTTCAATTGCAATAGCGATTGCGTTGATGCTCACCGGCTGCGGTGCCGCTATGGTGCAGGACCCTGCCGAAAATCCAAAGCAGGAGGCGTCCGTGATCGAAGACAGCCTTCAGGAGGATTCTCAGGAAAGCACAGAGGATACGGGATCTGTGGCTGATGCATCAGATGAACAGGAGACAGAACCCGAAGCTTCGCAGGATACGGGATCATCAGAAGAGACCGTAAAAGCAGAAGAAGCCGAGATCATGGACATGATGGTCGCTGATCTTGACAAGAATGATGTACGCCTCGGAGATGTCGTTTCCAAGAATAAGGTAACGATGATAAACTTCTGGGGGACTTTCTGCGGACCGTGCATAAATGAGATGCCGGACCTTGCGGAGATCGAAAAAGCTTATAAGGACAAGGGCTTTGAGATAATAGGAATGACCGTTGATATCATTGACGGAAGCGGGAACATCCAGGATGAGGTCATCGATGATGCGTTAGCTATCGCGGATGAGACAGGGGTTGAGTATCCGCTCCTCATCGGAAGCGAGGAACTCATGGCATATGAGAACATCACCGCAGTTCCTACAACATTTTTCGTTGACTCTTCAGGGAACCTGCTCATGCCGCCCCTTGTCGGATCGCGTCCATACAGCGAATGGGATAAGGTGATCAATGAAGCTCTTTCAAAAGCCGAATGAGCACTGCGGCGCCATGCCGCCGGGATCGATATCTGAAAACAGAAGAGGGTGCATGGCACCCTCTTTTTCATGCCCCATTCTTACCGTGCCGCCTGAAGCGGATCATAAGAAAGCAGATGTTTGACAATTACGGGCGTAGAATATAAACTGTTGCTTGAATGCTTAAACGCGTTATAGCGCTAAAGCGGCATAGAACAATATGAACGATCGGAGGAAATATCATGCCAATAACGAAGCTTCTTGAACGAAATGCCGACCAGTACCCGAACGATGTTGCGCTTGTTGAGATCAACCCCAAGATCAAGGAGGTAAGGCGCGTAACCTGGAAGGAATATGAACTTATAGAAAGCACTAAGAAGGAATCATACCGCAGGGAGATCACCTGGTCGGTTTTTGACGAGAAAGCCAACCGCTTCGCGAACTATCTCATGTCTATGGGCATAAAGAGGGGCCATAAGGTAGGCATCATAATGATGAACTGCCTTGAGTGGCTGCCGGTCTATTTCGGTGTTCTGAAGACTGGGGCGACGGTCGTACCGTTCAACTTCAGATATTCTTCGGATGAGATAATGTACTGCGCCAAGCTGGCACAGATAGACGTCCTGGTATTCGGTCCCGAGTTCATCGGCAGGATCGAGGAGATATGTGACGAGCTCTCAAAAAAGCGCCTTCTCATATATGTGGGTGACAACTGCCCGACATTTGCCGATGATTACAAGGAGGCTGTCGCAAACTGCTCAAGTGCGCGCCCTGATATAGAGATCACCGATGATGATGAGGCGGCTATCTATTTTTCATCCGGAACGACAGGATTTCCGAAGGCTATACTTCACAAGCACCGTTCCCTCATGCATTCCGCAGCGTGCGAGCAGAACCATCACGGCCAGGGAAGGGATGATGTGTTCCTGCTGATCCCGCCTCTCTACCATACGGGTGCGAAAATGCACTGGTTCGGAAGCCTGCTCTCGGCATCAAAGGCCGTACTTCTTCAGGGAACGAGCCCCGAGACCATACTGTCGGCAGTATCGGATGAGCAGTGCACTATAGTATGGCTGCTCGTGCCCTGGGCACAGGATATCTTGGAGGCGATCGAGAGCGGCAGGGTAAACCTTGCGGATTATAAGCTTGACCAGTGGAGGCTCATGCATATAGGCGCTCAGCCGGTACCGAGAAGCCTGATAAAGAAATGGAAGGAGATATTCCCGAACCATCAGTACGATACGAACTACGGACTTTCCGAGTCGATAGGGCCAGGATGCGTGCATCTTGGGGTCGAGAACATACATAAGGTCGGATGCATCGGCAAGGCCGGTTATGGATGGGAAACGAAGATCGTGGATGAGAAGCATGAGCCGGTAAAGCCCGGCGAAGTCGGAGAACTTGCCGTGAAAGGCCCCGGCGTCATGGAATGCTATTACCATGATCCCAAGTCCACAAAAGAAGTGCTCTGCGATGGATGGCTTTATACGGGAGACATGGCGACCGAGGACGAGGACGGGTTCATAATGCTCGTTGACCGTAAGAAGGACGTCATAATAAGCGGCGGTGAGAATATATATCCGGTACAGATCGAGGATTTCCTGCGCACGAATGATGCGGTACATGACGCTGCCGTAATAGGCATTCCGGATAAGAGGCTCGGAGAGGTTAGCTGTGCGATAATCGAGCTCAAGAAGGACTATGTGGTGACCGAAGAAGAGATGAACGAATTCTGCATGGCCCTTCCGAGATACAAAAGGCCGCATAAGATCATTTTCGCAGATATCCCCCGCAACCCCACGGGCAAGATCGAAAAGCCCAAGCTCCGCGAGATATACGGCGGAAAGGGACTTGTTGAAGCACAGAATATGGGATAAATGCAGGTAGGAGGGACCCATCCGGAGGATGGGAGGAACCTGGCTGCACCGCTCGCCGGATCCTGCGGAGCAGGACTCAGATCGGCGAGCGACCTTGGTGAATGCAGGTAGGAGGGACCCATCCGGAGGATGGGAGGAACCCGTGGAAAGGAAAGAGATGTACAACAGCTCAAGGGAAGCAAGGCGCAGGAGGAAGCGCAGAAGAAAGATATTACAGGCAGTCCTGCCGGTAGTGGTCGCAATGGCCCTTATCGGCATAATTCTGCTGGTCGCAAAAGGGACGGGACTGTTCGACGACTGGGGCTATTCCACCCAGAAGGCAGACCTGAAGAAGTATTTTAAGATGACTTCGGACAGTACCGCATCGGTTGTTGAGAACTGTGAGGTGACCGATGAGAAGATCACGGTAAAGGACGGGAAGCTTTATGTCCCTTACACATCGGTATTAGAGCGCTATAATGACAATTTCTACTGGGAAGAGTCAAGCGGACGCCTCTTATATACCACGGGTGACGGCGTATATTCCGCGGTTCCCGATGAGCAGTATTATTCCCTTGAGGGAAACGGCACCCAGGCGGGATATGTAATATGCTACAAGAATGGCGATGAGCTGATGATCTGCCTTGACTATGTCAGGGTGTTCACTAATTTCGAATACAGGCTGTTTGGAGGCTCCGGAGAGCCCTACCGCGTACTTGTACGGACCGATTGGGGAACCGAAGTCGCAGCCGATGTGAAAGATGATGATGTGGCCATAAGAACGGAGGCCGACAAGAAGGGGGAAGTGCTCAAGGAACTCCGCAAGGGAAGCAGCGTGACCATAGTTGAATCCGAAAATGAGAAGTGGATGAAGGTCATGTCCGAGGATCTTATCACGGGATATATCGAGACGAAGTCCCTCGGAGAAAAATATGACAGGCCGCTTACCCCCGTAAATGATGTGGCCCCGATAACGGTGACGCCAGTTGCGGATTATTCAAAACCCGTTGTCCTTGCATGGCACAATGTCACGGGTGATGTGTCTGACTCGGCACTTAAGGACAATGAAAAGTTCCTGCAGTACATAAATGTCATATCGCCGACATGGTTTTCGGTCGCGGATGACGAGGGGACCGTGGAATCCCTGGCATCATCGGCGTATGTGGAAAAATGCCATTCAAAGGGCATAAAGGTCTGGGGGCTCTTCAGCAATCTGACCCATCCCGATATAAGCACAACGGAAGTCCTCTCAGATCCCGAAAAGAGGGCATATATGACGGAGCAGCTGCTCGGGTATGCAGCTCAGTACGGACTTGACGGCATCAACCTCGACTTCGAATCGCTTGCACCCGAAGCCGGAGGCCCGTATGTGCAGTTCATAAGGGAATTCTGCTTAAAGGCCCATGAAAAGGGACTGGTGGTATCGGTAGACAATTACGTTCCGAAGGAATACACAAAGCACTATGACCGCGAGGAGCAGGGGATTTTCGCGGACTACGTGATAATCATGGGATATGACGAGCATACGGCCGCATCCGAAGAGGCGGGCTCGGTCGCATCTATTGAGTTTGTCCTTGAGGGAATAGAAAAGACACTTGAAGAAGTGCCGAAGGAAAAGATAATTAACGCGCTGCCGTTCTATGTCAGGTACTGGACGGTGGATGAGAACAACAATATCGTTGATGTCCAGGCGCTTCCCATGGCCAAGGGAGCTGATACGGTCGCATCGGCAGGAGCCACAGCCGAGTGGGATGATCAGACCGGACAGAATTATGCAGAATGGTCTTCGGGCGGCAATACGAACAAGATATGGCTCGAGGACGTAAGATCGCTCCAGGCAAAGCTTGAGGTAATGAAAGCCCATGAGATAGGCGGTGTTGCGGCATGGCAGCTTGCCTTCGGAACAGAAGAGGCATTCATGCTGATGGATGATTATTACATGCCTTCCGGCGGACAGTGATAAAGCGGCAGGACAGTCCGTATTGCGGTATAGGGTAACTCATTTTATTTTGGCGGGAAGCCCTGCCGCCATCTGAAGGTACCCGCATATACTGTCAGGTACAGTGATACAATTCATCTGAGGGAACACTCCTTGCGTGCGGTAATGCTTCGGGCTATGGCCCGCTGAATCTTGGCTTGGACAAAAATACATTATCATCGGGGAGCTGTCTAATGATTAAACTTGAATGTTTCGGGGAATACCCGATCAGAAAACTCCTGAAGTGGTGAACAACTGTCGTCACAGTAAATTCACTGGAAAAAAACAGACATATATCTTACAATATATATAAGAAATATGATATTGCACTACCCTCCTTTCGCCGCTTATTGCGAAGGAGCGATCCTGATTCCGACTTTAGCCGAAAGAGGGAGATCTGGCAAGTACCACATGCTGTGGCAGAGAGCATCCGGCATACACGGAGGGGCCGGAACATCAGTAACAGAGGGATTTTCGCGAAGCCGCGGAAATTGTTAACCAAATGTAAACATTTAATGACAAAACAAGGAGACGATTCTTATCAATATTTACATATAATTTGACAAGGAATGTATTCCGATATATAACTTGATAAGACCATTTCAGAAGATGGGAGGTGGAGACATGAAACTGGAACGCGTTAACGAGCATCAGATAAGATGCACACTGACAAAGGCGGATCTTGCCGACAGGCAGCTGAAGCTCTCGGAGCTTGCCTACGGGACCGAAAAGGCGAAGACACTGTTCCGGGACATGATGCAGCAGGCCTCTTATGAACTTGGATTTGAAGCAAACGATATACCTCTTATGATCGAGGCTATTCCTCTTTCATCTGAGTCCATCATACTCATTATCACTAAAGTTGAAGACCCCGACGAGCTTGACACAAGATTTGCCAACTTTGCGCCCAACATCAGGGACGAAGAGGATGATGTGATATCTGAGCTTTTCAGGTCCGTTTCCGAGGAGATGCCGGAGGTCTTAGACCTGTTCAGGAAGCTCTCACAGGAAGTATCCAAAAATCCCGAGCTTCTCGAGGAAGCGAAGGAAAAGCTCATCGAGCAGGCAAATGCCGCCATAGAGCTTTCAAGGGCGTTTGCGTTTGATACGCTTGCCGATGTCATAAAGGCCGCAGGAGTTGTATCCAAGTTCTACCGTGGCAGAAGCTCACTTTACCATGATGAGGCGGATGACTGCTATGTCCTCGCACTTTCAAAGGGTGAGCATACGACAGAGGAGTTCAACAGGATATGCAACGTCCTGTCGGAATACGGCTCCATGGAAAGGTCCACGCCTGCATCAGAGGCTTTCTTTGAAGAGCACGGCAACTGCATCATCGAGGACAAAGCGATAGAAACGCTTCTCTCATAAAAAAGCATAGAAATGGCCCGGGGGGACGGAGTCAGTGGTCCATTTTCAAAAATGGACCGCTGACTCCGTCCCCCCGGGCCATTTCAGCGCCGATAACAAGGATCAGGCAAGTGCCGCGATCTTCTCCATGAGAGTGTCAATGTCCATTCCGTGGACCATTGCAGCCTCCTCAAGGGACTCGCCCTGTGCTGACGGACATCCGAGACAGTGCATTCCTGCCTCCATAAGTATCGGAGCAACCTCCGGCTTGTTGACGATGATCTCGCCTATAGTCATATCTTTTGTGATCTCCATGATCTGTACCTCCATAAAACGATCTACAAATAAGCATCTGTAAGGTTAGCATCTTTGCTTCTGTCCGTCAAGAAGAGCGAAGCGAGTTCACTGATTTTTCATAAAGCGTCTGGCTCCCGCAGGAAATAAAACACCGCGGGCCCCGCCATTGACAGATTGCCCAAAAATACGGCAATTTGTACGAAAAAAAATACAGATATCTGCCTTGACGTGTATACAATCTGCAATCTATAATAACAATTACCAAATTACGCAATATCCGCGAGGCGGATTCAGCATTTTTTACAAATTTATTATAGGAGGCATTGCAAATGAGATCAGAATGGAATGGTTTCGTAGGCGGCAAGTGGGAGACGGAAGTCAATGTTCGTGACTTCATCCAGAAGAATTACACTCCGTATGACGGAGATGATTCTTTCCTCGCAGGACCTACACAGAACACAAAAGACCTGTGGAACATGGTACTTGACCTTCAGAAGAAGGAAAGAGAGAACGGCGGAGTCCTTGATATGGACACGAAGGTCATCTCTACCATCACTTCACATGGCCCCGGATACCTTGACAAGAGCAAGGAGACCATCGTAGGTTTCCAGACAGACAAGCCTTTCAAGCGTTCACTTCAGCCTTACGGCGGAATCCGTATGGCAGAGAAGGCATGTTCCGATAACGGATACGAAGTTGATCCCGAGATCAGCGAGTTCTTCTCAACACACCGCAAGACACACAATGCAGGCTGCTTCGATGCTTACAACCAGGAGATGAGAGCATGCCGTACATCACACATCATCACAGGTCTTCCGGATGCATACGGAAGAGGCCGTATCATCGGTGACTACAGAAGAGTTGCACTTTACGGTATCGATTACCTTATCGAGGACAAGCAGGCTCAGAAGGATTCAACCGGCCGCGTAATGACAGACGATGTCATCCGTCTTCGTGAAGAGCTTTCAGAGCAGATGGTAGCCCTTAAGCTCATGAAGGAAATGGCAGCTTCTTACGGATGCGATATCTCCAAGCCCGCTACAAACGTTCAGGAAGCCATCCAGGCTACATACTTCGGATACCTTTGCTCAGTCAAGGAGCAGAACGGTGCCGCTATGTCACTCGGACGTACATCAACGTTCATCGACTGCTACGCAGAGCGTGACCTCAAGAACGGAACGTTCACAGAGGAGCAGATCCAGGAGTTCGTTGACCACTTCATCATGAAGCTTCGCTGCGTTAAGTTCGCACGTACTCCCGAGTACAACCAGATATTCGCCGGCGATCCCGTTTGGGTAACCGAGTCTATCGCAGGTATGGGCGTTGACGGACGTCATATGGTTACAAAGATGAGCTTCCGTTATCTTCATACCCTTGAGAACCTCGGTGCAGCTCCCGAGCCCAACCTTACGGTTCTCTGGTCAACAAGGCTTCCTCAGAACTTCAAGAAGTTCTGCGCTAAGACATCGATCAACACATCATCGATCCAGTATGAGAACGATGATCTTATGAGACCTGTTCACGGTGATGATTACGGAATCGCATGCTGCGTATCTTCGATGGTCATCGGTAAGGAAATGCAGTTCTTCGGAGCACGTGCTAATCTTGCTAAGTGCCTTCTGTACGCGCTTAACGGCGGTATCGATGAGAAGACCAAGAAGCAGGTTGGTCCTAAGTACCGTCCTTATGAAGGAGATGTTCTTGACTATGATAAGGTTATGGAGCTCTTCCTTGACATGGTTGAGTGGCAGGCTGACGTATATGTCAACACGCTTAACATCATCCATTACATGCATGACAAGTACTGCTATGAGAGAGCAGAGATGGCTCTTCATGACAAGGACGTAAAGAGATATTTCGCAACAGGTATCGCAGGCCTGTCGATCGTTGCCGATTCCTTCTCAGCAATGAAGTATGCAAAGGTTGAGTGCATCAGGGATGAAGACGGCATCATCACAGACTTCAAGATCACGGGTGACTTCCCTAAATACGGTAACGACGATGACCGTGTTGATGCGATCGCAACCGAGGTTGTTCATAAGTTCATGACAGCTATCAGACGTCATCACACATACAGGAACGGTATTCCTACAACATCGATCCTTACGATCACGTCAAACGTTACGTATGGTAAGGCAACCGGTAACACGCCTGACGGAAGAAGAGCAGGACAGCCTTTCGCACCCGGTGCTAACCCGATGCACGGCCGTGACACTCACGGAGCTATCGCTTCGCTTTCATCAGTATCGAAGCTTCCGTTCAAGGATGCACAGGATGGTATCTCGAATACATTCACCATCATCCCCGGCGCTCTTGGCAAGGAAGATCAGGTATTCGCAGGCGATATCGAGTTAGATCTGAATAAATAATTCTGTAAGGAGGTGGCATTTATGGATCAGGTAGATGATCTTGTAGCTTTTCTTGATGGTTCGGTTGAAAACGGGGTCGGACATCTGAACGTAGATGTCGATGAAACGCAGGAAGAAATGCGCAATACGGAGACCATGGGCTGCACTGACTGCTCAAGGACCCCGCTCGCATGCAGCGTTCCTACGCTCCATCAGGGTCTGGACGATTACAGATAGGAAGGGCCCGCGAATCCAACCTACAGTAACAAATAATAAGGAGGAAAATACAATGGCAGCTAATCAGACACAGGTTGATAACCTGGTTAATCTTCTGGACGGTTATGCTACAAAGGGTGGACATCACCTTAATGTAAACGTTCTTAACAGAGAAACTCTTCTTGATGCTCAGGCACATCCTGAGAAGTATCCTCAGCTTACGATCCGTGTAAGCGGATATGCCGTAAACTTCATTAAGCTTACACCGGAGCAGCAGGCAGATGTTATCTCTCGTACATTCCACGAGGCAATCTAAACGGGATGAGCGCTATACGGCACCGGATACAGGTGCCGGACCATGTGCGCGGGCAAAAGCCCGCCATCATCTCAGGTAATGAACATAGACCCGGGGCTTTATATGGCTTCGGGTCTGATGTTTCTAAGGGAGGAATACAATGACCAAAGGCCGCATTCATTCTCTTGAGAGCTTCGGCACCGTAGACGGGCCGGGGACAAGATATGTAGTATTCGTACAGGGCTGCCCCATGAGATGCCTGTACTGCCACAACCCGGATACATGGGCGATGACAGGCGGGGAGGAGATGGACCCCGAATACATTTTTGAGCAGTATCTGCACAATGAAGCATTCTATAAAAATGGGGGAGGCATCACCGTTACAGGCGGAGAACCCCTCATGCAGGTCGATTTTCTGATCGATTTGTTCACGCTCTGCAAAGATCACGGTGTCCATACGTGCATTGATTCGTCGGGCATCGCATACAGGCCTGAGAACAAAAAGCTCATCGAAAAGCTCGACAGGCTTATGGAACTGACGGACCTCGTCATGCTTGACATCAAGCATATAGATCCGGAAATGCATAAGAAGATCACAGGCCAACCCAATGACGGGATACTCGCATTTGCGGAGTATCTGTCGGAGAAGGGCGTTGATATCTGGATAAGGCACGTGGTCGTGCCGGGGCTCACCGATGATGATAAATATCTGTATGACCTCGGATATTTCATCGGCGGCTTAAAGACGCTGAAGGCACTTGATGCCCTTCCCTACCACACGATGGGAAAGGCCAAGTATGAGAAGCTCGGATTTGATTATCCGCTCGGAGACACGCCCCCGATGGACAAGAAGGAACTGGTAGCTAAAAAACAGGTTATCCTTGATGGGATAAAGGCCAGAAGAAAAGATGACGGTAAAGCAGATAAACAGTGAATTCAAGATCATATTGGCATCCGCATCTCCAAGGAGGAAAGAACTTCTCGAACTGGTCGGCATCGAATTTGACATATGGCCGTCCGACAGGGAGGAAAAGCCCGAGGGGACTGCCCCGGACGAGATATGCACATCCCTGTCCCGCATGAAGGCAGTAGACACGGCATCCTCGATAAAGACATATAACGAGATGCACCGGGACCTTACGACAGAAACGGACATACTCGTGATAGGCGCCGACACGATCGTGGTCAAGGACGGTGAGATCCTCGGCAAACCGAAGGATGAGGCAGACGCGGCAAGAATGCTGAGGCTTCTGTCGGGCTCGGTCCACAGCGTATTTACCGGAGTGACTTTTGTGTTCATGAGCAAAAGCGGCCGCGTGGGCGAGCATTCGTTTTACGAGGAGACGAAAGTCACATTTTATCCGCTCTCCGGTGAAGAGATAGAGGATTATATAACAAGATACGAAGTCCTTGACAAGGCGGGAGCCTACGGCATCCAGAGCGGTGCCGCGGCATTTGTAAGATCCATAGAGGGTGATTTTTACAATGTTATGGGCCTTCCCGTGGCAAGAGTATTGCACGAACTGATACATTTGGTGTAAAATGTAACTTACGACAATTCTTTCTTACGGAGGTGGGTTTTGTGAAGAAAAAGAACAGAAAATCACTGAAGAAATCCCTGCTTAGCCAGATCATCATCTATGTGGCTGTCATAATCGTGATAATCACACAGATAAGCATCAAGATCGCATCCGACAATATTGTCTCGCTGACGAACAGCATTCTTGCAAAGGAATCGCTGACATATGCCAGTGAGATACATAACTGGTGGAGCAGCATTAAGGACAGGGTGGGGCAGACCGCGGATGTCTTAAGGAACACGCCGGATCTGTCATATGATGATGCCCTTACGATGCTTCTGTCGCTTACCGAGCTTGACCCCGACTCTCAGGATATATATATGGCATACGGAGATACGTCCAAGTTCCTAGACGGATCGGGATGGGTTCCGGATGATACATTTGTATTCACGGACAGACCGTGGTATCAGGGAGCCATCAAGGCCGGCGGAGAGATATACTCGTCGGAACCTTACGTAGATGCATCGACAGGCAAGACGTGTCTGGCGTGCTCCGTTATGATAAAGGACAATATAGTGCTGTCGAGCGACATCAACTTTGACAAGGTTGCAGAGATGGTCGCCGGATTCAGCTCGATATCGCCCGAGGCAAAATATTACATAATCAACAAGGAATCAAGGGATATCCTTATCAGCAATGTCACGGACGCAGTAGGGCAGACACTTGATAACACCACCGATCCGACCGCAGCGGGACTGGCCAAGGTATTCGGCTCGATGAACACTGCTCCGATAGCGGACGGAAGCAAGGTCGTAAACGGCGATACATCGGAAGGAAACAAGATGTATACCGCAACGGATATCGAAGGGACATCATGGGTGATCGTCAACGCGGTTCCTTCGACGCTTGTCAGCAATGCAATGTGGAAAGTCATCATATACACGCTCGTAAGCGCGATCCTTCTCCTTGCGGTCCTGTCGGTACTTCTGTACTTCATAATCAGCAAGGCCATCAATCCTGTGGCAGCCGTTACAGAGCGCATTACCGACATCAGCAAGGGTGACTTCACGGTAACCATCGTTCCGGAAGGAAACAATGAGATCACGACACTGAGCGAGAGCCTGAACGAATACATAGAAAAGATGAGGCTGACGCTCAACAGCCTGTCGGATATTTCGGGCGCTATGAACAGCCGTGCCGGAGAATGCTTCGACATTTCCCATATTCTTTCCGATGCGAACAACAATCAGGGAGAATCCATTGAGAAGCTCAACAGCACCCTGACGGATATGAACAGCTCACTTGAGAACATAGCGCAGGCAGCAAATGAGCTTGCATCTACATCCGACCAGCTCACAAGACGTGCAGAGGATGTCAGGGCTCTGTGCGATGAGACGCTCGAAGCGTCTTCAAAGGGCAGGGATGAGATGAAGAGCATGACCCAGAACGTCGGAACGCTTAACGAGACGATAGGCGAGCTTACCGAGCTCATCAAGCTGACCGCAAAATCGATCGAGGAGATCACCGGAATCACCGATACGATCAATGCCATATCCGAGCAGACCAACCTTCTGTCGCTTAACGCATCGATCGAAGCGGCAAGGGCAGGCGAGATGGGCAAAGGATTTGCAGTCGTCGCATCCGAGGTCGGTGTGCTTGCAAACCAGTCGTCGGGCGCTACCGAAACGATACGCCGGCTTATCGATGACGTAACCAAGAACATCGCCGACATCAACAGAAAGGCCGACAGATGTGTCGAGGACATGGAAGCCTGCATGAAGGGCGTCGGGGAAGCCAATGAGTCGTTTGACATGATATATGATGACGTTGCAAAGGCAACGGAAGGCATTTCAGAGATCGCGAGCGGCATCGAGAGGATCAATGATGTTGCATCAAACAATGCCGTATCAACGAGAGAACAGGCATCCAACATCAATGATGTGCTCGGACTCAGTGACACGATCGTTAACGAGAGCAACAAGCTCAGGACGGAGACGCAGAACATCACGAGCATTTCCGAAAACCTCAACCAGTATTCGGATGAGATCAATTCGGATCTGTCCCAGTATATCGTGTGATAATATTGAGTTTTTGAACAGTGTGTTGTAAAATACTGTAAAGTCTTAATGGCGTAAATTGTAAAGGAGGTAGCTGTTATGGCATTTGTTATCAAGGACGGATGTATTTCATGCGGTGCCTGCGCTGGACAGTGTCCCGTTGGTGCGATTTCCGAAGGCGACGGAAAGTTTGAGATCGATGAAAATACATGTGTAGGCTGCGGAGCATGCGCAGCACAGTGCCCCGTAGGCGCGATCGAAGAAGGGTAAGAAGGCAGGAATCCCCTGTTTTCAGGAAATGCCGGCAGTTTTTGCCGGCATTTCCTTTTTTTGACATTTGAGGTATAATATCATCTAATGGACTACTATCGTGAGAGGATGATATGAGCAGCAGTAACATCAGGTTCAGGGGACAGATCCGAACATATATAATGTGGCCGGTATGGATGACGATATTGGTCGCAGTGTTTGCGGCACTCATGTATCTGACGGATGTCAGGGCGGGGATCGCTGCTACCGTATTTCTTGTCATATATTCGGGCGTTGCCTATTTCCTCTATTTCCATAACCGGAACAGGGTCGTGAGGGACCTTATATCTTTTGCGACACAGTACGGACAGGTTCAGAAACAGCTTCTCCGGGATCTTGAGATCCCATACGCACTTCTTGATGAATCCGGCAAAGTCATCTGGACGAACGAGGCTTTCGAACAGACGATGCACATCACGAAGAAATACAGCAAGAACATCACCAGCCTCATTCCCGAGATAACAAAAGAAAAGCTCCCCGGAATGGAGCACGAGACCGAGAGCGAGATAACCGTTGACGGGCACGATTTTCGCGCCAGCATGAACAAGGTGTCGATGGAAGCCCTGATGGAAGCATCGGATGCGATCGAGTCTGTCGATTACGACAGCTACCTTGTTGCGCTCTATATGTTCGACGTTACCGAGGTCAATTCCCTGACTAGGATGATCGTCGAGCAGAAGACGGTGTGCGGCCTCATTTATATGGACAATTACGATGAGGTGCTCGAGACCGTGGATGATGCCAGAAGGTCTCTTGTCGTTGCGCTCATCGACAGACAGATCAACAGGTATTTCTCGAAGGTCGATGCCATCGTCAAAAAACTTGAAAAAGATAAATTCCTCGTGATCATGAAGAGGAAGGAGCTTGACAGCCTCATAGAAAACCGCTTCGGAATACTTGAGGAGGTCAAGAACGCCAACATCGGAAATGAACTTTCCTTTACCCTGTCGATAGGCTTCGGTGCCGGAAGTGATTCGCTGCTTCAGAACTACGAATACGCAAGGACGGCCATCGATCTTTCGCTCGGACGCGGAGGCGACCAGGCAATAATCAAGACCGATGATGAGATAAGCTACTTCGGAGGAAAGAGGGAAGTAAGCGGAAAGAACACGAGAGTAAAGGCGAGGGTCAAGGCCCATGCGCTCCGCGAGATCATCGAGAACAGCGACCATATCGTGATAATGGGACATAAGATCCTCGATGTCGATGCGTTCGGCTCCTCGGTCGGCATTTACCGTGTTGCCAAGACCTTCAACAAGACGGTGAACATCGTAGTTGACGAGGAGACAACATCCATCCGCCCGATGCTTGAGATGCTGAAGCGTGACGGCGCGCATCCCGAAGGGATATTCGTTTCCAAGGAGGAAGCCATTGATATAGCAGCCTCGTCAGAATGCACGCTCGTCGTGGTTGATGTCAACAGGCCGAGCTTCACCGGCTGCCCGGAACTTCTGGAAATGTGTCCGGCCATCGTCGTGCTCGACCATCACAGACAGGGATCTGAGAAGATAGAAAAGGCAACTCTTTCATATATCGAGCCGTATGCCTCGAGCGCATCGGAAATGGTATCCGAGGTGCTTCAGTACATAAGCGACAACGTAAAGCTCATGTCCGATGAGGCCGACTGCCTGTATGCGGGCATGATGATAGACACGAACAACTTCATGACGAAGGCCGGCGTCAGGACATTTGAGGCCGCCGCATTCCTGAGACGGAACGGAGCGGATGTTACCAGAGTCAGGAAGATGTTCAGGGATGACGTGGGCTCGTATAAGGCAAGGGCCGAGATAGTCAGGAATGCCGAAATCTATGATGGTGCGTTCGCAATGGCGGTCACACCGGATACGATAGTGGACAGCCCGACGATAATAGGGGCGGAGGCGGCAAACGAACTGCTGAACATAAACGGCATCAGGGCATCATTTGTGTTTACGGTATACCAGGATGAAGTGTTCATAAGCGCCCGTTCGATAGATGACGTCAATGTCCAGGTCATCATGGAAAAGCTCGGAGGCGGCGGACACATGAACACTGCCGGCACGCAGATCAAGGATATTACCGTCGATGAGGCAAAGGCTGCACTTATCAGGGTGCTTCGTGAAATGAAGGAAAAAGGAGAACTGTGATGAAAGTCATACTTTTAGAGGATGTAAAAACACTTGGCAGGAGCGGGGATGTGGTAGATGTTTCCGACGGATATGCCAAGAATTTCATATTCAAGAAAAAGCTCGGGATCGCCGCAGATGCAAAGAATATGAACGACCTGAAGCTCAAGAAGGCTAACGATGAAAAGATGGCGGCGGAAAACCTCGCCGCATCAAAAGAGTTTTCAAAGGAGCTTGAAAACAAGACGATCGTCGTAAGGCTTAAAGCCGGAGAAGGCGGCAAGCCGTTCGGAAGCGTATCGAGCAAGGAGATCGCCGCCGAGGCAAAGGATCAGTTCGGCCTCGACCTTGATAAAAAGAAGATAGTGCTGCCTGAGCCGATCAAGGCATTCGGCGAATTTGAGGTTCCTATAAAGCTTCATCCCCAGGTGACCGCAAAGCTTACCGTTAAGGTTGAGGAAAGCTGAATGGAAGATGCTCTGTTAAAAAAAATGCCGCCCCATCACAAGGAGGCCGAAAGAGGCGTAGTCGGGGCAATGATGCTCGGCAGGGATGCGGCCATAATAGCAATGGGGGCACTTACCGCGGATGATTTTTACCTGAAGGAATGCGCATATGTGTTCAATGCCGTAAAAAAGGTTGTCGACGACGGAGAAGAAGCCGATCCGACGACCATTTCGAACGTGCTCATGGAAATGAACGCTCCGGCAGAGATCGCATCGGGAGACTTCCTTCGGAATCTGTGCATGTGGGCATCCACTGCGGCGGTCATAGAACAGCATATCGACATAGTAAAGAAAAAATCCCTGCTCCGCAAAATGATAAAGCTGAGCCAGGAGATAGAAAATAAGTGCTATGCGGATACCGGAGACGCCGACGACATCCTCGAGGAAGCCGAAAAGAAGGTGTTCGAGATCACGAACAGCCGGACGACGGGCGAATATGTCCCGGTCAGGCAGATAGTAAAGGAGGCCGTTGAAAAGATAGGCATCGCTTCAAGGACGGACGGAGTGGTCACGGGTGTCGCGACGGGCTTTACCGATCTTGATTACAAGACCGCAGGGCTTCAGCCTTCGGAGCTGATCCTCATAGCGGCGAGGCCTTCAATGGGTAAAACGGCATTCGTGCTGAACATTGCCCAGCACGTCTGCTTCCGCGAGAAAAAGGGAGCGGTGATCTTCTCCCTGGAGATGGACAGGGGAACGCTCATGAACCGACTGATCTCGCTTGAGTCCCATGTTGACGGCAAATCGATAAGAAACGGAAACGTAACCCCGAAGGACTGGGAAAGCATAATAGAGGGCGCCAGCATAATCGGAGAGTCCAAGCTCATCATAGACGACACCCCGGGCATCACGGTCGGTGAGATGAGGTCCAAGTGCAGGAAATACAAAGCGGAGAACAAGGACCTTGCCGTGATCATAATCGACTACCTGCAGCTGATGGCGGGAAGCGGGAAGAGCGAATCGAGGGTCCAGGAGGTGTCGGACATATCAAGATCCCTGAAGGCCCTTGCAAGGGAGCTGAACATGCCGGTTGTCGCACTGTCCCAGCTGTCGCGTGCCGTCGAGAAGAGGGACGATAAGAGGCCGATGCTTTCGGACCTGCGTGAATCCGGGGCTATAGAGCAGGATGCGGACGTCGTCATGTTCCTGTACAGGGATGAATACTACAACCACGATACCGAGGACAGGAACATAGCCGAAGTCATCATAGCCAAGCAGAGAAACGGACCTGTCGGCACCACGAAACTTGTATGGTTGCCTGATCTGACCAAGTTTGCCAACAAGGCAAAGGATTAAAGACAAGGAGAGTGCATGGACAAGCCGCTTCTGTACCGCAAAAGGATAATTCCCGAGGAGATCATCCTTCTTGACAAGGACGAGATCCTTTATTCCGACGAAGGACATATCGTGACCAGATGGAATGCCATCAGGCCCAAGAAGATCCTTCATCACGGCTGTTCATGCTATTTTCTCAAGGAAGGATATAAAGTCAGCAAATTCTACCGCGAAGACGGCAGGCTGATGTACTGGTACTGCGACATAATCAGCTACACTTACGATCCGGGGGAGAACTCCTATGTGTTCACGGACCTTCTGGCGGACGTTATCATTTATCCCGACGGACACGTCGAGGTCGTGGATGTAGGCGAGATCGCAGATGCGCTTACCGACGGAACGCTCACGGTGGATGAGATGATACCCGCGCTGAGGAGCCTTGATAAGCTTCTTGCCGTGATCTACTCGGGGGGGTTCGAGAAGATCAAGGACATGATCAATGCGGCGGAAGCCGGCAGGGGCCTTCTTCAGTGAATGATGCATAATGAATACGATATATGTAAAGGTTAAGGATGCGGGTGATGCCGCGATAGGGGAAGCCGGCCGGATGATAAGGTCAGGCGGTCTCGTCGCCTTTCCGACTGAAACGGTCTACGGACTCGGAGGGAATGCGCTCGACCCGGCTTCGTCGAAAAAGATATATGAGGCAAAGGGAAGGCCTTCAGACAATCCTCTGATAGTCCATATAGCCGATACGGCCGACCTTGAACAGATCGCTGAGTCTGTACCGCCGGCAGCATACGTCCTGGCAAAAAAGTTCTGGCCGGGCCCGCTTACGATGATTTTTCACAAAAAGCCTTCGGTTCCCTATGAGACCACGGGTGGCCTCGATACGGTAGCCGTCCGGTTCCCGTCGCATCCGATCGCGCAGGCGCTCATAAAGGCATCGGGAACATTCATAGCGGCACCTTCCGCGAACGTTTCGGGAAGACCTTCACCGACATCGGGTGAGCATGTGCTATCCGACATGGACGGAAGGATCGACATGATAATAGATTCGGGGCCGTGCGAGATAGGACTTGAATCAACGATAATAGACATGACCGAAGAGATTCCGGTCATCCTGCGTCCCGGGTATGTCAGCGAGCAGATGCTGCGCGATGCGGTCGGAGACGTGGGAAGGGATCCGGCGGTATTTGACGAGGATACGACGGCCAGGCCCAAAGCACCCGGGATGAGATACAGGCACTATGCCCCCAAGGGAAGCCTTGCGATCGTGTCGGGGGACAGGGATAAAGTCATCTCCTACATAAGGAGGCAGACGGAGGAGAGGCCCGCGGGAGAGGGAAAGCGCTACGGCGTCATCACCTGCACGCAGGATGCCGGGATGTACCCGCTTGCCGACTTTGTGGCGGATGCCGGAAGCCTCGAAGATGAGAATGAGATAGCATCAAGGCTTTATGACCTGCTCCGCAGATGCGACGAGGAAAAGATAGACGTGATCTTTTCGGAAGAATTTGACACGCCCCGCATGGGAAGCGCGATCATGAACAGGCTTATCCGGGCGGCAGGCCATAATATAATAAAATTATAGGAGCACAAAAAATGAAAGTTGCGATCGGCGCCGACCATGGCGCTTTTGACAGGAAGGCAATGGTTATCGAACATTTACGCGCGGCGGGTCATGAGGTGAAGGACTTCGGAACCTACAGTCCCGAAAGCTGCGACTATCCCGCGATCGGAAAAAGCGTGGCACTGTCCGTACAGTCGGGAGAATCTGACAGGGGCATAGTCATGTGCACTACCGGGATCGGGATCTCAATAGTCGCAAACAGGTTTGACGGGATCAGATGCGCCCTTTGTTCCGATACCACGAGTGCAAGGCTGACAAGGCAGCACAATGATGCGAACATGCTGTCGATGGGCGCGGGCGTAATAGGCCCGAACCTGACGATGGACATTGTGGATATATTCATGAACACGGAATTCTCCAATGAGGAAAAGCATGTACGCAGGCTTTCGCAGCTGGCAAAGATCAAAGAATAGAAAATAAAGAAACGGAGGAGCAGCCATGATACAGTATCCCGGAATTGACAACATTTATGTGATGAACCATCCGCTCATTCAGCACAAGATCGGATACATCCGCAGGAAGGAGACCGGTACAAAGGATTTTCGTCAGACCATCGGAGAGATCGCAATGCTGATCTGCTATGAGGCAACAAGAAACCTCGAGCTTGCCGAGGTTAAGATCGAAACTCCGATATGCGCTACGATGGCAAAGGAGCTTAAGGGCAAAAAGATGGCCATAGTTCCGATACTGCGTGCGGGGCTCGGGATGGTCGACGGAATGCTGACCCTCATTCCCGCGGCGAAAGTCGGACATATAGGACTGTACCGCGATCCCGCGACACTCAATCCGGTAGAATACTACTGCAAGCTTCCCGATGACTGTGCAAACCGTGAGGTGTTCGTTGTGGATCCGATGCTCGCGACGGGCGGAAGCTCATGTGCAGCGATCACGATGCTAAAGGAAAAAGGCTGCAGGAACATACATTTCATGTGCATCATCGGTGCGCCGGAAGGCGTGGAGAAGATGCACGAGGAGCATCCCGATGTCGATGTGTACATCGGAGCGCTCGATGAGAAACTCAACGACCACGGATACATAGTTCCGGGCCTCGGCGATGCCGGTGACCGGATATTCGGTACAAAATAATGGGCGGAAAAAGACAGGATTACATTTCTTGGGACGAATATTTCATGGCAGTGGCAAAGCTTGCGGGAATGAGGTCGAAAGATCCCAACACGCAGGTCGGCGCCTGCATCGTCAGCAGCGACAACAAGATACTTTCCATGGGCTACAACGGATTTCCGAGGGGATGCTCGGATGACGAGTTTCCGTGGGACCGTGAGGGCGAGGCGCTCTCAACGAAATATGTATATACGGTGCACAGCGAGCTGAACGCGATACTCAATTACCGCGGCGGAAGCCTCGAAGGCGCCAAGATATATGTCTCGCTATTCCCGTGCAATGAATGTGCAAAGGCGATAATACAGGCAGGGATCAAGACGATCATATATGACTGCGACAAGTATTCGAAAACGGACCCGGTCATAGCGTCGAAGAAGATGCTTGATGCGGCCGGAGTCAGTTACTATAAATATGAGCCAACGGACAGGGAAATAGTCATTACGGTATAGACAATGCACCATAACCGCAGAGCCGCATACAAATCAATAGCCCTGGCAGTCTGCGCATGCCTTATCCTGTCCGTGCCGCGTACGGATGCCGCCGCCTCGGTCGACAGCACTTCGAAGAAGATAAAGGATGCGGAAAAGCTCAAGCGCGCCACCGAAGAAATGAAGGAGGCCACGGAGCTTAAGAAGGAGGGACTCAAGGACCGGAAGCAGGAACTTGAGTCGTACCTGTCGGAGTTGAATGACGACCTGAAGGAGATAACCGGAAACATCAGCGAGATAGAGGGAAAGATAACCGTCAAGCAGGGCGAGATTGAGGATGCCCAGGCGGACCTTCAGGCTGCGGAGGATGAGGAGAAAAAACAGTATGACCTTATGAAGAAAAGGGTCAAGTTCATGTATGAGCGCGGCGACAAATCGCTGATCACGACCTTTTTCTCATCAAGGAGCTATGCGGATTTTTTAAATAAGGCCGAATACATTGACCGGATGGAAGAATATGACAAGAAGATGTATGACGGCCTCATACAGATACGTACCGACATAGAGGACAAGGAGAGCAGGCTCAGGTCCGAGGAAGAGGAGCTGCAGGGACTGAAGAAGCAGGCCCAGACCGAGGAGCAGAGAGTCAACAGCCTTGTTACTTCGACAAACGGTTCGATAGCCCAGACTGACGGGCAAATATCCGCCGCCGAGCTTGAGACTGCGGCGTATGAAGCGGAGCTCGCGGCCCAGGAGGAAAATCTTGCGGCATTAAAGCGGCAGCTCGCCGAGGAACAGGCCATGATCGCAAAGGCCTCCAAGATGGCATGGCGCGATATTTCGGAAGTGCAGTTTCTGGACGGTGACCGGGATCTTCTTGCCTGCCTTATATACTGCGAAGCCGGCAACCAGCCTTATGTAGGAAAGGTTGCGGTGGGAGCGGTCGTTATAAACCGTGTAAGATCCGCGGCGTACCCCAATACGGTATCCGGCGTCATATATCAGGGAAGGCAGTTCTCGCCTGTCGGAAGCGGACGCCTGGCCACAAGGCTCGCGCTCGGGGCACCGTCGGAATGCTATCAGGCGGCGGATGAGGCGATGCGGGGAGCCACCCCTGTCGGAAGCTGCCTGTACTTTAGGACCGTGATCCCTCAGATAAACGGAACCATAATCGGAGACCACGTATTTTACTGA
>JAILRP010000025.1 GCA_024698075.1 Lachnospiraceae bacterium
ATATCTTCCGCCTCTTCGGGATCAGAGGGCTCAAGCTTCGGGATAGGTTCGGTATAGCTTGCCCCGCACGAACATCTGTAGGTCATGACTCCTTCCTTAAAAAGCGTCGGTGCTGTAGTGACCGTTCCGGTGTAGGAATGAACGTGGGGTATGTTGATTGTGTATGTTGCCTCAGCAGTTTCGCTGTCTGTCATCCCGGTCTTTACTGCAATAGCTTTGATGGTCGCTGTTTCGCTCACCGGGATGGGAATGCTGTATGAAGGACTTGAGGCAGTCGGTGTATTCCCATCCGTTGTGTAGTGGATCGTTGCTCCGGTTGTACCGCACGATATCGTTACATTCTGTGCTCCTGTATATGTCCCTGCCACAGGGGTGAATGTCGGTGTGGCGACCTGCGGCAAATCCGGTATCGTTATTGACGCAGGCACCGATGCATAGTCGGTTGCGGTACCAGCATTTACATCCTCGGCAAGTATGTAAGCATAATACTCTGTTCCGCAGGTTTTATCTGCATATGCATCGGGGATGGTGAATGTTCCCGTTCCAGATGTACCCCATGAACTGACATTAAGTTTCTGATACGTATATCCCGATGTTGCGGCTGTTCCTGCACTGTATGCACTGTCCATGATAAGCACGGACACCTGTGTTGCATTGTTCTTGTTCGTTCCTGTGATCGTATAAGGAACCGTTATTGTCGAACCGCTCCTTGTGATCGTTCCGGGCGTTATTCCCAAATTGTTGTCCGCGATTGTGAGCTTATACGCCGCCCCTGCGTTGCCTGAAGTACCGGAGATTAAAGAAGAGAAGATTACAGATTCCAGATTCAAATTTAAAGCGGGACTCACACCACTGTTAGTTTGCCTATCGAGTTCATTGAATTCGCCGTCAGACTCGACTACGCCGACGTAGACCTCATAGTCATCGAGATAATAAGGTTTACGCGAACGCAGCCACCACCACTCACCGCCGTCTCCAGACTTCTTTCTGGTATCACTATCACTATTTGTATTTGCATATCCATATGAAGGTCTGGTAGCTTCTTTTGCATCTAACAGAAATATCTTCTCTCCATTAAGTGATGCATAATCAAGAAAGTTCGTTCCATCACCATCACGACCAGCTTCTGAGTATTTTATGCTTTGGGCTATTGCATTTCTTTCAGAAACAGAGAATACACCGTCATTATTCAGGAAGTCATTTCCATTAAGCCATTCCTTTATTTCACTGTTTCCCCAAATATTATTAGACCAATTAAAGCGCTTGTTTGCAATCGTGCTGTCACAGTCTAATAGCATGGTACTTCCGCCAAAAAGATTTGATGCCTTGTCAAGTACGCGATACTTAACAGCACTGCTGTTGTATTTCCCAAAATATACATAGCTCCATCCGCCCGCACCCGAAGTAGGGTTGCCTATCGCACCGGTACACAGTCCTGTTATGGTCTTGTCGGTATGGTTGATGGTATACTCCGCTGAGGCCACGTCGCTGTCTGCCATGCCGCTCTTTGCCGCGAACGCTTTGATTGTCGTTGTCTCGCTCACCGGGATGGGATTGCTGTATGTCGGACTGGAGTTAGTCGGTGTAGTCCCATCCGTTGTATAGTGGATCGTTGCTCCGGTTGTACCGCACGATATCGTTACATTCTGTGCTCCTGTATATGTCCCCTCCGCAGGGGTGAATGTCGGTGTATCGACCTGCGGCAAATCCGGAATCGTTATTGACGCAGGTACCGATGCATAGTCGGTTTCATATGTACCATTTACATCCTCCGCAAGTATATATGCATAATAATCGGTACCACATGTTTGACTCGCATAAGCCGTAGGAAGTGTAAAGGTTCCGCTTCCGGATGTGTCGCCTGACAGTTTCAGATAGGTGTATCCGCTTGTCGCTGCGGTTCCTGCAGAATATGCACTGTCCATAATAAGTACGGACACCTGCGTTGCATTGTCTGCATTTGTTCCTGTTATGGTATAAGGCACGGTTATTACAGTACCGTCTCTTGTTATGGTTCCTGGTGTGATGCCAAGATCGGAATCTTCGATCGTAAGCTTATATTCACTTCCTGAGATTACAGATGAGAAGATTACAGATGACAGATTGACATTCAAAGCGGGGCTCACGCCCCAGGGGCCAAGCACACCGCTTTCGTACAGATGGCCGTCAGCATAGACCACGCCGGCGCTGTCCGCGTCGTGATTTTCGAAAGTGGGGGGCTGAGCGGGCGAGCGCAGCCACCACCAAGATTCCGCTCCGGACTTTACACGCGTTGCGCTGGCGTATTTCGTAGGATAACCATATGATGCTCTTGTAGCCTCCTTCGCATCCAGCAAAAAGATATGCTCTCCGTCAAGATTCTGAGGATCAAGATCATCTCCTCCCCAACCGTCGTTAGAAAAATCCGATTTTGAGCTTGCCGCTATGGCTGCCTTCTCCTGCGAGGTAAATACATCTGTACTGTTATAAAAATCATTTCCGTTAAGCCATGCGTTAATTCCGCTGTCAGCCCACGAGTTAGACTCCGAATCGTTAGAGTCAAACCTCATTTCGATGAGTGTATTATCGCAGTCAAGCAACATTGTTGTTCCGCCGAACTCTGTAGCTGCCTTATCAAGCACACGGTATTTAACGTAATTGCCGTCATAGGTTCCGTAATACACATAACTCCATCCGCCTGCACTCGGAGTAGGATCGCCTATCGTCCCGGTACACAGTCCTGTTATGGTCTTGTCGCCGTCGGCATATACGATTGTCTCCGTTTGTGGAATAACCGTAAGAAATGTTGATATGGAAAGAAGCACACTTACACCTATCGAAAGGAGGCGTCTATACCCCCGCGTTGTCGGAAAGTGCCTGTTTACCATGGCTTGACGCTGATCACGTCCCTGTCTTATCATTCCATTTTTCATCTTCCGGCCTCCTGTTTTGACTCCCCCGAGCATCAGACATCCCTTTCAGTCTTCAAAAGAAAAGCGCCTGTAAACACCGGGCTCAATGTTACGGGCGTTCCCTGAAATCTTCTATACATTGATGATATAACAATATCATAGCTCCTGTCAACAAAAAGTTACACAGTGACAAAACGCATGAGCGAGCTGTTTATTTCTGTCAAAAAACGGATTTATGCAATATGCACCGGCTCATACCCCGGTGTCGATCTCCATTATGCTTCCGTCTTTTGTCTTCCTTACCCTGATCTGCTGCGGGATGTTCTCTATCAGCTCCTCCCTGTGGCTTATTACGCCGACGATCTTGTTTGTGCCTGTCAGTCCCGTCAGTATCTCCATCGCGTTTTCTATCGATCTTCTGTCAAGAGTGCCAAATCCCTCATCCACAAAGAGTGCATCGATCTGCACACCTCCGGTATTGGCGGACACAGTATCCGAGAGCCCCAGCGCAAGGCTCAGTGAAGCCTTGAAGCTCTCGCCGCCCGAAAGGTTTCCGACCGGCCTTCTGTGCCCCGTATTATTATCAAGCACCTCAAGGTCAAGAAAAGTATTGCTCTTTCTCCCAAGGGATCCTTCCTGCCGGTACAGTTCATACTGCCCGTCGCTCATCGGAAGGAGCCGTCTGTTCGCGGCCGCGATTATCCCGTCAAAGCCCGCTGCCTGTATGTACTGCTCAAGTGTGATCTTCCCATTGCCGGTATTGCCCTTAACAAGACTGTATAATCTGGATGCGGTATTGAATTCCCTCGATGCCTTCTCGAGGCCTTCCTTCTGCGATACGATCTTTGCAAGCCTGTCCTTATTAGTCTCCAGCCTGTTCCTTATGGCATTGGCCGCATTCCGGCACATTTCCGCCTCCGCCTTCGCATCGTCACAGCCGGCCTTCAGTTCTTCAATGTCTGCCATCGTCCTGCCTTCGGCATCCTTTATGGCAGTCTCCAGCTGGGTAGAGCATGCCGCAGCTTCCTGCCTGTATGCATTAATCTCTTCATCGGCCTCGGATATCTCGCTCTCCGTAAGGACGAGTCCGAGCATCTCTTCTGCTGACTTTAGACCGTATCGGTCTAGAACTTCATCAAGCCCAGATCTTCGAACCTTCTCCTCTTCCTCATCCCTCTTAAGGGTTTCTTCGAGCGCCCCTATCGTGGCCGTGCATGAGGCAAGCGCCTCATCAGCTTCCTTTGCGGCAGCGCCAAGCTCCGCGATCCGGTCTGTGATCTCCTTTGCACGCGCTTCCGCTTCTTCCTTTTTGGCCGCCGCTTCATCCCACCCGGAATATTCAAGCTCTTCAAGAGTTGTGAGGACAGCCTTCTTCTCAGCAAGGGATTTTTCGGTTTCCTGCCGCCTTGCGGCAAAATCCTCCCTGCTCCCGGCAAGCGCCTCCGTCTCTTCCCCCTGTGCCTTCTCAAGGTCAGCCCCCGCTTTCCTTAATACGTCTGCATCCTTTTCGAGCGAATTCAGAAGTCCTGTGTTTTCCTTTATCTTATCCTTAAGGTCACCTTCCGCCTCCCGGACATATCCCGCCAGCTCATCGGTGCTTCCCTGTATGCCGTCCCGGCCTATTATGTCATTTTCAAGGCAGTCGAGCATATCCGCGCGCAGCCGGTCCTCAAACTGCTCAAGGGCTGACTTTGCCGCCCCGGCCGCCTCTTTGGCATCGTTCTTTTCGGCAAGGAGCGCTTCCTCTGCATCCTTTATGCTTTTGAATTCCTCCTCGCTGACGGCCTCCTCAGGCATCTTCGCGGGCAGGGGATGATGCACGGACCCGCATACCGGACACTTTTCGCCCGGGACGAGCCTTGAGGCGAAAATCCCCGCGCGGCAGCCGTCGAGTATCCTCTCGGCTTCCATCCTTTTGGCGTTTGCCTTTTCATACCGTCCGAATGACTCTGTATATGCGTCCTGCTTCCGGACAAGCTCCATCCTTCGGCTTTCAAGCTCGGGAATCTGCTTATCACATATCCTTTGTATCTTATCCTTAAGGTCCCTGTATTTTTTACCGGCGGCAAGCTCCGTCGCCAGCCTTTCGGGCACTTCCTTAAGGTTCCTTACCGTTTCCTTAAGTGACGCAATCTTATCTTTTAGGGCACCTTCCCTTTCAGCAAGCTCCCGCTCCACGGCTTCAAATCCCGCGGCCGCCTCTTCAAGCCCGGCCACCTCGCCCACAAGCGCCCCTCGCTGCCTGTATCTGTCTTCATCAGCCGCTATCCTCTCAGCCGCCGTTCTCAGCATGTCGGCTTCAGGCCTTTCATTCGAGGCGGCAGAGAATGCCTCGCCTGCAGCTGCAGCGGCTTCCCCTGCGGCGCGAAGCTCCTCCTTCTTGTTTTCTATCTGCTCCCTCAAGGCCCTGACGGAGCCCTCCTTTTCCTTCCACGACAGATAGACCGGGTTTGCCACCCTGCTCGCGAGCTTCTGCCTTGCAAGGGAGGATTCCTTCTCATCGATCTCGGGCTTTCTCTCATTAAGCTCCTTCTCTTTTGCCCTAAGCTCCTCAAGGCGGATGATGAATCCGTTGTTCGTCTCCGCGGTAACATACGCTTCCCTGGCAAGGTCATATTTCTTTTCGGAAGCCTTCCTCTCTTCATCCGCCGCTACAAGGCGCTCCTTGTCCGAGCCGGCCAGTTTTTCAATAATGCCGCACATCTCTTCCAGATTCCATGCACTGCCCGTGCACGCTGAAGCGGACTGCATGGCAGAAAGCTCTCCGGCAAGCTCATCATCAGGGGCTGCGATCACATCGCCGAAATACTGCAAGATACTGTGCTCCGTCTTTGTCTTTTCCTTACCGGCGGCATCCATCCGGTCCTTCAGACGGTATTCTATATTGTTGTATGCGCCCGTCCGGAAGATGGTGCGCAGTATCCTTGTACGCTCATCGGTCTTTGCGTTAAGGAGGTTTAAGAATTCCCCCTGTGCTATCATCGCGATCTGCATAAACTGCGCATAGTCGATCCCGAGCAGTTCCTTTACCGCCTCCGCCACATGGGTCAGCCCTTCTATCGGCGCCTCGCCGTCCGCATAAAACACTGCGCTTTCCTTAACGGAAACGGTGCCGTTCCCCCTCTGCTTTTCGCGCTCATATGACGGGCGCCTCCACACGTGGTAATCCCGACCCTGATGAGTAAAGTAAAAATCCACATAGCTTTCGGTCCCGGGCTTTGCGTACTCGCTCCGAAGCCTCCCCTTATCTTTATTCGTCCCGCTCGTGGCGCCAAAGAGCGCAAAACATATCGCATCGAATATGGTGGTCTTGCCCGCGCCCGTGTCTCCCGAGATCAGGAACAGCCCCTTTCCCTCAAACTGCCCAAAATCGATCTCCGGCATTTTATCCGCATATGGTCCGAAGGCACTTATCACAAGCTTAACCGGCTTCATCTATGACACCTGCCTCTCTTGCTGCCATTCTCATGACATCCATCTCTTCTTCCGTGATCTCACATCCGTACACCATTCTGTAAAAATCACTGACCAGGTCGGTAAATGACCTGTTATCTGCTATGTTCGAGATATCGACCTGCTCGACCGCCTTAGTATGCGAATTGTCGTAGTCTATCCGGACGGTGTTCGGATATGCCAGGCGCATTATCCCCATGGCATCGTTTATGATGTCTTCATCGGTCAGCGTCGCGTATATGAAGTCTTCTGCAGTCTTTTCGTCCTTCGCGTCAATAAGCTCATGCATCGTGCCCCTTATATGCCGCAGGTCCCTCATCGGTGTGAGCGCCACAAGCTTTATGCTGACATCCCCATCCTGTCCGATGGTAACGACGGGGACTGATTTTTCATTATTGGCCTCACTCAGTGAATACTTAAGAGGCGATCCCGCGTACCGCACTTCATCCCGCCCCACGCCCTGCGGCGAGTGGATGTGGCCGAGTGCCACGTAGTCAAACGCATCAAAACATCCGTATCCTATCTTTTCAACGAGTCCGACGCTCTGTGTCCCGACGCCTTCGGAGCCGCCGAGGGACGGATCCTCCCCCTTTCCGGAAACAAACTGGTGGGCAATGAGGATATTGCATGCATTCCTGTCAATGCCGGCATTTTCTATGACCGTCCTGACGGCATCCTCATATGTTTCGATCTTCGCATCGGGATAATAATGCCTGACCTGTGATGCCTTCACGAACGGAAGCATGTAGACATGAACAGTCTGACCCCTGTCCGTTATCTCATGGCGGCAGAGCTTCCCGTCAAATACGGAGGAAATATAAACGCTGCGGCTTTCAAACACCCAGCTGCCGAAGTTCAGCCGCTCATCCGAATCATGGTTGCCGCTTATCATGAACGTCTTAACTCCTGCCAGGCACAGCCTGCTCAAAAAGGAGTCGAGAAGACGCACGGCCGCCTCGCTCGGGACCGCCTTGTCATATATGTCTCCCGCTATCAGAACGCCATCCACGGACTCTGTTTCAATGATCCCGAGTATCTCGTTCAGGATGTGCTGCTGGTCTTTTATCAGATCGTAATCACCCAGGCTCCTGCCCAGATGAAGATCCCCCAAATGCAGAAATTTCATTGTTTCCGCCCCTGACTTTTTCTGTCCAAAAACATGATGTTTGCAACAAAAAAATTATACAGGATAATTGATGATACTACAATTCACCAAAAATCCTGTATAAGCTTCACATGGGCCGTAAATATGTCAGTCGCCGACTTTCTTAATGAAAAGCTCGTATGTCCCGTCACCGTTCTCGCGAAGGTCGAGCACCTCGTGGCCTTCCTCCCTGATGCTTCTCGGAACGTTCTCTACAGGCTCCCCGTCATTTAAATGCACCTGGAGTATCTGCCCTTCATCAAGTTCCTCAATGGCAACCTTGGTCTTTACAAAAGTAATGGGGCAGGTCACATCGGTGATGTCTATTATCTCGTCTGCCCTGATCTCAATATCTGACATGTCTATCCCTCCACTATGATCAGTTCTTCTTTTCTGACTGTTCTTGAATCCTGCGCACCTTCGATATGGAAAGCGTTCAGCACCGGTTCATCTTCGTGCTCAAGCGACAGTATCAGGTATGATGCCCTGCTATCATTCGCGAGGCGTTTATCCTCTTCGGACGGACGTGAGGGTGTCTCGGGGTGCGAATGCCAGTTGCCGAGCGGCACGATCCCCAGGGATCTCATATCTTTTACCGCCATGAGCTGTTCCCTCGGATCGATCGTAAAATGTTCGTTCGTATGGTCCGTATTTGTCAGGATGTAGATTTTATCTATGCTTCTGATGCCGTCCTCCGACTCATGCCCCGCAATGAGCCCGCAGGCTTCATCCGGCCTCTGGGACAGGGCATGTTCATACATCCTGTCAAAATCAGACTGTTTTATCGTTATCTTCATTCCCTTGACTTTCACTCCCTGTATGTGCCTTCCCAAAGGGAAAATCACTCATGCCTTCATGTCACAGGCCGCCTGCTCATAATCTATGAGCTGTGTGATCTCCGGTGTATCCGAGCATACCGCACATCCTTTTCCGCGCGGCGGGAGCTTGATCTTGTGAAACTCCATCTTCAGCGCATCATATGTGAGAAGATACCCCGAAAGGAGTTCTCCCACTCCCGTTATGAATTTTACTGCCTCCATCGCCTGGAGCGAGCCGATGACTCCGCCCATCGCGCCTATGACTCCCGCCTGTTTGCAGGTGGGAACCGCGTCTTTCGGAGGCGGATCCCTGAATATGCAACGGTAGCACGGACCTTCTCCCGGCAGTATGGTCGTAAGCTGCCCTTTAAACCTTATTATCCCCGCGTGGCTATACGGCTTCTTTGCCATCACGCATGCATCGTTTATGAGAAACTTTGCCGGGAAATTGTCGGTGCCGTCGAGTATAAAATCATAATCCGCTATAAGGTCCATGATGTTATGGCTGCTCACAAAATCATAGTATGTCCTGACGTTTACATCCGGATTGATGGCCCGCATCGTCTCTGCCGCGGATTCCACCTTCTTCTTGCCTATATCCGCCGTCGTGTGTATTACCTGCCTCTGAAGGTTTGAAAGGTCGACCACATCCGCGTCGGCTATGCCTATGTTCCCGACCCCGGCTGCGGCTAGGTACATCGCGGCAGGTGCTCCGAGCCCTCCCGCTCCGATTATGAGCACTTTTGCATTAAGCAGTTTCTTCTGTCCCTTAACGCCGATCTCCTTCAGGATTATGTGCCTCGAGTAACGCTCTAGCTGTTCATTCGTAAACGGCATTACCTGCCTCCTCCCATAAAATACAGAAACTCAACCTCATCACCTTCCGAAAGCTTATGGATGCCAAAAGATTCCGCATCGATGAACTCCTCATTGACCGATACGGTAACATACTGTGGAGTTTCCACGTTCTCAAGCTCAATAAGCTCTGACAGCGTGATGCCGTCCGCGACCTCTTTCTTTTCTCCTCCGACCACTATCTTCATAATGACTGACTCCTTTCAAAACGATCTAAATGATATAGAACCATTCCTCACTCTGTTTTATCTCTTCCCTGACGATCTTTTTGTCGGAAGAGCGGTATTCCATCTCCGGATTTTTGATGCTCACCCTTGTATCGGGCGGAACAGACGAAGTGATGAACGTATTGCCTCCGATGATGGAATTCTCGCCTATCTCGGTCTCGCCGCCGAGTATAGATGCGCCCGCATATATCGTGACATTGTCCCTGATGGTCGGATGACGCTTCTTTCCCGACAGCTTCTGTCCGCCGCGGGTCGAGAGGGCGCCTATCGTCACGCCCTGGTAGATCTTGACGTTCTCTCCTATGACTGAGGTCTCGCCGATGACTATCCCTGTACCGTGGTCGATGAAAAAAAACTTATCGATCGATGCCCCGGGATGTATGTCGATGCCCGTTTCGGAATGTGCGTATTCCGTCATGAGCCGCGGTATGACAGGAACCCGGAGAAGGTAAAGCTCGTGTGCCATCCGATATACGGTTATCGCCATCAGGCCCGGATATGCAAGTATTATCTCCTCAAAGCACCCCGCCGCCGGATCTCCGTCATAAGCGGCGAGAAGATCCGTTTCGATGTATTCCCTTATCACGGGTATCTTATTAAAGAACTCCCTGCATATCCTGTAGCCTTCGATGACACGCTCCTCTTCGGTCATCGTTCCCCTAAGCTTGCAGAAGTCAAGCGCGAGGCACACCTGTTTGTTCAGATGGTAGAATATGTCCTCTATCGTGACGGCAAAGCTGTTCACGGGATTGTATATCTTGTAAGTGCGGTCCCTGAAATATCCGGGAAAAACGATGCGGAACAGGTCCTGCACCACCGCCCTCACTTCATTCTTGTCGGGCTTGTTGAATATATCGATCTCGTCAATATTCCTGCCCTTCCCGTAATCATTTATGACATTCTGTACTATGCCGTCTATCTCTTTTCCGGAAATGATCTCATCCATTTTTCATATCCCGTCTTAAGCAAAAGTCCTGAGCGCCCTTACTAGTGCATCCACATCATCGGGGGAGTTGTAAATCGCCAGCGTGGGCCGTACCGAGCTTTCATAGCCGAAGTGCCTCAGTACCGGCTGTGCGCAGTGGTGTCCCGTTCTGACCGCGATCCCGTATGCATCGAGTCTTTTCCCGACTTCCTCATCGGAGTATCCGTCAAGCTTGAACGAGAGCACCGATGCCTTGTTAAGTGCCGTCCCGATAAGCGTCAGCCCCGGGATCTTCGACATCTCCTTCATGGCGTACTGCAGAAGCTCATGCTCCCATCTGTATATACACGGCATCCCTATCTCAGACAGATAAGTAAGTGCCGCTCCAAGTCCGACCGCATCCGCGATGCTTCCCGTGCCGGCCTCGAACTTGTTGGGGATGTCATTGTAAATGGTCCTCTCGAACGTGACATCGGCTATCATGTTTCCGCCGCCGTGGTAAGGCTGTGCCGCCTCGAGCAGCTCGCGTTTTCCGTATAGTGCCCCGATCCCCGTCGGCGCGAATATCTTATGTCCCGAGAACACGAAGAAGTCCGCGTCAAGTGCCGAAACATTTACCGGTATGTGCGCCACCGACTGCGCGCCGTCTATGAGTATCCGCACGCCGTGCCTGTGGGCCGTGGCGATGAGCTCCTCGACGGGCGTGACCGTCCCGAGGACGTTTGATACATGTGTTACGGCAACAAACTTCGTACGCTTCGTGAACAGCTTCTCGTATTCGGACATGATCAGCTGCCCGGTGGCATCGCACGGTATCACCTTTATGACCGCACCTGACTTCTGTGCTATCAACTGCCACGGGACTATGTTCGCATGATGCTCGAGTATCGACACGATGATCTCGTCACCGGGCTCAAGAGTCGGCAGCACATAGGCATTTGCCACAAGGTTTATCGCCTCAGTTGTTCCCCTTACGAATATTATCTCGTCGGACGAGGGTGCACCGATAAAATCCCTTACCGTATCCCTTGCCGATTCATACGCATCCGTTGAACGTGCGGCGAGTGTGTGTGCCCCCCTGTGGACATTGGAGTTTTCATGTTCAAAATAATATGTCAGGCGGTCAATGACCTGGCGGGGCCTCTGCGTCGTGGCACCGTTGTCAAGCCATATGAGCGGATTCCCGTTTATGCGCTCCGACAGTATCGGAAAATCGTTCCTGATCTGGGCAAGCGTCCTGCTGCCTATTCGTATGCTGTCATTCCTTGTCGTGCCTTCTTCAGCGCTTCTTTCATTATTTGAAACATCCGCACCCTGAAGCGACGTCGGAACGTCAATGCGCCTGTCGGCTTCGGCCGCCTCGGCGCCCGACATTACGGCAGGCGAATATGATATTGCCGGCTCCGCTACGCTTTCGTACGCACCGTATGCGAAGGGATGCTCCCAGTCGAATCCGTCTGACGTAAAGCTTCCCGCATAAGGGACCGAAGCATCGGTTAATACAGGCGGTTTGCTCACATCAGCCGCTGTCAGGTCCGGGAAAAGCTCCCCTGCCATTGCAGCGATCTCGCCGGTGCCGGGAAGCCCGAACGCCTCGGGAGATGCGGCAAAAGGATCAGTCATAATCATAGTATTCACCCACTTCCACGTCTTCGAGGACCGCTATGGCATCATCCGCAAGGATTGCAGC
>JAILRP010000012.1 GCA_024698075.1 Lachnospiraceae bacterium
ATCCTGCCGGAGCAGGCTTCATTATGTTCGGAAATGAGCCCTCCCGTTTCATATGCGTATTCAAGAGCCCTTATCATGCGCTTATGGTCATTGAAGTGTATCTTTGCGGCCGCATCGGGATCGGTCTCTTCAAGCAATGAATGTACATATTCCGGGCCTTTTTCGGCGATAAGCCGTTCTAAGCTCTCCCGATAAACGCTAATCTGTCCTGTCACGGAAAAATCAATGTCATACAGAAGGCTCTGTATGTAAAATCCCGTTCCTCCGACGACTATCGGTATTCGGCCGCTGTTTCTTATATCTTCTGCGGCCTCCTCGGCCATTTCTTTGAATCGGTAAATGCTGAAGTCTTCGGACGGATCGAGGACATCGATAAGGTAATGTCTTATACCCTTCATCTCTTCTGCCGAGATCTTTGCGGTTCCGATATCCATGCCTTTATATACCTGCATGGAATCCGCAGAGATTATGCTGCCTCCGATCATGGAGGCCAGTTCGACTGCCGCAGCTGATTTTCCGACCGCAGTAGGTCCTGAGATAATGACAAGACTATCCATGTCAGACGATCCTTTTGAACATTTTTTCGATGTCTTCACGGGAAAACGATATTAGAGTCGGCCTTCCGTGAGGACAGTTGTAAGGATTGTCAAGTTCGAACAGGTCAGATATCAGTTTATCCGCTTCGGAAAATGACAATCTCATGTTGCCTTTTACGGCCGCTTTACAGGCCATAGTCGCTATCCTGTCCGCCGCCTGTTTCGGACTTTTTGCCTTGGGATCTGCCGCGAGCTCATCGATTATGCTGATAAAATAATCCTGCGGTGACATACGGAACAGTTCGGAGGGCACTGATGAAAGTGCGTATTCCCTTCCGCCGAAATACTCGATCGTAAAGCCGATATCCGAAAATGCATCTAGGCTCTCTTTTAATGCCTCTTCCTGCGAAAGTGAAAGTGACACGATATATGGCGGGCTTATTATCTGCGATACAACGGCATTATTTTCTATCTGCTTTGAAAACCGCTCATAAAGTATCTTTTCATGGGCGGCATGCTGGTCCATCATGTACATCTTTCCTTCATATTCCATGATCCAGTACGTATCGAACACCTGCCCGATGAGCTTGTGACGTTTTGCATGGGCGGCGCTAAGGAAGCCGTCCGTAAACAGGTTTTCCTGAACCGGCTTCGCAGCAGATGTGCTGCAAAGATCACTGGATTGAAGCGCTTTTTGGGACTGGATCAGGCTCTCGGCAAATACGGGATCCGCGGTGCTCTCAGTGTGTGTTTTGGGAGTTTCATAAGAAGGGTCCGCCTGGATCTTATCGAGCCTTGAATGCTGGAACGGCTCCGGCACGTCTTCCGCTTTTGGCTTATCCTGTTCGGATGATATCAGGGGCGCAAGTGCATCCGCTATCTGCTCGCGATGCTTCATTGAAGCGGAAACAGAGCTTTCTATGATCTCATAGATCTGCTTTTCATCCCTGAACCTTATCTCGGTCTTTGCAGGATGCACATTAACATCTATCAGCTCAGACTGTATGTCTATGTACAGTATGATGAACGGATATCTGTGCTGCATCAGATACGGGCTCATCGCAGACTCTGCCGCGGCGGATAATACCCTGCTCTTTACGAAACGGCCGTTAACGAAGAAATATTCACCGTTCCTGTTGCCGCGCGATATCTCACCCCTGCCGGAAAATCCGCTTACCGTGCATTCTTCGCTCTCAAAGCTTACGGGATTTAAAGCCTCCTTTATCTGACGGCCGAATATATTGTATATTCCTGCCTGGATGTCTCCGTTACCGGAGCTTGAAAGCTTTATGTCGGAATTGACTGTGTATTTGAATGAAATGTCGGGATGTGACAGTATAAGCCTCTCCATGAGCTGGGTCACATAGTTTGCCTCTGTAAGGGGGCTTTTAAGGAATTTCTTCCTTGCCGGTGTATTGAAGAACAGATTCCTTACGATCACTGTTGTTCCGTCGGGAACTCCCGCCTCATCAAATGACATCTCGCGGCCACCGCTGATGTTATAACGGTATCCCAGTATCGAATCTGGGGTTTTGGTCATCAGCTCGACCTGTGCGACCGCCGCAACGGATGAAAGCGCCTCACCCCTGAACCCTAGTGAAGAAATGGTGTTAAGGTCATCGGCACATCTTATCTTGCTCGTTGCATGCCGCAGAAAAGCGGTCCTTATGCTGTCCTTAACGATCCCGGAACCGTTGTCGGTCACTCTTATGTAGTCGATCCCTCCGCCTTTTATCTCGACGCTTATGTTCTTTGCACCGGAATCGATCGCATTTTCCGTAAGCTCTTTTACAACGCTTACCGGACGCTCCACGACTTCACCGGCCGCTATCCTGTTGATCGTAGCATCATCAAGCAGTATTATATCACGCATAATCTCACCATCTGTTCTTAAGCCTGCTCTGAAGGGCACTTAAAGCGTTAAGTGCTTCCATCGGAGTCATATTGTTGCAGTCAAGCTCCATGAGTTCTGATATTATCTCCTCATCGCTTACGGTATCAAAAAGAGACATCTGGCCTCTGTCAACATCATCGCTTTTTTTCAGTATCGCGCGCTTAGGCGGATCCGATGCTATGAGTCTGACACTTGCCGAAATATCATTCTCTGAAAGCTGCGCGCTTATATCATTTGCACGTGCAATCACGCTGTCGGGAAGTCCGGCGAGCTTGGCGACTGCGATGCCGTAGCTTCTGTCCGCTCCGCCTTTTACGATCTTTCTGAGGAACACTATGGTATCCTTCTGCTCCCTGACGGCGATGCAGTAATTATTCACTCCCGAGATCTTGCCCTCGAGTTCCGTCAGCTCATGATAATGAGTCGCAAAAAGCGTCTTGGCGCCGAGAAGCTTCGTGTTGCTTATATATTCGATCACGGCCCACGCTATCGACAGTCCGTCAAACGTAGATGTTCCCCGGCCGATCTCGTCCAGTATGAGAAGGCTCTTCGACGTGGCATTTCTGAGTATGTTCGAAACCTCGGTCATCTCCACCATGAAGGTCGACCGTCCGCTCGCAAGGTCATCACTTGCCCCGACTCTCGTAAAGATACGGTCCACTATCCCTATGTCGGCAGATGACGCGGGTACGAATGAACCTATCTGGGCCATCAGTACAATGAGCGCCACCTGACGCATGTATGTTGATTTTCCGGCCATGTTCGGCCCCGTTATGACGCTTATCCTGTTTGCGGAGTTGTCGAGATAAGTATCGTTTGCTATGAACATTTCATCCTTTGCAAGCTGTTCGACGACGGGGTGCCGGCCGCCCTTTATGTCTATTATGCCCTTTTCGTTAAGGCTCGGACGTACATATCCGTTAGATGATGCAACATATCCGAGTGATGAATATGCATCTGCCGCCGCAATGATTCGTGCACTCCGAAGTATCCTGTCGACTGATCCTGCGAGTTCATTTCTGATGCCGATGAAAAGATCATATTCCAATGAGAACAGCTTATCCTCGGCGTTCACTATAGTATCTTCGAGCTCTTTAAGGCGCTCCGTCGTATATCTTTCGGCATTGGCCAGTGTCTGTTTCCTTATGAAATCATCCGGAACAAGTTCAAGGAACGAATTAGTCACCTCAAAATAATATCCGAAAACTCTGTTGTACTTTATCCTCAGGTTTTTGATGCCTGTCCGTTCCCTGTCCTCGGCTTCAAGCTCTGCAAGCCATTTTTTTCCGTCTGTTTTGGCGCATCGCAGTGAATCCACCTGTTCGCTGTACCCGGGCTTTATTATCCCGCCGTCCTTGATGGTAACGGGTGCATCCTCGCTTATTGAAGCATCTATAAGCTCGCAGAGGTCGGTTAGCGTATCAAGATCGTCGCACAGGCTGCTCACGGCCTTTATGCGGCAGTCGGAAAGAAGCGCTTTTATCGGCGGGAGCATGCGTATCGACCCTGCAAAGGCAATAAGGTCCCTAGGATTGGCCGAATGATAGTTGATCTTTCCCATAAGCCGCTCAAGATCGTATACAGGCGCCAGATATTCCCTGAGCTCCTCCCGCAGTATCAGGTCATCGGCAAATGCCCCTACGGCATCAAGACGCTCTTCTATCTTTTTCCTGTCGGTCAGCGGCTGCTCCAAAAAAGAGCGGAGCATCCTCGCGCCCATGGCGGTCTTTGTCTTGTCAAGAACATACAGCAGCGAGCCTTTTTTCGTCTTCTCAAGCATCGTTTCGGTAAGCTCGAGGTTTCTTCTTGTAGCAGAATCAAGGATCATATAATCGGTAACATGGTAGCTTGTTATGTTCCTGATCTGTTCGATCATGCTTTTCTGGGATTCCGACAGGTACTGCAGGAGCGCCCCGGAAGCAACAAGCGAGGCTGTGCCCGCAAGCCCCAGGCCGGAAGTGTCGGCGACGCGGAACTGCCGGCATATCGCCTCCGTGCAAAGGTCGTCATCGAAAAACCACGGTTCTATCGGGAATACGACAACGCCTGTATGGAATTTCAGACCATCAAAATCAAAACCGGAAACGGTAAAGGCTTCATTGCATATTATCTCAGAGGGGTTATATTTGTATATCTCATCGATGAGCTTTCGTGTCTCGGACACCTCGGTAGACAGGAATATCCCGGTCGTTATGTCGGACACGGCAATGCCGTATGCATCCTCGGAATAGTAAATGCACATGATATAGTTATTGTCTTCCTCATCAAGAGTCTCCATATCTATATTAGTGCCCGGTGTCGCTATCCTTGTGACCTCTCTCTTAACAAGGCCTTTGGCTTCCCTGGGATCTTCAACCTGTTCGCAGATGGCTACTTTGTAGCCTTTTTTGACCAGCTTGTTTATATATATCTGGGCGGCATGATACGGTACTCCGCACATCGGTGCCCTCTCTGCCATTCCGCAGTTCTTGCCGGTGAGAGTCAGCTCCAGTTCTTTTGAAGCCGTAAGCGCATCATCAAAAAACATCTCGTAAAAATCACCGAGACGGTAAAAAAGGATGCAGTCCTTGTAGCTCTCCTTTGTTTCCATATATTTCTGCATCATTGGAGACAGTTTTTCGTCCATGTCATGCTCCGTTTATACTATTATCATCAAAACTCAGGTCAGTCAGACTCCGGCATGTATCCCGGAGTCTTATCATGAGGCCGCCCGGCCAATGCATTGTAAAGAGGCAGTCCGTGCCGCCTTCTGACAAGTTCGGCAAGCTTTAACCCGGTAAAATCAATGAATGAGCAGCCGTATCTGTCATTTTTGCACTCTTCTTTTAAGAGTTCGGCAAGATGAGCGTAATCATCTTCCGACTTCATATCGATAAAGTCAATGATGACGATACCGGATATATTTCTCAGCCTCAGCTGTCTTACCGCCTCAGCCGCCGCCTCGGCATTTACGGCATAAAATGTCTCTTCCCTCCCGGTCTTATGGGAATTTTGTGAAGAGTTCACGTCGATCGCGGTAAGTGCCTCGGTCACATTTATCGATATATAAGCACCGCTCTTTAAATGAACGGTTCTTGAAAGCACCTCAGAAATCCGTCTTTTTAAAGAGTAAAGGCATCCGAGTGATACAAGCTCATCCCTGTATTTTCTCAGTCCGACCCGGTCGGTCAGACTGACCGGAGCGGTTATTCCGACATACTCACGGTTCATGGCGGAAATGATATTTTCATCATCGGTTATGACTTCCGTGGCGCCTTTGTCACACAGATACATAATGTCCTTTACGAATTCCGGAAGCGGACTGTAAAGAACCGTGTACTTCCCTGCGTGTCCGGAGCGCTCTCTGATCGATCCGAATATATCTTTTATGGCATCTATCTCTTCTTCTGCTTTTTTTATCCCGTCAGGTTCGAGATAAGTTTTTGTCCGGACAAGGATGCCCATTCCGTATTGTACTGCCTTCTCGGAAAAGAGTTCCGCAAGCTTTTCTTTTTCATTCAGCGGTATCTTCTTTGAACACTTAACATATGGCTTCTGTGATGAGGCAATGACATACTCTCCGTCTATCGAGATGATATCCGTGAACTTCGGCTTTTTTGAGCCTGACAGATCATGTCCCGGTTCACTTTTATACATGAGCGGGTATACCATGCCGCCCTTCAGTTTCTTATTGATGAAGCCCAACATCTTCGGGCCGTACATCACAAAACTGCTTCCGATCCCTTCGGCACCGCTGTCTGCGACGCAGTTGATCACGGAACCCGGACCAGGTCCGTAAAGATCCGTATATGCATAGATATGCTCTGTCCTTCCGTCCACGATGTTCAGGAGGACATATCTGCCTTCATATTCAGTGAATACGCATATATTTTCGTTCATATGATCACGGCTCCAACATCATCAAGAGATATCAGGCTGCCATCGGACGACGTATACTGATCTTCCCTTCTCATGATAAGGTCAGAACGTCCAACAGTTATACCGTATGGTGCAATGATGGCATTTATCACAAGCTCAGGTTTTATATTGTCTGAGCTTCCCGAGCTTATAAGCATTCTTATGCATTCCTCACAGCATCCTATACTGTAGACGAGCGGGCGGAGGTCGATCTCTTTCTCGCTCTTCTTGGTCTTTTTCAGTATCAGGACCTCCTTTTTTGCGGTAAAGGATGCGACTGCCTCTTTAAGGTTTATGTCAGGCGATGCGGAAAATCTCACAGTATATTCGGATGCCGCAACCGATGCCATGGCATTTTCACATTTTTCCGGAAGCGCCTTGAACGAGTGTATCTCGATCTCGGGAACGGACGCCGCGCGAAGGCGTCTTAAGGCTTCTTCTGACGCAACCGGTCCTGTAAGCTCAACATCGGCATATTCCCCGTCGCTTTCCATTCCGAGCGGGAGCGGAGGCGTAAATGATAACAGCTGATGCGGCGAAAATCCCGCAGAATACTCAACAGGTATCGATGCTCTTCGGAACAGCTTCTGGAAGTATCTCATCACATCAAGATGCCCTATATAAACAAGTGCCCCCTTCTTGGAGAATCTGATCCTAACTTTCATAACAGACACCTCCGGTATACTTTGCCGCACCGCATCCGCTGCATTTTTCCCTGCAGTTCGGAGTAACGGCGGCTTTTTCGGCATTTTTGCATTCCCTTATGAGAAAATCCTTCGAAACGCCCGTATCTATGAAATCCCATGGCAGGACCTCGTCAAAGGGACGTTCCCTGTTATAGTAAAACTTCGGATCGATGCCGCACCGGCTGAATGCAAGCTCCCACGGCTCCATGGAAAACGTTTCGGTCCATGCATCAAAAAGAGCACCGTTTTCATAGGCCCGGTAAATAACGGAAGAAAGCCTCCTGTCGCCTCTTGCCATTACACCCTCGAGCACGGAAACATCTGCCGCATGCCAGTTATACCGTATGGACTTGTAATTCAGCTGGCGCCTCATCGCCTCGTTAACGACATGCGCCTTATACCTGAATTCGTCCATTGTATCCATTTTTGCCCATTGGAACGGAGTGAACGGCTTTGGAACAAAAAACGAAGTGGAGCTTACTATGCTGACTTTGCACTGGCGCTCCTCCTTCGGGATAGTATCGTAATACAGCTTTGCGATCTCATTTGAAAGCTCCGCTATTCCTTCCATATCTTCCTCTGTCTCATATGGAAGACCTAGCATGAAATAGAGCTTTACCCTTGTCCATCCTCCGAGAAAGGCCTGAAGACAGCCGTTCAGTATGTCATCCTTTGTAAGTCCCTTGTTTATGACATTGCGCATCCTCTGGCTGCCGGCCTCGGGTGCAAATGTTACGACGGATTTTCTGATATCCTGGACTGCGCTCATCACATCAAGTGAAAACGCATCAACACGGAGAGACGGCAGGGAAATGTTTATATGCTCGTCTTTAAATTCCCTGATAAGAAAATCACACAGTTTCCCAAGCTCCCGATAGTCTGAGGAGGAAAGGGACGAAAGTGAGATCTCTTCATATCCGGTATTCTTTATCATTTCACGCGCAAAACGCTCGAGCGTTTTTTCGTCGCGTTCCCGCAGCGGCCTGTATACGCTTCCGGCCTGGCAGAACCTGCATCCTCTTATGCATCCCCTCTGTATCTCAAGCACTACCCTGTCCTGTGTCGCCTTGATATAAGGGACGACAGGCTTTAAAGGATAGTACGTATCGGAAAGTTCTGACACGACCTGCTTTTCGATCTTTTCGGGAACATCCTCATAGAGCGGGACGAAATCCTTTATGGTCCCATCAGGATTATATTCGGGCTCATAGCATGATGGAGCGTATATTCCGGGTATCGATGCGGCTTTTCTGATAAAGCTTTTCCTGTCAAAGCCCTGCCCGCGGCATTCCTTGTAAAGATCCAAAAGCTCCCTGTAGCTTGTCTCCCCCTCTCCTATGTACACAAGGTCAAAAAAGTCAGCAACAGGTTCTGGATTGTAAGTGCATGGGCCTCCGCATATCACTATCGGATCATCATCACTTCTGTCACGTGAATATATAGGTATCCCTGAAAGGTCGAGGATCTGCAGTATATTTGTATAGCACATCTCATACTGCAGTGTTATCCCTAGAAAATCAAAGGATCTTACCGGTTCCTGGGATTCGAGCGCAAAAAGAGGAATATGCTCATCCTTCATTATCTTATGAAGATCAGTCCACACGGAATATACACGCTCGCACCACACATCATCGAATGAATTGAGCATGTCATACAGTATCTGTATCCCGAGATGAGACATCCCGATCTCGTATATGTCGGGAAAGCACATGCAGAATCTTATCCTGCCTTCCGGATCCTTATAGACGGCATTGACTTCATGCCCTATATAGCGGGCAGGCTTGTCGACCGACATCAGTATTCTGTTTTCAAGCGCTAGTTTATCCATAAATGACTTTTAATATGATAACATAAGAAAAGACGTATTTACATACGTCTTTTCTCATACTATATTGGACCGGCCGGATCAGTCATCAACATAAATGGCATAGAAAGTGATATCCCTGTGAATGCCTTCACCGTCGTATCTGCCGCCGTCATCCTTCTGATAATGGTCAAATTTCTTGTTCTTGTGCTCGGGAGCATCGGCCCATGCACTTTCGCCGTCACGAATAGTGAACTCATCTATCGTATCGCCCGTGATGTCATCAACGAACTTAACCCTGTGGTTTATGTAATAGCATGCAGCAATGGCCCTGTCTTCTGTTACGTTTGTCCAGTCCCCGTCCCAGCCTGCGAATTCATATCCTGCGATGCAGGGGTCGGGAGGAGTCGTAAGAGAAGCTCCGTAAGGGACTATATCGGTCTTCCACAGTTCGCCGTTCCACGCATTATACCAATGTACCGCACATGTCTTGCCCGGAACTCCCTTAGGGATGTTGAGCGTTGCCCACCATGCGGGGAACTGAGCGGATTTATTGTTTGTGAACTTCTTGGTCCACAGAGCGACATTCGTGGGAGGAGGTGTCAGATTGGTAGGCACTCCTATAGCAGGAACAGAAGGTATTGCAGGCAATGCTCCCGCTTTTGCATATGCACCGAGGATCACCCTGTCCTCAGTAACATTTGCGGCACTTCCGACCCATGATAAGAAAAGATAGCCGGGTACCGCGGTATCCGTAGGAACAGGCGCATTCTTGCCGTGCGCGACCGGAACGGTAATGACTTTTGTTCCGTAGATGAACGTAACATTGTGCATCGTCTTAGCTGATGCATCGACCTTTATCCCGGCTGTTGCGACAATTACCGCTGCCGCAGTCAGAATGAGCAGTTTCTTTAAGAATCCCTTCATAATTATCCCCTTTCAGTATATATAATGCAGATTTTCCACATTAAGACGGTTATCATTATATAAGTTTACATAAAAATTTTCAAGTACTTTTATCAAAAAACTGAACAATCAACGGTTGGCAAGCTCTTCCATTACATCTGTCCAAGTTATTCCCTTTAATGCCATGAGGACCATAAGATGATAAAGCAGGTCGGCTATCTCATATTTTATTTCCTCAGGCTCGTGATTTTTGGCCGCGATCACCGTCTCAGCGGCTTCCTCCCCAACCTTCTTGAGTATCTTGTCGATCCCTTTGTCAAACAGATAATTCGTATATGAACCTTCCTTGGGATTTTCCTTTCTGTCGAGTATCACGTCCATGACATCGTTAAGAACCGTATAAGGATTCGCAGATGCGCCTTCCTTCTTCAGGATCTCGTTGAAGAAGCATGAATAGGCACCTGTGTGGCATGCATTCCCTATCTGGACGACTTTGGCAAGTATCGTGTCTTTGTCGCAGTCACAGTAAAGCTCCCTGACATATTGATAATGTCCGCTCGTCTCGCCTTTTTTCCAAAGGCAGGACCTCGATCGCGAGTAATATGTCATAATGCCCTCACGGACCGTACGCTCATATGCCTCGCGGTTCATGTATGCGACCATCAGGACCGCACCGGTCTGATGGTCCTGGGTTACGACCGGAACAAGTCCCGAAGCATCACACTTAAGCTCGTCAAAGCTTACCGCACCGACACCGAGCTCGGTCCCGATGCCTTCCTTTGATAGCGTTTCCTTTAATGCAAAAAGATCGCTGCAGCGATTTATGATGTCGCCCGACAGGCCGTATACGCAGTTTTTCCGTAATATCGCGGCAATATCGGCATCATCATTGATGACAGGGATGACGGGGATATCTTCAAAGCTGTCGGAAAAGAGCTGCCCGAGGAGAATTGCTCCCGAGGTGTTTTCCCTGATGAGCCGAAGATTATCGAGAACCTGTTCGCAGCTGTCTGCGCATACGAATATCCTGTTCTTTGAAAAACGTTTTCCTGCCTCCTCGATAAGATCGATGTTCGACTGCTTTGCCATATTGAGGGCAACCCTGCGGCATCCGGCATATATGAGCTTTTTCACGTCCTCGAGACGTTTTACCGCTCCGGCACCGTACACAGGTACGGATAAAGTCCTGGTGATCTTTCTTATCGTAAGAAGAGACAGTTCATGTTCCTCATCAGAATCGGAAAGATCGAAGACGATCAGGGCATCCGCACCTTTTGCAGACAGAGCGCTGCAGAAGCTTACCGGATCTTCGGCGATGATGTCACTGCTTCCAAAGCCTGCGACAAGCCTGTCATATTTGAGATATACGCACGGTATTATGAGTTTTTTCATCAGATCGATCCTTTCGTGGACAGAATATCGTTTATGCGCGGATCCACAGTCGTCGCGGCATCGAGCGATCTCGCAAAGCTCTTGAACATAGCCTCACATATATGATGCGAATTGATGCCGGAGATGACTTTGATATGTATGTTCATTCCCGCAGAATAGGAAACCGCATAGAAAAATTCCCTGATAAGCTCTGTATCAAGGTATCCTATCCTCTCGGTCGGAAACTCAGCATCAAACTGCAGATACGGCCGTCCGCACAGATCGACTGCGGTCAGAACGAGCGCGTCATCCATCGGGAGGATCGTGCTGCCGTATCTTGTTATCTTCTCTTTTTTGCCGACTGCCTCTTTTATCGCCTCACCGAGAACGATACCGCAGTCTTCGACCGTATGATGGCCGTCGACCAGAAGGTCTCCTTCGCAAGACAAAGTCAGATCGAACAGACCGTGCTTTGCAAAGCTTTCAAGCATGTGGTCGAAGAATCCTATGCCCGAATCTATCTTAGCCTGACCGTTTCCGTCTATATCAATGGTAACCGATATGGATGTCTCCTTTGTCTGCCGGCTTTTACTTCCTACCCTGCTCTCTGTCTTTTTTGAAGCCATGTCACACCACTCCTTTGCCAAATCTGATGCCAACCGAATTTGCATGTGCGGATAATCCTTCCGCATTGGCGAATCTCATTATGTCATCACATGCGGATTCCAAAGCAGACTTTGAATACCTTATAAGGCTTGTCCTCTTTATGAAAGAATCCACTCCGAGGGGCGAAAAGAATCTTGCCGTACCGTTCGTCGGAAGCACATGATCCGGTCCCGCAAAATAATCTCCGAGCGGCTCGGATGAATATGCTCCGAGGAAGATAGCACCCGCATTGTTTATCTTCGTCATTATATCATACGGATCTTCCGTCAGTATCTCAACATGCTCGCTCGCTATGCGGTTGGCCGCATCGACTGCATCATCCATGGAAGATGCTATGAGTATATAGCCGTAATTGTCGAGGGAACTTCTGATGATCTTAGATCTGTCAAGCTTTGCGGCGAACTCGTCCGTAAGTTTATCCACCTCATCCGCAAGTTCCTCCGAATCCGTGACAAGTATCGCGCTGGCAAGCTCATCATGTTCGGCCTGTGACAGAAGATCTGCCGCGACATATCTCGGATCGGCGCTCTTATCGGCAATGACAAGTATCTCACTCGGGCCCGCAACGGAATCAATGCTTACATATCCGAAGACCGCTTTTTTGGCGAGCGCGACAAATATGTTCCCTGGGCCTACTATCTTATCGACCTTCGGTATCGTCTCGGTACCGAATGCCATCGCGGCGATCGCCTGGGCACCCCCTATCTTGTATATCTCATCGACTCCGCATATCTTTGCCGCGACAAGTGTGCTGTCGTATACATTACCGTCGGCATCCGCAGGGGTCATCATGATGATCCTCGAAACGCCCGCGACCACTGCCGGGATCACGCACATGAGCGTTGATGACGGATAAGACGCTTTTCCTCCCGGAACATATACACCGACCGTTTCGATCGGAGTGATCTTCTGCCCGAGCATTGTCCCGTCATCGCCAAAATCAATCCAGCTGTTCTGAAGCTGCTTTTCGTGATATTTACGTATGTTCTCGGCCGATCTCTTCATTGTTTCGATAAGGGCGGGATCGAACCTCTCATAGGCCTTCTCGATCTCTTCGGGCGTAACCCTGACGTTACCGGCATCGACGCCGTTCTTATCAAATTTCCTGACATATCCGAAAAGCGCCGCGTCACCATTGGCACGTATGTCTTCAATGATCGAATTCACGGTTCCCTCATATTCGGCATACTGTCCGGGATTGCGCTTTAAAAGCCCTGTAAGTATGTCTTTAACGGTATCCTCCGTCAGTCTGACTTTTCTCATAATACCTCCTTGATCATTTCAATGAACTCGGCTATCCGGCCCGCATGCATCCTCATAGACACGGGATTGACGACCATTCTGGCCGATATATCCATTATCTCTTCAAGAACGCAAAGGCCGTTTTCCCGAAGCGTCGAACCTGTCTCGACGATATCCACTATGCAGTCTGAAAGCCCGACGATGGGGGCAAGTTCAATGCTGCCGTTAAGCTTGATTATATCGACGCTCTGATGCTTCGTGTCATTGAAATATGTCTTTGCCGTCCTCGGATATTTGGTAGCTATCTTGATAAGGTCCCTCTTGGCCAGAAGTTCTTTGGCGCTTTCATATCCGCAGACGCACATCCTGCATTTCCCGAATCCGAGATCGAGAACTTCGAGGATCTTCCGGTTTTCTTCTATTATCGTATCGGAACCGACAACGCCTATGTCTGCGACACCGTGCTCGACATACGTTGGGACATCCGGCCCCTTTGCCAGGAAAAACCGGAGCTTTTTCTCTTCATTTACGAATATGAGACGGCGTGTCTCCTTATCCTTCATCTCCTCGCAGCTAAATCCCGCCTTTTCAAAAAGCGCAAGCGTCTTATCGGCAAGGCGTCCCTTGGTGAGAGCAAACGTCAGATATTCACCGTTCTTATTATTACCGCCTCCCTGCTCGGTTAGTGCACAAAGAAGCTCATCGAGTGACACCCCGAAGCCTATTGCGGGAGTATCCTTCCCGAATTCCCTAACAAGCCTGTCATACCGGCCGCCCTTCATGATCGCATCTCCCGAGCCGAAAGTATATGCCCTGAAAAGCACGCCCGTATAATAATCGTATTTGTTGAGGAGCCCCAAATCTACCGAAACATACTGGTCCTTTCCTTCTTTTTCAAGTATACCGATGATATCGATGAGCCGGCAGACTGCGGATATGCACTGTTCATTGCCGAGTTTTTCCTTTAAGCTCATCAGAGAATCTTTTGTCGTATAAGCATCTGATACACTGACTATAAGTTCGGTTATCTCATCATCCACGGGGAGTGCCGACAGGAGCTCCTTGGCCTTATAAAGGTTTCTGGCAGAGATGAGCCTGTGAAGGGTATGCTCATCTTCACTTCCTATGCCGTACTGCTCGCAGAGACCCCTGAAAAAATTCCCGTTTCCGACGGATACTATAAAATCATCAAAGCCGGCCGCCTTCATACAGTCAATGACAAGGCTTATCATCTTTGCATCAGCCTCACAGGAACTGTCATTATACAGTTCTGCACCTATCTGGGTGCTCTCCTTCAGCATTCCGTTGAGGTCGCTGCCGTTCACGAACGTATTGCCGCAGTAGCAGAGCCTTACAGGACCTTCTTCCTGATAGAAAAGCTTTGTATATGCCCTTGCCATGGCCGGCGTGAAGTCGGGGCGGAGTACAAGCGTATTGCCTTCCTTGTCATAGAACTTGTAAAGCTCCCGGGAAGGCGTCATTCCGATATTGTCGGCAAATACATCAAAATATTCGAAGGAAGGGGTCTGCATGAGCAAAAATCCCGCGTTCTTCATTACATTGATCAGTTTCTCACCGATGAGCAGTTTCTTTTCAAATTCGGAAGGGGCGATGTCCCGCACACCTTCTGGAGTATGGATATTGTGTGTCATATTCTCCTCACTTTAATGCGTTAAATTGATAATTCGCTACTATGCTACTACGCGAAATTATATATGAACGGTCATCTTAATGTCAAATCTTTTTTGATCCCGTCAAGATACGGTACAAAAAGTCCTTCGTGAGCTTTAAGGTCAAATCCTTCTTCAAGCTCATCTATCCTTATGCTCTTCCTTCCGCCTTCCGTCATCCTGTCCCAGAATTTTTTCAGTACAGAAAAACGCATGTAATGGAATCTGTCGATATGGGCATAATGTATGAGTATGAAACTTATCCCGCCCTGTTTTTCAAACTCTTCCATGAACTTTATCTGATGTTCATGGATGTTTGCGAGCGAAAACGTGTCTACCGAACATTCCTTTGCATCAAAGCATACGGGTATCGACTGTACCACACCTATATAATCGACCGTGCTCTTCTGGTCAAAATAAGCCAGGGTTATCTGCGTATGGTCCTCATTCATCTTAATGGGCGTGATCGGCGTGGGGATCTTCTGCACAAGGCAGAGGCCGTGCTCCCTGTACGTTTCATTTGTGCGGTTTATGAGCTCTTCTAAGGTCGAACCCCGAAGCCCTCGTGAAGTCCATGCTGCCATCACATCACCTTATCAAATATAGCGGGAATATCAACGGAAAAGATTCTTCCGCGATAAACCTCAAGCGGAAAATCATCCGGAAAATCAAGCCTGTCGCATACGAGAAGCTGATATCTCACGCCGAAAGCTTTCCTGTATTTATCGTTTATTTCCCGGTTACCGTATTTGCAGTCGCCAAGTATGGGATGGCCTATCGAGGCCAGATGGGCCCTTATCTGATGGGTCTTTCCCGTATAAAGCCTGATTTTAAGAAGCGTCAGCTCACCGTTTGAACGTATAGGTTCAATACCGGTCCGGATATGTGCGCCGCCCTCTTTAGAGACTGTCACTGTATTGGTATCTCCGGACTTTACAAGTGTGCCGGAAAGTTCTGTGCTGTCCTTTATGACTCCGGCAGCGATGCATTTGTAATATTTTCCGAGCGTATGGGACGCAAATGCTTCGGAAAGATATCTGGCCGCACGGTAAGTCTTGGCAAAGGTCACTATACCGGAGGTGTTCCTGTCAAGCCTGTTGCATACCGAAGGTACAAATGTTCCGTCATCCGAAGGCGTTTTTTTCACATATGCCCTGCATATCTCATTAAGAGAAACATCTGAAGAGCTGCTCCTCTGAGAGAGCATTCCCGCGGGTTTGTTGACGAGCAGGATGTCATCATCCTCATATAATATGGGCGGCATCGGATATTCAATAAGATCCGCATCCTTTTTTGAAAACTTGTCAAAGGTCTCATCGGACAGATAGAACCTGACCGAATCTCCGACGGATAAGTTTTCCGAGCCGACAGCCCTTTTCCCGTTTAAGACTATGTTCTTCTTGCGGAGCATCTTATAGGCAAAAGAAGACGGCGCATTCGCAAGTATGCGCATTATGAACTTATCGAGCCGTATGCCCTCATCGTTTTTCGAAATGCTGTATTCTTTCATAATGAGACCGCTTTTATAGTTTCGAGGATGGTGCGGTCCGAACCGTTCTCTTCGGAAAACTTTGAGGAAAGCTCTCCGGCACGTCTTTCAAAAGAAGCTTCATCGGTAAATACCGCGACCGCAGCCGAATGGCCGGAAGAACGGATGACATTTTCAATATGCTCCTTCAGGACATCGGCATCTTTTCTGTCATAATCCGCATAACATATAAGAGTATTTGCCATACAGCATATCACGGGCGAATAGAACGTGCGGCTTCCGGTCGTAAGTATGTTCTCAAAAACCGTGGGGATATCCGCGGTATATACGGAATATTTTTCATGCTGCTCTTTTGTGAGCGAAGGAAATCTCATGAGCATGATAACTCCCACCAGCGAGCGGCTGGCAGGCAGGAGCGCCAGAACAGCCAGTACCGACCAAAGGCTTCTCTTGGTGCCAAGTGTCCTGTATCCGATATAAAAAATGCCCAGTGCCATCGCAAACAGGATGGCCGTCTTGATGATCTCGAATATCCGCTGCTTCCTGATATAGCCGTATGTGCCCTTAAGAGTTCGGTTTACATACTTCATCAACTATCTCCTTATATGACAAAATGCTGTAGTCGGCCATAGAGCATTTTTCTTCCCACTGATGGCCTGAATACTCATCATTCACCGCGACAGTCGTCATTCCCGCCCGGTTACCGGCTATGATGCCGTTGCACAGATCCTCAAAAACAACACATCTTGAATTATCAACGCCGAGAAGCGCGGCACATTTTAGATATACATCAGGTGCCGGCTTGCCGGCAATGCTGTCCTCTCCGGTGATCACCGTATCAAAGAATCCAATCATGCCGTTGTTCTTCAGGGTTGCAGAGCAAAGCGGCTTAGAATTGCTCGTTACCATTCCGACCTTATGTCCGGAACTTCTAAGGTATTTTAAGAAATCGATGACATATTCTTTCGGCTTGATTATATGAGCGTAATGTTCATATGCCATGTCATTCCATTCCATCATGATGGTATCGACGCTGATCTGGGGTATATATCTGTCATGTGTTAAAACTGCCGTTTCATAAAAGCTCAGTCCTTCGATCTCTTTCTGGTAATCTTTGGGCAGTTCGAGATCATATTTGCAGAAATAATCGATATCTATCTGCTTCCATATCCACATCGAGTCAACGACAGTTCCGTCAAGATCGAACAGAACCGCATCGCATTTTCCGAAGACTTCAGTCCACATCTATCTGTATACCCATCCTTTTTCATATAGATTTTTAAGCCTGACACCGTCGGATTTTGCAAATCCTAAAGGAAACCCGTCAGTACATATGAGGACAATGCCTTTAGGTGCGGAAACAGAAAGTGTTTCGCCCTTAAGGTATTTTATGCATTCGGGTGAATCGGACGGAAGGTCAATGACATTGTCCAGATCATCCCGCAAAAGAGACAGCGCAAAAGATGTATGAGCCGTGATATTCCCGCCCTTTGTGAGCCTCCCGAGGCATGTACCCGTCCTTACAAACCTTATCCCTTTTCTGTATATCCTGCCATAGCAATCAGGGAGGATATAGACGAATCCGTCGTCATTTAACAGAAAACGTCTTTGTTTCATCTCGTCAAGACATTTAGCCGAAAGGTGCCCGCACAGTTCCTTTACCGGCGCCGGAAGATCAGAAAAGCAGATGCCGGCCGTCTCCTTGCACTCATTTGTTCCCTTGTATCTTTCACCCGATTTTTTGATAAGCGCCAGGAAATGGCCTTCACCCCGGCACTTATGCGGAAATACATGAATGCATCCCGAGAGTTTTTTTACATCGGAGTATTTTTCATATGGCCCGCTGAAATACTCTCCCGCATCAAGGCTGCAAAGTTCAAGGTCATCATGGCTGTCAAGCAGCGACAGGATGACCTGCTCATCCTCCTCATCCGAAAAGGTGCAGGTGGAATACATTATCATCCCGCCGGGCAGGAGCATGCGGTATGCACTTTCAAGAATGCTCTTCTGAAGCCCGGTATATTCACCTGACGGCTTTTTAAGGTAAGTCTCTATAAGTCCCCTGTCACGCCTGAACATCCCCTCGCCTGAGCAAGGTGCATCGACGGCTATCCTGTCAAAACACTCCGGCCAGATCAGTGCCAGTTTCTCCGGATCCTCACAGGTGACACAACACCTGCCTCCTGCAAGGTCGAGATTTTTTACAAGAGCCAATGATCTTGAAAAACTGATATCATTTGATACGAGATTTCTGACACCGCGTGATATGAAACCGGTCGACTTGCCTCCGGGGGCCGCACACAGATCGAGGACGGTCTCATCACCGTCAAGCGGCATGAAAAGCGCAGGCAGCATTGCCGATGCTTCCTGCATATAATATAGTCCTGCGTGATAATACGGATGCTTTGACCATCCGTCATCCGCACTGATATAGTATCCGCCTTCAGCAAAAGGTATCGGCTGTATCGGATACGGCGCAATCCTTTCAAACTCAGCGGCAGATATCTTAGATGTATTTACCCTCAGGGAATATAGCGAAGGTTCGTCGTATGACTTCATGAACGGGCCATACTCATCCCCCAGAAGACTTTTCATGGATTGTTTGAAATCTTCGGGCAGAACCATTTCACAAGGCCTTCAATACTTCTCTCAGATACTCATATACCCTGGCGGCGCTGGATATGCTGAGCTTTTCCTTCGGCGTATGTATGTTGCTGATGTCCGGGCCGAAAGAAATAATGTCAATGCCTTCCATCTTCTTGAAGAAAATACCGCATTCAAGTCCGGCATGGAAGCCACGGAGCTTGGGATTCCTGCCAAATAAGCGCTGAAATGCTTCGAAGGCCGTATCCCGCAGTTTTGAATCCTTTTCGTATTCCCATGCGGGATAATCATATTCCTCGGTATAACTGCCGCCGATCATCTCCGTGAGACATTCTATCTTGCCTGCAAGCGCTTCCTTTTCGGATTCGGCCAGGCTTCTCATCGTAATTATGAGGGAAAAATCATTTTCCGTAAGCTTCATGATCCCGCTATTGAGTGAGGTCCTGACCAGTCCCTCATTTTTGCGGCTCATCTTGATGATCCCGTCGGGAACGGAATTCAGCAGAAGCGAAACCTTTTTCATAGATACGCTGTCAAGGCAGATGCTGCTGTCATTCCCTTTATTTTCGGCATAGATCATCATGTTTTCCTCTATGCCCTCGAACTCGTCGCAGATGATGCGCGAATATCTCTCTACGATATCCTCAAGCGTATCAATGTATTTACTGTCAATGATGATCTCGGCTTTTGCTTCTCTAGGAATGGCCGAATCGGTAAGGCCTCCTCCAATATATCTTAAAGAATACGGCATCTTCTTGGATATGACATACAGAAGCCTTCCCAAAAGAAGGTTCGCGTTCCCGCGCCCTTTGTCTATCTCCATTCCGCTATGTCCTCCGGCAAGCCCGCAGATTATTATGTCATATGCGACACCTTCTGCCGCATCATATCTTACCGGTACCGTGCATTTAACCCTCTTGCCCCCCGCGGAGCATGTCAGGAGCTCTCCCTCAACTTCGTGGTCAAGATTAATGAAGATCTTTCCCAAAAGCCCCGAGGTATCAAAGGCTACGGCACCCTTCATACCGTCTTCTTCATCAACCGTGAAAACAGCTTCAATCCCCGGCATCTCTTCGGTGTCATCATCAAGGAGCGCGAGCATATATGCGACCGCGATACCGTCATCCGCACCTAAGGTAGTCCCTTTTGCATATATATAATCATCAAGGACACAGAGCTTGAGCCCGTCCTTGTTAAAATCATGGCGGGCCTCATAATCGAAGCTCTTCTCACAGACCATGTCCATATGCCCCTGAAGTATCACATACCTGTCCTCTCCCGGCCTTGTTGGGGCTTTTCTGATAAGGACATTATCCATTTCATCCCGCAGGAAATAAAGTCCCCTCTCCTTAGCGAAGGCGACGATGTAATCGCTTATCTTTCTGCATTTGCCCGACTGCCTCGGTATCTGTGATATCTCTTCGAAATAATAAAAAACCTTCTCGGGCTTAAGGCCGCTTAGCACTCTGTCCATACAGATCACTCCCGGTCATCAGAATATTTAAAAGCGAAACCGAAAATGGGTTCCGCTTTTATAAACTATATAACATTTACGCCTTTGCCGCCGTTTCCGTCTCTTGTGCCTGTTCCGGCATTCCCCGTATCGGTCGGATAACCTTCAAGGGCCGCTATGTCATTGTCAAGTTCAACCTGCGGATAAAGCTGCGAACGGTCCTGGGCGATCACGTTCGCACAATCCCGAAGCCTCGCGATAAGATCTCCGTATTTTGCATCCGCGGTTCCTATCGCATGATCGATGATACCCTGAAGCGTTGCAAGCTGATTGAATGTATATTCCATCGCGGACTGTCTGATGTTATTGGCTTCAACCGTAGCCATGTCAACTATCTGCTGGGCCTGGGCTGTTGCCTGCTTTACGACCTCTCCGGCCTGTGCATAAGCCTGTTGCATGATCTCATTTTCATCAACCATCCGGACCGTTTCCTGCTGCGCTATGGAGAGCATTGCGTCGGCCTTGTCCCTGGCATCCTGAAGGATCCTCTCCTTGTTGCTGATGATCTTCTGGTACTTTTTGATCTCTTCGGGAGTCCGAAGCCTAAGGTCCCGGAGAAGCTCATCCATCCGGTCTTTGTCAACTATGATATTGGTAGAAGAAAATGTCTGGTACTTGCATTCGGAAATAAATGATTCTATTTCGTCAATGACCTGTTCAATCCTGCTGCTCATTTACACTCTCCCCTCATTGAATCCGTATTTCTCGTATGTCAGCTTTTCAACGACCGGCGGAACGAACTTGGATATGTCTCCGCCGTAGCTGGCGACTTCCTTGACTGTGGAGCTTGAAAGATACGCATATTTTAAAGAAGTTGTCAAAAATACCGTGTCAACGCCTTTTCTCAGCACACTGTTCGTCTGGGCGAGCTGAAGCTCATATTCAAAATCGGTTACAGCCCTAAGCCCCCTGACTATGACGCCGGCATCCATCTCCTCAGCAAAATCGACAAGAAGTCCCTCGTAACTGACGATCCTGACGTTATCAAGTCCGCCGAGAACCTCATTTAATATATTAACACGTTCATCAACAGAAAACAACGGAGTTTTGGCCTTGTTGTTAAGCACGGCGACTATGAGTTCATCGAATATTTCCGACGCTCTCTTAACGATATCGATATGGCCGTATGTAACGGGATCAAAGCTTCCCGGATAGATCGCTCTTTTCATTTTACCTCCCGGACTATATCCTGTGTTTCATAAACACATGCTTGCTGTTTTTATATTCCTTAATACGGATGATATCATAACCGGCCGCATCCGCAAAAGACATATCAGTCTCTTTGCCGCATTCCGCGATAAACAGCGTATCTTCATCGGTGATATCGAGTATTTTCAATGCATTCAGCACCTGTGCGGCATACTGCGAAGCATACGGAGGATCCATGAAGACGATCCCGTATTTTCCGGTAAGGTTATATATCCCGTTCATGACATCCCCGGCATATACCGATGCCCTGTCGGTAAAATGGGTCATTTCGAGGTTTTTCTTAATACAGCGTATGGCTTCTCTATCCTTCTCGATAAAAGTGCAGCTGCCTGCGCCTCTTGAGAGCGCCTCAATGCCTATCCCCCCGCTTCCCGCGAACAGGTCTAGAAAATCAACATCATATAATTCCGGGGCAAGGATGTTGAAAAGCGTTTCCTTTATCTTATCCCCTGTGGGCCTTGTATCCATTCCTTTGGGCGAGATCAGCTGAAGCCTTCTCGCCGATCCGGCGATCACTCTCATATCTTATCCCCGAAGCTTGCTTCCCTTTGTGTCGCGTCCGGCAGTACGAAGCCTTGACAGCAGTACTTCCCGGTTTCCGACAGTGACCATGGTATCATCATTTTCATACAGATAATATACATTTTCAACGTGGTCCGATCCCGTAAGCTTGATGGCACGTACACCGACGGCGCCTTTCTTCTTTACCGGTATCTCATCGAGAGCAAATTTCAGGAACACATCAAATTCCGTCTGCAGGACAACAAATTTCTGTTCCGTAACTGGGAATACAGTGATGAGCTCGTCGCCATCGAGCAGGGATGTGGCGGCAACGGTCCTTTTTATGACATCGAATTCCGTGCCGTATACCTGTTTGAACATTCCCTTTCTGGTACCGAACATCAGCTTCTGCATGACGAGTGATGCCATCGGGAGAACATATACTATAGTCTCTTCCGATGAGGAAAAATTGCTGACGTTGTCTATAGGGATACCTTTATCACGAAGTTTTCCGAACGGAAGGTCCGATACTTTGATCGAATGCATGACTCCTTTGTTCGTGAACACGCATATCCTGCCGGTGTTGAGACAGGTAAACCTCGTCACGAACTCGGCCTCGATCGAATCCCTGTTCCGTTCGAATGTCGCAACATCCACTGTCTTGGCATATCCGAAGCGGTCCATGAGGAATACGACTTCCATCTCTTCGATCTTCTTTTCCTCGAAAACTGCCTCATCGGAATTCTCTATAAGGGTCCGGCGCGGCCTGCCGTATTCCTTCCTGATGGCATCGAGCTCTTTTATTATGACCGAATCCATTTTAGATGATTTTGACAGGATCTCCTTGAATTCCGCTATATCTTTCAGAGTCTTCTCGTGCTCGGCAATGAGCGCATCCATCTCAAGGCCTATCAGTTTATAAAGCCGCATCTCAAGGATGGCAGTTGCCTGCCGTTCGGTAAATCGTAGCTGTGATGCGACTTTTTCGGAAATGCGGGACTTGAAATTAATGCCTTCGGTGATGCCCTCCGTCAGACAGGCTTTGGCAGTCTTAAGATCACGAGACCCGCGCAGGATCTCGATTATGACATCGATTACATCAACCGCCTTTATAAGGCCTTCCTGTATCTCTTTCCGGTCAAGCTCTTTCGTAAGGAGGGTGCGGTATTTTCTCGTAGCAAGCTCGCGAAGGAAGTTCACGTGGTTTGATATTATAGCCCGAAGTCCCAGAACCTCCGGCCTTCCGTCGCAGATCGCGAGCATATTCACGCCGAAAGTATCCTCAAGACGGGTTTTCTTCAGGATCATGTTCCGTACATTTTCAATATCGGCATCCTTCTTAAGCTCGATGACTATCCTAATGCCCTCCTTGCCGGACTGGTTGGAAATGTCAACTATATCAGTCGTCTTCTTGGCATCTATGAGTGAAACTATGTCAAGAAGGAACTTGGCTATATTGGCCCCGATCATCGTATAAGGGATCTCCGTGATGACAAGGGAAGGCCTGCCGCCTTTTCCCGTCTCGAGCTCTATCTTGCCGCGGAGCTTTATCTTGCCGCTTCCAGTCTCATATATCTCAAGAAGCTCATCCTTGTTGGTCACGATGCCGCCGGTCGGAAAATCAGGCCCCGGAATTATCTCCAGAAGCTCTGCGGTAGTGATGCCGCTGTTTTTTATAAAGGCCTTTTCGGCATCTATCACTTCACAAAGGTTATGAGGCGGCATGCTGGTTGCCATTCCGACCGCTATGCCTTCCGACCCGTTAACGAGCAAGTTGGGGAACTTTGCGGGCAGGACAACGGGTTCCTTTCCGGTCTCATCATAGTTGGGAATAAAGTCTACGACATCTTTGTCGAGATCGGAAAGCATCTCCTCCTGGGAGATCTTACCGAGCCGCGCCTCGGTATATCTCATTGCGGCAGCACCGTCGCCTTCTATCGAGCCGAAGTTTCCGTGTCCGTCTACGAGTGCTATGCCCTTTTTGAACTCCTGGCTCATAACGACCAGGCAGTCATATATGGAACTGTCGCCGTGCGGATGGTATTTGCCCATCGTATCCCCGACAATACGGGCGGATTTTAAGTGAGGCCTGTCGAATCTGTTGTTAAGCTCATACATATCGTAGAGTGTTCTTCTCTGTACAGGCTTCAGTCCGTCACGGACATCGGGAAGCGCCCTGGAGATTATGACGCTCATTGCATAGTCTATATATGATTTCTGCATGATGTCAGAGTATTCGGTCTTGATTATGGTCTCTTCTATCGGCTCTTTTAATGCTTTTCTGGCCATTTTACATGCTCTCTTTCAGTATGGTGCTAAAAATCCAGTGCCGCTTCATCGGCGTGTCTGTATATAAAATCCTTGCGAGGTCCGACATCCGTGCCCATGAGCATTTCCGTCGTTGTGCTCGCAAGCCTTGCATCTTCGATCTCAACAAGACGGAGCCTTCTTACAGCAGGGTCAAGCGTCGTCTCCCAAAGCTGGTCAGCATCCATCTCTCCAAGGCCCTTATAGCGCTGAAGCTTGAAATTGCTGTGATCCTTGCGGTACTCGGCAAGTGCCTTGTCATCATACAGGTATTCCTCTTTCCCTTTTGAGGGCATTGCTTTATAAAGAGGCGGCATTGCTATATAAACATGTCCTTCGTATATGAGCTCGGGCATGAAACGGTAAAACAGGGTCAAAAGCAGCGTTGATATGTGTGCTCCGTCAACATCGGCATCGGCCATTATGATTATCTTGTCATAACGAAGCTTCGTTATGTCAAAATCATTGCCGTACCCTTCCGAAAAACCGCAGCCAAAAGCATTGATCATTGTCTTGATCTCAGCATTTGCAAGAACTTTGTCTATGCTCGCTTTTTCAACGTTCAGTATCTTGCCCCTTATCGGCAGGATCGCCTGATATGTACGGTTTCTGGCTGTTTTGGCGCTTCCTCCGGCCGAATCACCCTCAACTATGAATATCTCACATTTCTTGGGATCCCTGCTCTCGCAGTTTGCAAGCTTACCGTTCGAATCAAATGAATACTTCTGGCGGCTGAGCATGTTCGTCTTGGCCTTTTCCTCACTCTTCCTGATCTTGGCTGCTTTTTCCGCACAAGAAAGCACTGCCTTCAGTTCTTCGAGGTTTCTGTCAAAATAATGCGGAAGCTCATCTCCGGTTATCTTTGATACGGCCTTGGCAGCATCCTGGTTATCAAGCTTCGTCTTGGTCTGTCCCTCAAAACGCGGATCCGGATGCTTGATCGATACTATGGCGGTCATGCCGTTCCTTATGTCCGCACCGGTAAAGTTCTGGTCTTTATCCTTCAGAACACCTATCTCACGGGCATAACTGTTCATAATGTTAGTGAACATGGATTTAAAGCCGGTAAGATGTGTACCGCCCTCGGAGTTGTATATGTTGTTGCAGAATCCGAGTACGTTCTCGTGGAATTCATTTACATACTGGAATGCGACCTCAACATTGATACCGTCGCAGACACCGGAAAAATATACAGGAGAGCAGACGGTCTCCTTGTTGCTGTCAAGATCGTTTATGAAGCCTATGATGCCTTCGGGCTCATGGAACTCGATCTTTTCATGCGGGATGGCACGCTTGTCACAGTAATATATTGTCAGTTCGGGATTAAGATATGCGGTTTCGTGAAGCCTGGACTTGATATCCTCTTCCTTGAAACGGGTCTTCTCAAATATCTCGCCGTCAGGCATGAAGTTGACCTTCGTTCCTGTAGTACGGCATTTGCCTATAACGGGAAGAAGCCCCTTTTCAAGCTCAATGACCGGAATCCCCCTTGAATATCTGTCATGATACACATTACCGTCTCGTCTGACTTCGATATCAAGATATTCGGAAAGAGCATTGACGACCGAAGACCCTACGCCGTGCAGGCCTCCGCTCGTTTTATACACTTCGTTGTCGAATTTGCCGCCCGCATGAAGCGTGGTGAACACGACACGTTCGGCACTGACGCCTTTTTCGTGCATGCCGACAGGGATCCCGCGCCCATTATCTTCGATGGTGGCGGAACCGTCATTTTCGAGTGTTACCCATATGCTGCTGCAGAAACCTGCAAGATGTTCGTCAACGGAATTGTCTACGATCTCATAGATGAGATGGTTGAGGCCTTTGGTCGTGGTGCTTCCGATATACATCCCCGGACGCGCCCTGACAGGGTCCAACCCCTCAAGGACTGTGATGCTCTTGGCATCATAATTTGATTTCGGACTCATATCATACCCCTTGAAAAAACATTTATACTTATCTGCCCATCCCATAAATTATATCACAGAACGATGTTTTTTCAAGCGGGAAACACAATAAATTGTGCTATCCCGCCCATCGGGTACTAATTATTGTACATCAAATGGTTGCATCAACATCCGAAAAAGCAATGTTCTCTACGGCTTTTTTCAGATCGGCATGAACATCGGCCGACAGGTCGGGATCTTCCCGTAGAATGGAGGAAGCCTCATCGGCGGCCTTTTTCAGTATAGCCGAATCTCCGTATATGTCCCCGAGCCTGAAATGTATGTCTCCTGACTGGCGAAGCCCGAACATGTCCCCGGGCCCCCGCATCTTAAGATCCTCTTCGGCGATCTTAAAACCGTCATTTGATGATCTCAGGATATCAAGGCGCTTCATCGTATCGGGATTAGAGCTCGAACTCATGAATATGCAGTATGACTGTGCTGCTCCTCTTCCGATGCGGCCTCTCAGCTGATGGAGTGCGGCAAGCCCGAACCTGTCGGCATTCTCTATCATCATGACCGTTGCATTCGGGACATTCACTCCGACCTCAACGACCGTGGTGGAGACAAGAATATTTATGTAGTTTCCGACGAATTCGTCCATCACCCTCTGCTTTTCAGAGGCCTTCATCTGGCCGTGAAGCATGCCTACCCTTATATCATCCCCGAAATATGCCGAAAGCTCTTTGGCCTCTTCCGTAACACACCTTGCATCCATGCCTTCGCTTTCTTCGATCAGCGGGCAGATGACATATACCTGGTGTCCGGCCGCTATCTCTTTTCTAAAGAATTCATAAGCTTTTGTCCGGTAGCTTTCGTTCACTACCGCATTTTTTATTGGCTTTTTATGTGCAGGGACCTCATCTATGACGGAAATGTCAAGGTCACCGTATACTATCATCGCAAGTGTACGGGGAATGGGCGTTGCACTCATGACAAGCACATGGGCCATATCTCCTTTTTCCGAAAGAGTGTTCCTCTGTCTGACGCCAAACCTGTGCTGCTCGTCAGTCACGACGAGCGCGAGGTTATGATATATCACCTTTTCCTGAAACAGCGCATGCGTTCCTATTATCACAGACGCCTCTCCCGACTCTATCTTGGCGCGCACATCCCTCTTTGCGGCGGCTCCCATGGAACCTGTGAGAAGGACCGGTTTAAGGTCTATCCCGGACTCTTTAAAGAGAAGCCTGATATTATTAAAATGCTGGCCGGCAAGTATCTCCGTCGGTGCCATGATAGCGCTCTGATATCCGTTTATCCCTGCCATTATGGCAGCAAGCACTGCAATTATCGTCTTGCCGGATCCGACGTCCCCCTGAACGAGACGGCGCATAGACCGTTGCGAACACATATCGCTTCTGATCTCGTCCCATACCCTGAGCTGTGCGCCGGTAAGCCTGTACGGCAGTTTTTCGATGACCCGGGCGCACTCGGCACACTCGATCATTCCGAAATCATTATGAGCCGTATCCCCCTGCTTTTTCATCAGGCGAAGCCGCAGTATGAACACAAGGAATTCATCATATACGAGAGTTTCCCTGGCTCTTTTCAGCGTCTCGCTGTCCTTCGGGAAATGCATGTCATAGACTTCCTGCTTATAATTTCCCGCAAGATGTTCGAATGATCTTTTTATGGTCTTGGAAACAGACGCGTTGGTCAGTCCTTTTGTGAGCGGATATATCGGATTGATCCGGCCGAGAAGATCCGAGTATGCCTCCTCGGTAAATATCTGAGGCTGCCTTATATGGAAGTGGTCACCTTCGGATGTAAGAACCCCGCGGAATACATATACGCTTCCGGGCTTTAAGCTGTTTGCCAGGTAAGGCATATTGAACCATGTTGATGTGATGAGGATCCCGCCGGACGCAAGATCGGCATTTACTACCGACAGACGGCGCACACGCTTTACGGAAGGCCTTCTTGCCACGGAAGCGGTAAACGCGATAAGGCGGTCCGCATATAGTTCATGCGGGCCGCTTATATCTTCATAAGTAACGTAATCTCTTGGGAAATGATAGATCGCGGATTCTACGGAATCAATGCCAAGGCGCATATACAGCCCCGCATTTTTTTCTCCTATTCCTTTCAGCTCCGTAAGAGGTGTCATATTATTCAACTGATATTATGTAATAGTAAATTGGCTGTCCGCCGGGATGAAGCTCGACGGAAAGATCCGGATATTTCTCCTCGGCGCATCTGGCAAACTCATTTGCGATCTCTTCGTCTACCTCATCGCCAAAATAAATGCATATGATCTCAGATTCGTCATCGACCATCTTGGAGAGCATTTCCATTGCAGTATCTTCAACAACAGTACCTACAGATAATATCTCATGGTCACCGATCCCCATGATATTGCCCTTCTGTATCTGCATGCCGCCTATCGACGTGTCTCTCACCGCATAGGTGACCTGTCCGGTCTTAACACGTGATATCGCATCATTCATGGCAGTCTCGTTATCGGAAGGCGTGGCATCATTCATATAAGTGATGAGCGCCGTGATGCCCTGAGGTATCGTCTTGGTGGGAATGACGATGACCTGTTTGTCCTCGACGAGGAACTGTGCCTGATTGGCGGCAAGGATGATGTTCTTATTGTTCGGCAGTATGAACACACACTTGGCATTTACCTTCTCAATGGCGTTCAGCATGTCATCTGTCGAAGGGTTCATTGTCTGGCCTCCGGTGATCAGATGGTCTACACCGAGGCTCTTAAATATCTCATCAAGTCCGCTCCCGCATGATACGGCCACAAAACCCATTTCCTTTTCGGGTTCCTTCTTTTCCGCCTTCTGATTTTCGGGTTTGACAGTATCGGACCCGGATTTTCCGGACCCGGATTTTTCATCCTCGGCTTTTACGTTCTCTTCTGATGCCATATGGCCGGCATCATTTTGCAAAGTTTCGCTTCTCTTTTCATCCGGCTCCTTGGGGCTTGAAAGGACAGGCTTTATCTCATCCTTATCCCAGGGCTTGATGACGACATCATCTATAGTTCCGAAGGAAAGACATTTCGATATGATCCTTCCGGGCTCATCCGTGAATACGGAAATGCTGAGCCTGTCCCCGAGATCGTTCATCTTGGCTTCTGTGCCGTACTCATCCAGATATTCCTTGAGCTTGGCCCCGTCGTCTTCGCCAAATGTTCCTTTCTTGGCGACTGTCAGCGATGTTTCATATGTGATTATCTTTTCTTTTGCAGCCGGAGATGCCGAAGGCTTTGATATCTCAAATATCTCATCCGCATCCTCACCCGAATATGCGGCGTATCCGCCCTTTAATATCTCAAGAAGCCCCTGTCCGCCCGAGTCGACAACTCCGGCTTCCTTTAAAACGGGAAGCATTTCGGGAGTTTTCTGAAGGACTTCCTCGGCATAAAAGATTATTTCCTTAAAATATGAATCAAAATCGCCTGATTCTTCTTTAGCCGTGACCGCCCGCTCCGCAACGCCCCTGGCAACGGTGAGGATCGTTCCTTCCTTGGGCTTCATGACGGCCTTGTATGCTGTCTCGACTGCTTTCGAAAGTGCCTGTGTGAACACTTCCGTATCAAGCTCCTCATTTTCCTTTATAACTTTAGTGAATCCTCTGAACAGCTGCGAGAGGATCACACCCGAATTACCTCTTGCTCCGCGCAGAGAACCGGATGAGATGGCCTTGGACAGTGTTGCCATGTTCATGTCCGTAATGGTTTCGACCTCACCTACCGCCGACATAATAGTAAGCGACATGTTTGTTCCCGTATCACCGTCCGGCACCGGGAAAACATTCAGTTCATTTATGATATCCTTGCAGGATTCAAGCCTTTTTGCGCCGGCCAGGAACATTTTTGACAATGTAGCGGCATCGATCTTGTTTGACTGCACCTGTTTATCCTCCTTTAGTCGATCACTCGAACACCTTCAACATAAACATTTATCTTATCGATCTCAAATCCCGTATACTCTTCAACCTTATATTTAACGTTGTTTACAAGATTTGATGCCACCGCACGGATGTTTACGCCGTAACTTACGATCACGTGAAAATCGAGTACCAGCTTATTATTTATCATCTCGACATTGATGCCTCTTGTAAGATTTTCCTTTTTGAGCATTTTGGCAATGCCGTCCGACATGCTGACCGCAGCCATGCCGACTATACCGAAACATTCAACAGCTACGCTTCCGGCATACTGTGCGACAACATCGACATCAATGATAAGATTTCCTGAACCAGTTGATAAAGCTTCTTTCATACGAAACCTCCTTCTACCGCCTCATCGCAGTATTCTCTTTCTGAGCATAAAGCATAAATATTATACACGTATTTATTATCATTGAAAACATAAAAAATCCGACTCACTTGTAAACTTGTACTTGCAAAGGCCATAAACATTTGATAAAATACCCGTGTTGCGTAAAAATATCTTAATTTACATAGATAGTTTTAAGGAGGCAAAAAGATGGCTAAATGTGATATCTGCGGAAAGGGCGTTCATTTCGGCAATAATGTGAGCCACTCACACAGAAGATCAAACCGTATCTTTCATTCGAACGTAAAACGTGTTAAATGCATGGTTGACGGTACACCTACCACTCTTCATGTATGCACGAGATGCTTAAGGTCAGACAAGGTTGAAAGAGCTTAAGGCACGATATAAAAGAACCTCGAATGAGGTTCTTTTATTTTGCCCGAAATCTCTATTCTTCGCCGGTGTTTGCTGCTTTTAAGACTTCCTCGTCCGAAACCGTTGTCTCCTTTTTGGCGGTAATCTTGTTCATTATCTCGGGAACCATGTCTATGATCTTTGTTACGGAATCCTGATTCTTGATGCTGACAACCCTGGTAGAATTCTTCTGTACCACAAGCACGGCGGAAGGTGTCATCTTTCCGGACAGTCCGCCGGCACCGTTATCCTTCTTGTCTCCGCGGAATGTTCCGGCTCCGACACCGAAAGATACATCGACGAACGGGATCAGTATGGTATCCCCCACAACTACGGGTTCACCAACGACCGTTTTGCTCGACAGGAACCCTTCCATCCCCTCAAGCAGTGAATTTACAACCGAATTAAAACTACTCTCAGCCATTTTGCTCCTCCATAATGCTTAGATTCATTTCCCGGAATGTTTCTTATAAAGCCGCCACATCCTCCTGCACTCCTTTGAAAAGTAAAGCCTCAGGAAACACATGACGGGTACGATGAGGGCTAAATGCCCTTTTAACATAATATCCCCGTATATCTTTGTATCTTCAAACGAAGGCTCGATCTTAAGCTTCCTCGGCATGATGGGATATATCATTGACAGATACATGAGGATCTTCCCTGTCGTGGCGGGATCCTCAAAACCGAAATGCACATTTCCCTTAATGCGTCTTGGCGCCGCCTTCTTAAGCAGCTTTATAAGCTGCGTCTTGGCAAGCTCTGCCGCCTTACGGTTCTTCGTATCATTATACATTTTCTCCCAGAACCGTACGTTGTATCTTACCTTTTCATATTTACTGCAGAACTCTTCATATTTATTGATTACGGTATCAACGATATCTTCTATCTTATCTTCAAGGCTCTTTGTCTCTTCCTTATCGGAGAGCTGTTCTTCCGATCCCGTATCGCCCGTCTCATCTTCATCAGGATCATGGGAATATACAGGATCATCATTCCAGTCTATCGTAAAATCATCTTCCGTAAGTTCATTTGCATCGGGCTCTTCATTTACCGGCTCTTCCTCTCCCCCGGCATGATCCGGTCCATCGCTTACGCTTTCTGGCTCTTCTTCCTTCTTTCCCCTGCCCTTTAGCCTTATGCCGAAGATCTTTATATATGCATCGGTTTCTTTATCATAAGCAAAAGCCGCGGTTACGATATGAAGGAGGTAGCTGGCCTTAGCCAGAAGGTGCATTTCCCCGGAGTCAATCAAACGGTCGGCCGTGATACGGTATCTGACCGGGACAAAAAGGATGAGTGCGAGGATCAGAAGGATCAGCGCTATGACCGCAAGCAATATGATGCCGATGATAGTTAATACGGTAAACGCCATTATATATGATCCTTAATGTATTTCTCGAAATATCCGCGGACATCAGAAAGATCACCGCAATTCTCAAGGCAGTCCCTGATCATCTTTTCGATGAGCTCCCTTGCGGACTTGCTGCTTTCCGCCACTCCGATGATAACCCTGTCTTCGCGCCTTATGCGTTTCTGCTTGAAGACAGTAGCCGGATATATGTCAAAAAGATCCGTTCCGTTTTCGGCAAGCGTGATGAAATGAAGCCTCGTCATTCCGATCCCGCAGGCCATTTTCCACCTTACCGATGACATTTTAGGTTTAACGGCCCCCGTAACGTACGGCTCATCAACAAAACGTACCACTTATCATCTCCTCTAAACCAAAAAGACGTTAATGATTATATCAAAAAAAAGCAAAAAAGTTAATCCTTATATTGACATTAAACATTGTGATTTTTATACTAAACGCAGAACAAGTAATGTTTACTGATGTTCAATGAGAGGGGTAGAAATATGGAACTCAAGGCGGTCATAGCTCTGACACCCGGCACCGTGGTTGCCGAGGATGTTCTCGATCACAAGGGAAATGTAATCGTTAAGAAGAATACCGCATTGGATAAATACCTTATCCAAAAGCTTAACATTGCAAACATCACCTGCATAAACGTTAAGGAACCCGAGGATTTTCTCACGACTTACTTTGAGAAGATCAAGGTGAGCCGTACGTTCAAGCAGTTCTATGAGATCTATTCCAAGAACTTCTTCGAGTACAAGGACATGATGCAGAAGTTTCTCAAGGAAAAGGTCCCCATCGATCCCAACAGGCTTTATGAGATCATCGATGACATCACCTCTCCTTTCAGGCACAGCAAGATCACCATCCTTGATATGCTGACTGTACTAGAGACCGCAGAGGTTGATTTTCTCTATACACATTCCATAAACGTAGCACTCATATGCAATTATACGGCCAAATGGTTCCGCCTTGATGAAGAAGATTCAAAGGCTTTGGTGCTTTGCGGATTCTTTTATGATATAGGAAAGTTCGTGATACCTCAGGACATACTCCTGAGGCAGGGCCGCCTTTCCGATGAGGAATTTGACCTTATCAAATCCCATGCCGTCAAGGGCTATCAGATGCTTCAGATGTATGATATCGATGAGCGGATAAAGCTGTGTGCGCTCATGCATCATGAACGGATCGACGGGAGTGGCTATCCTAAGGGTCTCGTTGATGAACAGATCAACCAGTTTGCCAAGATCATCGCCATTCTGGACAGTTATGAGGCAATGACCAGCTACAGGTCATACCGTGCTCCGCTCTGCCCGTTCAAGGTCATAGAGATATTCGAAAAAGACGGATACGGAAAATATGATACGGGATGCTATATGACTTTCCTTGAGAGAATGGTCGAGGAATACATCGGCAAAGAAGTGCAGCTTAATGACGGCACGGTATGCGTTGTCGTTCTCATCAACAAACAGCGCTATTCACGTCCGATGGTAAAGACCGAAGACGGTAAATATATAGACCTGGCATCTCAGAAAAACCTGTCGATAGTGGCGCTCGTGTGAACTAATCCCATTTCTGCTGCCTTTTCAGGCGCTTATATATCTTATATCCCTGTTCTAAAATATAACGCTCGTTATCGAATTTCAGCAGATGAAAAGCTTCATGATACTTGTAATATCCGCTGTCCCTGAAGTATTCTTCGGACTGCGGCGTGCTGTCATAGCTGTCAGACCTCATCAGATACCAGTGGACCTCTTTCGAGACGGTATCTTCGGGAACAACAAAAGAATATATAGTCTTATCTATATATTCCACTATGACACCGTCAACTCCGGACTCTTCCTTCACTTCGCGCAGCGCCGTGGCCTCATGCGTCTCACCCGGCTCAACTGTTCCCTTCGGAAGGACCCATCCCTCATATCTGTTGTTGTAATTCTTGTAAAGCAGCAGGACCTTGCCTCTGTGTATCACAAGGCCGCCACAGCTGACCGCTTCTATCATTGCAATCCTCTTTGGTAAACTTGAAAACTATAATATCATCTGCCATAGTATGCGTCAAATACTCTTTTGGCGACAGGCACGGCAACCGAACCTCCGGAACCTCCGCCCTCGACTATTACGGTGACTGCTATCTGAGGATGATCATCCGTTGACGCAAAACCCGTAAACCACGCGTGGGAAAGAGATTTATTTGATGAATACTCCGCCGAACCGGTCTTGCCGGAAATCTTATATCCGTCCGTATCGAACGCTCTCCTGCCCGTTCCGTTGACGACAACCTCACGCATCATCTTCTGAAGGCTTTTCGAATAGCCCTCATCTATAAGCCTGCCGTACTCCCTCTGCTTGGTACGTCTTATCGTGCCTCCGTCGGCATTTTCTATGGATGATATGACATACGGTCTCATAAGTATGCCGTCATTTGCTATGGCGGATGTGATGAGAAGCATATGCACGGGGCTTATGAGCGTACGTCCCTGTCCTATCCCGGTCTGCAGAAGGTCGTCGGTCGATGAATCGGCACTGATGTCGAAATATGCCATCGAATATTTAAAAGGGAGAGGCAGCGGCTTGTTGAACATAAGTTCATTGATAGTCGAGGCAAATCTTCTCCTGTCAAGTCCGGAAGATATATTGGCAAAGCTCGAGTTGCACGACTGTGCAAAACTGTCATCAAAATTGATCCACCCATGGCTCTGTTCGTTGAAACAGTTTATGACTGAACCCTTATACTCAAAGCTGCCTTTACATTCAAATCCGTAATCGGACACATTGCCGTCATGTTCTTTAAGGTATTCGAGCGCTGTGACTATCTTGAAAGTCGAACCCGGCGGATATGAGCCGAGAAAGGCCCTGTTAAGAAGCGGAGAATCTTCGCTGTCTTCATTAAGCCTATCCCACCGGCCGATAACTTCATTCGGATCGAAATCGGGCTTTGAGACGACGCAGAGTATCTCACCGGTCGTAACATCCATGGCCACAACTGCGCCCTTTCTGTCATCCATCGCATCATAAGCGGCTTCCTGCATTTTTGTGTCAAGCGTAGAAAGTACGTTATTCCCATGATTTTTAACGCCGGCAAGATCATTTCTGATCCTTGTCGCTATATTGCCGTCGCAGGTCAGGAGCGTATAGTTTTCCATGCTTTCTATCCCAAGGACTCCGTGCGTCGAATAACCGACGATATGTGCGAATGTATTCCTGTACGGATAGCTGCGGTAATATCCGCCCTCTCCGTCGGACATGGTCGTTGCGAGCACTTCACCGTCACGGGACAGGATATCGCCCCGGATGATCCTCGATTCAAGAAGCGTCTGTCGCTTGTTGTAATTGCTGTTTATCATCGTTCCGGCGCGAAACTGCGTGAAAATACCGAGATATATGAGCATGCCGATGAAAAGCATGATGAACGCATACGTTATCACGCTTATCTCACGGTTATTGTCAAAATGATGACGTGATCTTTCCTTATCGGATTTTTCTCTTCGAAACAGGCCTATCATCTATTCAAGCTCCATGATATCGAGTTTTTCCGTCTTAAAGTCCGCGCTTTTGGGTATATGGTTGTCAGAGCCTTTGCTGATATACAGTCCCTGTATTATCGCAAACACGCAGAAAGTGACAACGACCGATGTGCCGCCGTAGCTTACGAGAGGCAGCGTGACTCCCGTTAATGGAATGAACTTGACAACGCCTCCGACAGTCAGGAATACCTGGAATATATACGCCACCGACAGTCCGAGCGCGACAAGCTTGAAGAACGGGTCTTCAAACTTAAGCGCTATGTTCATGAACATTACAAAGCATGACAGGCACAGGAGCACCAGGCACATCCCGAACACCACTCCCATCTCTTCGCATATTGCCGAAAAGATAAAATCTGCGGCAACAACAGGGATCGTTGAAGGAGCCCCCTGTCCTATGCCCATTCCGAGCCATCCCCCGGTACCTATCGCAAAAAGGCTCTGAGCTATCTGATATCCCTCTTCGCTTATATGCCCCATGGGATCGAGGAAAGCGGTGACCCTAACCCTGACATGTGAAAACAGCTTATATCCGGCGACCGAACCTGCAGCCCCGCAAAGAATGCCGAGGAGGAGATACAGGACATTCTTGGAGGCGACATAGAGCATCGTTATATAAACGACAAAAAATATGATCGCACTGCCGAGATCCTTTGAAAGCACGAGCATCATGACATGTGCCGCGGCTATCGCCGCACTTATCACGATGTCTTTCAGCCTGTGGTTTCTGGCGAGTATGGATGCAACAGCAAAAACGAACACGATCTTGACATATTCCGAAGGCTGGAACGTATAACTCGCGATATGGATATTGATCTTTGAACCGTTGATGACCGCCGAGAACAGGAGCACCGCTGCAAGAGATGCAAGCCCTACCCCTACATAAAGCCACTTGAATTTTTCAAAGAACCTTATCCTGCTTATGATGTACGGGACCACAAGGGTCACGGCAGCAGCCCCCATTACGATATAAAACTGCCTCATGGCCCTTTCATATGATATCCTCGTCAGAATAAGAAGCCCTATAGTGACAAGCATGCACATGTTATTGATTATAAGCGTATTTGCCCTCGGATATATGAACCTGTATGCGAACAGAATGACGAGTATCCCTATCTGCTGAATGAGGTATGCCCTGAAATACCGGATATCCCCTTTCTGGGCATAAAGAGAGGCAAATCCGAGAAAATGCACCATCACCATGAAGAAATTCTGGCGAAGGTAAATGCCCTTGCGGTCATATTCGTTCCCGAACCTGAAGACCGCAAAGCACTGAACGGTATAGACCGCCATGAACACGATCATGAGATATCTGGATATCTCGATAAAAATCTTTTCCATTCAGTCAACACCCCTCTTAAGATGCCCTCTCGTGTATTTCACGGAAAATGTCACCGGCGCAAAACCGGTCTCATCTCTATTGCTGATATAGCGTCTGAGTATCTCCCCGGTATCCCGCATTCCCTCATCGGTAAAGCAGAATCTTACGGATGAAGGTTTGATCTTCCCGATAAGCTTCTTCTCATCAGCAATGCTTATCGGTACGCTGTTGTAAATGACATTGGTACATTCACTGCATATGCAGCGGACGAACAGCTTCTCATTTTTCCTGTCAGTCATATAGAGGCTGTGCCCTTTTGGCGACCTTTGGCATCCTCTTTCGGTATTATATACGCATGATGCGCTTACCATCATCGGAAGCCGTCCGTAAATGATAAGTTCTTCACCGGTAATGCCTCTTACGGCAAGCTCGTGTTCATTGAGCTCTGCAGGGACCGTTGTCACAATCCCGCTTCTGTGAAGCAGGTCATATGCGGCACGGTTATAGGCATACATGTGAATGTCCCCGATGATCTTATGATCATCACGGTACTTCTCAAGAAGCTTAACGGACTCATAGTTTGAAACATAAAAGCCTTCAATGTCATATGTCCTGAGAAGTTTTTCTACCGACTCACAAACCGCTCCTTCTGAATTGGCATATCCGTCATCCCTGATGACATACGGAAGCGAAACATAGAGACTGCAGTTTATGTCCGGATGTATATGCTCCATAAGGGCAAGAGGCACAGCCACCGAATCGACATTGCAGCCGACAGCGGCCTGAAGCTGGTCAACGGTAAGGACAGAAGCAACAACCTTCGGAGGCCTGGCATCATCATTGCAGGTGAAAGATACAGGGCTTTGCGCCGTATGCTCTTCCCATGACGGCTCTTTGCGTCTGTGGGATCTTAGGATCTCATCCCTGAAAGAGTCTATCCCGCTCCGCCTGATATGGTTCAGCTGCCCGTTTGTAAGAAACAGGTCAGGTCCCACATCGGCCTTTATATCATCCGGCTCAAAAAGTGTTCCGCCTGTCTTTGAGAGCTGCTTTACCACATCTGCCTCGGAAAGCGGCCTGTTAAGTGAACGTTCCGGTATTACATCGGTTTGCACGGATACCGAAAATCCGTCATTATATACATTAATGCATGCAGGCTCATCGGCTTTTATGGTACATTCGATGCATACGGGACAGGCAGGCAGGCTGCCGGACCTTATGTTTTTTTCATCAGCACCGCCGGAAACATACGAAGGACTTGCGCTGATCATCCCCGTACCGTTGTGCCTGAAATAATAACCGTCGCATCCGCCATCCCTCGTATACTGCCCCACAAGCTTCTTCAGGTCATCTTCTTCGATATCGCATCTTCCATGAAGCAGATAGAGGTCGATGTATTTTCTGTATACGGAAGTCACGGTATATACATAATCACTGCTCTTCATCCGTCCTTCAATCTTAAAGGAATCGATCCCGGCATCTATGAGCTTCGGAAGATCAGAGAGCATGCACATATCCTTGAGGCTCATGGGATAGGCGAGATCATACGGCAGCCTGCAGGGCTGCGCACACCTTCCGCGGTTGCCGCTCCTGCCTCCTATAAAAGAAGACATCAGGCATTTACCCGAATAACAGTAGCACATGCTTCCATGAATGAAGCATTCAAGTTCAAGACCTGTCTGCTCCTTCATGTTCTTTATCTCATCAAGGGAGAGCTCCCTTGCCGGCACTATACGGCTGACCCCGAGCCTTTTAAGGAAAAGGGCTCCCTGCGTTCCGGTGACTGCCGCCTGTGTGCTGACATGAACCGGAAGGAGCGGAAACATCTGCCTGATCAGCTCCATGGCCCCTATATCCTGTACTATCACTCCGTCCAGTCCGTTCATATACGGTCCACGAAGCAGTGCGAAAAGCTCATAGGTCTCATCATCTTTGAGCAGCGTATTTACCGTAAGGTAAATCTTTCTGCCAAGAATGTGGGCAGTATCGAGAGCATCTCTGAGTTCTTCCTGCGACAGATTGCCCGCATATGCCCTCGCTCCGAAACGGTCAAGGCCCAGATATACCGCATCAGCCCCGGCAGCCAATGCCGCCTTAAAACACTCAAAATCCCCGGCGGGAGCCAACAGTTCAACTTTCTTCATCATCCACCCGACATTGATCCTATCCGCAAAAAAAGATGTCCGAAGACATCCTTTTTGATCATTTACCCTGAATATTCCTGATCTGCTTTTCCCTGCTCTCAAGCTTGATCTGTGCAGCTATGAGCTCATGCTTCAAGTCGTACAGTTCTCTGTCCTTTGCCTCAAGCTCGCCCTCAAGATCCTCGATCTGCTTTTTGGTCTTGAAATAATCATCTGCGATATTGAGGAGAAGCAGGACATTCTGCATATCAGAAGGCTGTCTCCTGAAAGAATCCACATTGTTATATTCCGCTATCTTATTGTTAATATATGAACTGACCTTCTGTAAGTACTCTTCACTTTCATTGCCGCTCAGCGTTATGACTTTGCCGCCGATCACGACTTCGATATCATTGTTACCGATCATTTCATCCTCCTGAAAAGACATATCTTCATTGATTATAATCAAATAAAGCAGATAAGACAACCACTTATTTGGAAGTATCCTCATCTGCGGCCTCAAGGCCGAAATGTCTCATGCAGGCAGGAGTTATGACACGTCCCTGCGGGGTCCTGTTGATAAATCCGTTCTGTATGAGGTAAGGTTCGATAACATCTGATATTGTTCCGGCATCCTCACCTATCGCGGCTGAAAGTGTATCAAGTCCCACGGGGCCTCCGGAAAACTTGTGGATCATGGTAAGGAGCAGGTTCCTGTCGGAGGCGTCTAGGCCCATGGGGTCCACACCCATCAGGTCAAGAGCCTCATTTGCGATGCTCTCCGTTATCACCCCATCATACCTGACCTGGGCAAAATCCCTCACGCGCTTAAGCAGCCTGTTCGCAAGCCTCGGCGTGCCACGGCTCCTCCGGGCAAGCTCATAAGCACCGTCATTTCCTATCTCAACATCAAGCAACTTTGAGGAGTGGAGTATTATCGTGGCAAGATCGTGTACAGAATAAAATTCAAGCCTATGTATCACACCGAACCTGTCACGAAGAGGCGCCGTCAGAAGTCCTGCACGTGTTGTCGCGCCAACGAGGGTGAACTTCGGCAGGTCAAGCCTTATTGAACGGGCGGTCGGGCCCTTCCCGACCATTATGTCTATGGCATAATCTTCCATGGCGGGATACAGTACTTCTTCAACCTGCCGGTTGAGCCTGTGTATCTCGTCTATGAACAGCACATCACCCTCGGACAGACCGTTTAATATCGCGGCCATCTCACCCGGCTTCTCAATCGCGGGCCCGCTCGTTGTCCTGACGTGTACGCCCATCTCATTGGCTATGATGCATGCGAGTGTCGTCTTTCCAAGCCCGGGAGGTCCGTAGAGCAGCACATGGTCAAGGGGGTCTCCCCTCCTTATGGCGGCTTCTATGAATATCTTAAGATTTTCCTTTATCTTAGGCTGCCCTATATATTCATCAAGTTTTTGGGGCCGAAGGCTCCCTTCTATCCTGACATCTTCCTCGGTAAGTCCGGTTTCTATCGTTCTCTTCATATTATCACCTAAAACTTTGACATGACCGCAAGCGCTTCTTTAAGGACACTTTCAACATCGCCGTCGGATGAAACGCTCCTGACAGCCTTATAGCTCTCTGTCTGTGAATATCCGAGTGCGACAAGTGCCTCGGCCGCCTCTTCAAGGACGGCATTCATAGTCCGCCGTCCGCTCTCGTCAGCCGGTGACGCCATCCGCTCAAATACGGTCTCCGTTTCAACCTTATCCCGTAGGTCTATTATGAGCCTCTGTGCGGTCTTGGCACCTATCCCCGGTGCTTTTCCGATCTGTTTGGCATCTCCGGACAGTATCGCAAACCTCAGCTCATCAACCGTCATGACCGACAGAAGCGCAAGAGCCCCTTTGGGACCTATCCCGTTGACGCTTATCAGTTTTTTGTAAAATTCGAGGTCATCCCTTGTTAGAAACCCGTAAAGCGTCATAGCATCTTCACGGACCTGAAGATATGTATATATCTTAACGTTTGAGCCTATGCAGTCGATAAGTTCAAGCGAACTTGCGGGCATGAAAACATTATAGCCTATGCCGCTGACCTCGAGAACGATCCTGTCCTCATAAATCCCGGCCACTTCCCCTTTAAGATAACCGATCATGTGTTCCCCTCACTTTCATTATTGTAAATAAACACGGCAAGCTTCCTGATGATGATGTCGGAAACCGCTCCGATGACAAGCCCTGCAGCAGTTCCAGCGATAACCAGCGCCGGAAGGTAGTAAAACACATATACGCTTCCGATGAGAAAATATGCCGCACAGGTCTGGCCTATGTTATGGACTGCAGCTCCCGCGGCACTCACCCCGTAGACCGAAAATCCGTGCTTTGACAGCAATACCATGACGGAATATGCGGCAATGGCACCCGTAAGGCTGTATATGTAACTTACCGGGCTTCCGAAAAGGAGTGCCGAAGCAGTAATACGTATGAACAATACTGCGGCCGAATATACAGGTCCCAGGATATACAGGCTCAGTACAGTAACGATATTGGCAAATCCTATGCGGAATCCGGGAACCCTTATCGGTATGATGATAAAAGACTCAAGATATCCGAGTATTATCCCTGCCGCCGAAAGCAGGGCCGATACAGTTATATATTTACTCCGTGACAGCATCATATTCAGTATCATCCTCTGACCGGATAACAACAAGAACCTTTGCGGGGGCACAGCATATTGTCTCTCCGTTTTTGCTGATCCGTCCGGCCATGCACTGCCTGCCCGGACAGGTGGCATAGTTCATATAAGCATATCCGTTTTCGATCCTGATGCGATTTATTATTCCATCCCTGCTTACAAGTTCGATATCCTGCGGCTCGGATAGATCATATGTGCCATAAAGCTTCCCATCGGCATATACATATGCTCTTCCGCTTCCGGAATTAAGCGCCGGGATCATGCCAAGAAGAGATACTGTCAGCATTATTAAGATCAGCAGAAGATCCCTTTTTTTCATATGATCATATTACTACGCGAACATATGTTTGTAAACAGGTTTTTATATCCCGTCATACATGGATTTTTTTATGAATGTTGATTTTATAAGTGTTTGTTGTATATGTAAAATGATGATATAATGTCTACGAATTCGGAGTTGGGATATGCTGCAGAAATATATCTACGGCCATCAGGGCGATTCTCAGACTAATTATGACGCAATGCGCTATTCCGCGATCCTTTCCGGGACCGCCGTCATTCATTTTGTCTTTATGGTCGTGTTTTATATAATGGGGATATATCCCTTAGCCATTTACAATACAGCGATCGTAATACTATATTTCTCCATTTCCAAAGTCGTTTCCAATATAAAGCTTTATACGGGATTGTATCTGACCGTCGTTTCTGAGGTCATCATTCATTCCTGTCTTGCAACGCTCTTCGTCGGCTGGAGCTACGGATTCATGTTCTATCTTGCAAGCCTTATACCGATATCATTCTATCTTGCTTTCTCGATAACATCATTTAAGAGAAAGCTTGTTTATCCTTTTGCGACCGCCGGTGCGGTTTTCTTTGCTTACATGGTCATGCGTGCCCTGACATATGCTATAGGGCCGATAGCCGGCAATACCCCTAAGGGATATGAGGGGTTCTTCTGCTATGCAAACATTGTCATCGGACTTTCCCTGACATTCCTTTTTTCCGCTCTTTTTGCCGTCGAGGTAAACTCCATGCAGCTTCGGATGGAAACTGAACATGAAAGGCTTGAGGATGAAGCAAGCTACGATCCCCTGACACATTTTCTTAACAGGCGAAGCATGGATGAGCGTTTAAACCACACGCACAGAAATGCCATCATAAATGATGTTCCCTATAGCCTTATCATGGGAGATATCGATCATTTCAAGGACTTTAACGATACCTACGGACATGACTGCGGTGACTTTGTCCTGCAGAACATAAGCAAGCTGATCACCGCACAGATAAGAGCAAAGGACAGCGCATGCAGATGGGGAGGGGAAGAATTCCTTATACTCATAAACGACGGTCCGGAAACCGCAATTGAGGTTGCGAACAGGATAAGGGCCTCTATCGAGGAATTTGAATTCAACTATGAAGGCAAAGCACTTCATGTGACCATTACACTCGGTGTGTCCGGCTATTACTCTTCCGCCAAGGTCAAGACACTCATTGAGATCGCCGACAAGCGTCTTTATAAAGGAAAAGCGAACGGCAGGAACCAGATCGTGTATTCATGACTTTATAATGACATGTTTTATTTCGGTTCATCAGTCCGGCATATGCCGGACTTTTATTTACCCTCTCTAAGCCGCAGATAATATCGGGAAAAAAGAAAAGGCGCAGTACAGCGCCTTTTCCATATAGTCCCAAATAATATCCGATCGGTTTATTCTGCGGTCTCGTCGGTGAGCTGGCTTGCCCTTGCGGCAACTTCCTTCTCCTGTACATCTGCGGGACACTGCTCGTAACGTACGAATTCGTACTCATATACGCCGCGTCCGCCCGTCATGGAACGGAGAACGGTACAATAGCCGTAGAGTCCCGTCATAGGTATCTCGGCCTCGACGACCTGTTTTCCTCCGCCGATGGGGTTCATTCCGAGAACCCTCCCGCGCCTCTTGTTAAGGTCTCCCATTACATCACCAGTATACTGATCGGGAACTGTGACCTTAAGGGAAGCAATAGGCTCAAGAAGAACGGGGCCGGCATCCATGAAGCCCTTCTTGAATGCCATTATCGTTGCCATCTTGAACGCCTGCTCCGATGAGTCTACCGGATGGTATGAACCGTCATAAAGGACTGCCTTTACACCGACAACAGGATATGCAGCCATAGGTCCCTTCTGAACAGATTCCGCAAGGCCCTTTTCAACGGCCGGGAAGTAGTTCTTCGGAACAGCGCCGCCGACAACGACCTGTTCGAATTCAAACGGCTTGTCCATTTCTCCGAGAGGCTCGAACCTCATCTTAACGTGACCGTACTGTCCATGTCCGCCCGACTGCTTCTTGTACTTGCCTTCAACGTCGGAGTTCTTCCTTATGGTCTCACGGTAAGCTACCTTGGGCTCTTCAAGCTCTATCTCAACCTTGTAAACATTTGCGAGACGGCTGGCTACTATCTCTATGGCCTGGTCACCGAGAGCATATATAAGGCTCTGTCTGTTCTCGGCATCATTGACGTTCTTGACAGTCTGGTCTTCTTCCATGATCTTTGAAAGTGCGGAAGATACCTTATCGATATCGCCCTTGTTCTTTGCCTTGTATCTCATGCATGTATAAGGCTTGCTGATCTCGGTCTTCGGATACTGTATGGGCGTAGCCTTGGTCGAGAGCGTATCACCCGTCTTAACGCTGGTGAGCTTTGCAAGGGCACCGATATCACCCGCCTGAAGCTCGGGAACCTCGATAGGCTTGTTGCCGCGCAGGACATAGAGCTTTCCTATCCTCTCTTCGGAACTCTTGTCTGCATTGTAAAGCGTGTCATCGGTCTTAAGAACGCCCGAGCAGACCTTGATGAGCGAATACTTTCCGATGAAAGGATCGACGATGGTCTTCCATACGTATGCGCTCTTGGGTTTGGAGAAATCATAATTAGCCTCGAATATCTCACCTGTCTTCTGGTTGATACCGTTAAGTGCCCTCTGGTCAGGGCTCTTGAAATACTTGATGATATCATCCATAAGGGTGAAGACGCCGCGGCACTGAAGGCCCGAACCCATCGTTACGGGAACGATCGTTCCGTCATTTATGTTTGCATACAGTGCGGAACGTATCTCGGAGTCGGAGAACGTCTCTCCGGCAAAATATCTCTCCATGAAATCCTCACTCGTCTCGGCAACCGCCTCCATGAGGGATTCCTTGTAATGTTCAAGATCATCGGCACATGCATCGGGAACGGGACATTCGTCTGCCTTGCCTGCCTCCGTCCATTTGAAGCCTTTCTCGCTTACGACGTTCACATAGCCGACAAGCTTTTCGTTCTCACGTATGGGAAGATGGAACGGAGCGATCTTCTTGCCGTACATGTTTTCAAGGTCTTCAACTATCTTTCTATAGTTTGCATTGTCAACATCCATATCGGTAACGAAGAAAATCCTCGGGATCTTATACTTCTCGCATATCTCCCATGCCTTTTCCGTTCCGACTTCAACGCCGGCCTTGCCGGATACAACGATGACAGCTCCCGCAGCAGCTCCTATTGCCTCTTCAACCTCGCCGACAAAATCGAAATATCCGGGTGTATCGAGAACATTTATCTTGCAGTCATCCCACTCGATGGGAATAACACTCGTTCCTATCGAAAAATGACGCTTCTGCTCTTCCTTGTCATAATCGCTTATCGTATTGCCGTCATCCGTCTTGCCCATCCTCGTGGTAATTCCGGACAGGAATGCCATGGCCTCCGTCAGGGTAGTCTTGCCGCATCCGCCATGTCCCATTATAACGACATTTCGTATCTTGCTGCTGGGGTATACCTTCATATCGTAACTTCCTCCAAAATGATTGATTATTTGGTGCGGGCGCACCATATTCACATTATAAAAAAATACGGATTTGTTTGCAAGCAGATTATGCATTATATACAAACAAATCCGTATGATCGTTATGATATTGATAAATAATGTCCATCAGATGCCGGACGGTACATGCCGTTCTTTGTCTTTTCTGACGGGATCGGCTTACTGTTTTTTTACCAGGAGCGATTTTCCGGTCATCTCCCTGGGCTGGGGCAGGCCCATGCATTCGAGCAGCGTAGGCACTATGTCGGCAAGAACACCGCCCTCACGGAGCGTGTAGTCCTTGTCATAATTGACGAGGATGAACGGTACGGGATTGGTCGTGTGGGCCGTATGAGGGTTGCCGGTCACCGGATCGATGAGCTGTTCGGCATTTCCGTGGTCCGCACATATGAACAGAGTGCCGTCAACTTCCATGATGGCATCATATGCCCTTCCCACGCACTCGTCGACTGCCTCTATCGCCTTGACGGCGGCTGGAAGCACACCTGTATGTCCAACCATGTCCGGATTCGCAAAGTTTATGATTATCACATCATACTTATCCGACTTAATGGCCTTGACAAGATTGTCGCACACTTCATATGCGCTCATCTCGGGCTTCAGGTCATATGTCGCGACCTTGGGTGATTTTACGAGTATCCTCGTTTCTCCCTCATTCGGCTCTTCAACTCCGCCATTGAAGAAGAACGTGACGTGCGCATACTTTTCGGTCTCGGCAAGCCTTGCCTGTGTCAGTCCGTTCGATGCAAGATACTCTCCGAACGTGTTCGTGACTGCGACTTTTTCAAATGCAACGAGCTTATTCTCTATGAGCGGATCATAGTCGGTAAAGCAAACATAGACTATATCGAGTTTCTTCTCGCGCTTGAACGACCTGAAATCATCATCACAGAACGCATGCGTGATCTCTCTTGCACGGTCGGGCCTGAAATTGAAGAATATTATCGAATCGTCGTCATTTATCGTTCCGACCGGCACACCGCCGTTTACGATAACGGTGGGTTTTACGAACTCATCCGTCTCATCACGTTCATATGAGGCTGAAACAGCTTCTTCCGCATTCGCCGCCTTAAGTCCCTCGCCCTTTGTGAGCGCGAGATATGCCATCTTGACTCGGTCATAGTTGTTATCCCTGTCCATCGCATAGTATCTGCCGTGAACAGATGCAATCTCCCCGATACCGATCTGCCTCATCTGCCTCTGCAGCTGCCTTACATAATCAAGGCCCGATGTCGGGGGAGTATCCCTTCCGTCAAGGAAGCAGTGGATATATACCTTGTGCAGGTCATTGCGCTTTGCAAGCTCCAAAAGCCCATACAGGTGCGTGATGTGGCTGTGAACTCCACCGTCGCTCAAAAGGCCGTATAAGTGAAGCGCCGAATCCTTTTCCTTGCAGTTGTTGATGGCACGGAGAAGATTTTTGTTAGTGAAGAAATCTCCGTCCTCGATCTCCTTTGTGATCCTTGTCAGCTCCTGGTATACTATCCTTCCCGCACCCATGTTAAGGTGTCCGACCTCCGAATTGCCCATCTGGCCGTCGGGAAGTCCGACGCTCATTCCGCTGGCTAATCCCTTTACGAAAGGATATTCCTTCATGAGTCTGTCAAGGACCGGCTTCTTTGCAAGATAGACGGCATTCCCCTCTTTCTCATCACTTAAGCCGAATCCGTCAAGGATCATCAGTACTGTTGGTTTCTTACTCATCTTTTACTCCTCATTTCGATCAGTTATTTGCTTCTTCAAAAAGTTCATGGATATTGAACTTTGATGTATCGTTACCGGGCATTCCGACGAAATTTGCCCCATATACATACATATCGTCACGGCTGTTGTCAAACCTGACAATGTTGACGAGGGCGTCAACCACATCTCCGGTCCAGATCTTCAGCTGGACTTTGTAGATGGAATTCATCTCGAGTATCTCTTTGCATGAAAATCCGATACCGCTTCCGGATACATCGATGATGTTTATCGGAACAAGGCGGTTTTTCGAACCGTCAACTCTTTCCATTGCCAGTGTTGCTTCAAGGACGAATCTCTTGCTTTTTCTCTTCTCCTGCATGACATACCTCTCCTTTTTAAAGCCTATTAGCAGTGCCTAACAAATTTGATGATGCAAAGATCCTATGCACCGAAGATCATAGTCACATCTAATTATAATAATACAAAAATCAAAAATAGACAAATCGGCCGGGTCATTTCCCCCTGCCGGACTCAATGAACATGGCATCGCCGAACGAGAAAAAACGGTATTTCCTGCGTATGGCTTCCTCATAAGCCTCCATTATCCTCTCCCTTCCGGCAAGCGCGGAAACGAGCATGAGAAGCGTGCTCTCGGGAAGATGGAAGTTGGTGATGAGACCGTCGAGCACACGGAATTTATATCCCGGGTAGATGAATATGTCGGTATCCCCGCTTCCCGCATGAACCGTACCGTTCTCATCGGCCGCGCTTTCCACGGTGCGGCAGCTCGTTGTCCCGACGCATATGACTTTTCCGCCGGAGGCTTTTGTACTGTTTATGATCCGTGCGGATCCTTCCGGGATGTCATACCATTCGCTGTGCATGACGTGGTCTTCGATATTATCGCATTTGACCGGTCTGAAAGTCCCGAGTCCGACATGGAGGGTAACATAGCATATGCTGACACCCATATCAATTACGGAATCAAGGAGTTCAGGTGTGAAATGAAGTCCCGCGGTAGGTGCGGCGGCACTTCCGTCGTATTTGGCGTATACAGTCTGGTATCTGGCTGGATCGGCAAGCTTATGCGTGATATAAGGCGGAAGCGGCATCTGGCCGAGACGGTCAAGTATCTCATTGAAGATCCCGTCATAGGAAAACTTCACAAGACGGTTCCCGTCCGGAAGGCAGTCGGTCACGGTGCATGACAGTTCATCCGAAAATACCACCTCGGCTCCCGCACGGAGTTTTTTTCCGGGACGCACCAGGGTCTCCCATGTGTCCCCGCCCCTGTTTTTCAGCAGGAACACTTCGGCGGCCGCGCCGGTATCGCGCTTATGACCCATAAGCCTTGCAGGTATGACTTTTGTGTCATTGAGCACCAGGCAGTCGCCGGCATAAAGGAACGAGCATATGTCCGAAAACGATGCGTGGCTTATCCCATCAGGGGAATGCATGACAAGAAGCCTGGATGATGAACGGTCAGGCAGCGGATCCTGGGCAATGAGCTCTTTCGGAAGATCGTAGTAAAAATCGGATGTCTTCATGTCATGCCCTGAGAGTCACGGAAAGTTGCGAGAGTTTTTCAAGTATTCCGTCTATGCTCTTTTGTACCTCCTCCGAGGTAAGTGTCCGATTCTCAAGGACAAATGAGAATCTTGCAGTGATGCTCCGGGTTCCGCCCTGGTCATATATATCAATGACGCTTACGGATGATAATGCGGGATCATCTGCGGCATTCCAGCATTTTTCCATATCTTCGAACCTTACACCCTCCGGCACGACGAGCGACAGGTCATAATCAACGGCAGGAAACCTTGACGGTTCGTTAAAGTCAAGCTCGGATGCTTCTATACCGTCAAATATGTCCATATCGATCTCTATGCATACGGCCGCACAGTTTTTGGCTATCTTCGAAAGCGTTGAAGGATGGAGCGTGTTCATGACGCCGAAGCGTACATCATCCGCAAAAAGGCTTGTGGTGTTCTTGGGATGCTGCCATGCATGTTCCGTTTCGTTCTTCTTATAGCCGGCCTTCTTATGCTTGATCTCGGAGACTATGGTATTGACGATATCCACGCCCTGCATGTAAAGCGATTTTTCGGATTCTTCCTTGCTGTAGAGAACGATGCCGAGCATCCTCCTCTCATCCGCGGTCTTATCCTCACGCTCCCCGTTAACGGTCCTTCCGATCTCGAAAATGCCGAAAGTGTCCGCAAAGCTTCGGTTCTTGTAAACGAACGGAAGCAGGCACTGCATCATAGAACGGCGCAGTATTCCGGTCTCCTTCTCCTCGGAAGAGCCGAGAAGGTAAACGTTCTTTTCGGGCGAAAGCCCCAAAGTCTTAAGGTCATCGGGATCGCACCAGATCCTCGAATGAACCTCGTGCAGGCAGTATCTTCTGACAAGTATGTCTTTTACCGTATTTTCATTGCTCCGAAGTACTGTGCGCCTTGCGGGAAGGAGCGGCTCAAATGTCGTCTTTATCTCAAAGTTGTCATATCCGTATATCCTTGTTATCTCCTCGACAATATCGGCCTGCATGCTGATGTCCTTGGTCGCTCGGTATGAAGGAACGGTTATGTCAAAATCATCTCCTGTCCTTACAACTCCGAAACCGAGGCTTAAGAGCGTGCTCTCGATCCTGTCTGAGGAAATGTCTATTCCTGTATATCTGTCAAGGAACGCCTTGCTGAACGGGATCTTTATCTCGGGATACTTCTTCGCATATACATCGGTTATGGAGCTTGCAAACCTGATGCCGTCATCCGCATCATGAAGGAGCTTTATGAATCTCTTGGCGGCAAGCATCGTCATTTCGGGATCGAGCGTCTTCTCGTATCTTGCCGAAGCATCTGTGCGAAGCGCCATGCGGCTCGCGCTCTTTCTTATTGAAACTCCGTCAAAGTTAGCGGACTCGAGCACAAGCGTATCCGTATCATCTACGATCTCGCTGTCAAGTCCTCCCATTATGCCGGCTATCGCAACGGGAACCGTATCATTGTATATCATGAGAGTATCCGTAGTGATCTCACGCTCATTTCCGTCAAGCGTTGTAAACCGGAAAGGCTCCTTGGGTGTGTCAATGACTATCCTGTCGATCTTCTTGCCGTCAAAAGCATGCATGGGCTGCCCAAGTTCGAGCATGATATAGTTCGTTATATCCGCAAGAAGGTTTATGGCCCTCGACCCACAGTAGTAAAGCCTTATCTGCATCTGCTCCGGGCTCACATGCTTAGTGATGTTCTCTATCCGAATGGATGTATAACGGAGGCAGAGGTCAGAGTCTTTTATGGTCACGGATACCGATGCGTCGCCGGTATTATCAGGTTCCATTATGGGAAGCGTAACGAGCTGCCTGCCCGTAAGTGCAGCGAACTCCCTTGCTATCCCGTAATGCCCCCACAGGTCCGGCCTGTTAGTGAGGGATTTGTTGTCAACCTCAAATACGATGTCGTCAATGGGAAATACGTCTTTTATATCGGTTCCGTTTGCAAGCGAAGGATCAAGTTCCATTATGCCCGCATGGTCATCGCTGATGCCGATCTCTTTTGCGGAGCAGCACATTCCGTAAGACATCACGCCGCGGAGCTTTGCAGGCTTTATCTCCATTCCGCAGACGCTTCCGCCCGTCTTTGCGAATGCGGTCTTGATGCCGCATCTGGCATTTGGGGCGCCGCATACAACATCAAACACTTCCGAGCCGGCATCGACTTTCAGCACATGCAGATGATCCGAATCGGGATGATCCTCACACGAGATTATCTCGCCGACGACTACATCCCTAACATCCTCTCCCTTATGTTCTATGCCCTCAACCTCGGCCGTAGAAAGCGTGAACCTGTGGATAAGCTGGTCTATATCCAGGCCGCCAAGTTCCACAAAATCATTTATCCAATTCATCGATACAAACATTTATCCATCCTCCTCGTAACTCAGCAAAAATCCGTTATGGCCTACCTGCTCACGAACTGTGAAAGCGCACGAAGATTTCCTTCGTTGAACGTACGTATGTCCTTAACGCCGTATTTCATCATGGCAAGCCTCGTTAGGCCGAGTCCGAATGCAAATCCGGTATATTTATACGGATCCTCCTCGGTGTTTATGCCGCCGTAACGCAGAACGTTCGGATGTATCATACCGCACGGGCAGAGCTCAAGCCATCCCGAATTCTTGCAGGAGCTGCATCCGCTGCCTCCGCAGATCATGCACTGAATGTCAAGCTCAAAGCCCGGTTCGACGAACGGGAAAAATCCCGGGCGGAGCCTTACCGTTATATCCGTTTCAAACACTTCCGAAAGCATTGTCTTCATGAAGTAGATGAGGTTGGAGATTGAAATGTCCTTATCTATCATGATGCCCTCCATCTGGAAGAACGTATTCTCATGGCAGGCATCTATTGCCTCGTTCCTGAAACACCTTCCCGGGAATACGGCACGTATCGGACGTCCGTTTTCCTTAAGGAGCTTACCGTATTTGTACATGATCGCATTCTGTGCGGCAGAGGTGTGGCTCTTTAAGAGCTGGCTCTCCGTCGACAGATAGTAAGTATCCTGCATGTCGCGGGCCGGATGGAACTTGGGGATGTTAAGGGCCTCGAAACAGTGATAGTCATCGACTATCTCACTGTAGTCCTCGATATCAAATCCCATGGAGCCGAATATATCCTCAAGCTCGCGCTGTACGAGGGTTATCGGATGATATGAACCTCTCCTGCGGTTTTCCGGAAGCGTCTCGTCATAGCTCTCGGCGGAATTTATAAGGCATTCTTCCTCCATCTTCCTTATCTCTTCCATCTTGCGGTCAAAGTGTGCGGAAATATCCTGCTTGAAGGAATTGATCAGTTGCCCGGCCTCCTTCTTCTGCTCTGCGGGTATCTTGTAAAGCTCCTGCATGAGCTGTGATACCTGGCCTTTTTTGCTGAGGAACGCAAGCCTCAGTTCCTCAAGCGACTTCTGATCGGTAACAGAAGAAAGTTCCTTTGCGAATCTTTCCTTGAGTTCATTGATCTTCTCTTTCATTATCCTGGCCTTTCCTGGAAGCGATCATTCGGTTTGCGAGTGCTCCCATAAACATTATATACATACCGGAATACAGCCAAATCCCTATGACGAGAACGACGGCAAATCCGCCGTACATGCTGTAGCCGTTAAATGTCGAAAGATAAAAAGAAAACAGCTTGGTAAAACCTATCCATATGAAGCTTGCGCCGCAAGCCCCCGCTATCTGCGACCTTATGCGCACCCTGCCTGCGGGAAGCACGCAGAACATGAACAGGAACAGCAGGAACAGCAGAATGAACATTACGATGTTCTTAACGGATATAAGGCTTATTATCCTGTCCGGGATCGCAACATATGATGTCACGATAGAGGTTATCGTATTTCCGAACACCGAAATAACGAGAAACAGGACCATGACTACGAGCAGCATGAGCGTACATAATGCACTTCTTGCGCGGATGTAAAAATAGTTCTTAAGCCCTCTTGTCCCGTTTATCTCATCAAGGCCTTTTGATATCCCGAATGTCCCCTTTGCGGATGCCCATAGCGCTGCGATGACCGACAGTGAGAGCACACCTATGCCCCGGTTATACAGCTCTTCGATCACAAAAGCAGCCACTCCGCCGATATCCATCGGAAGGAATCCGTCAATGAAGAGGAGAAGCTCATCCTTTGAAAAAGGCAGGTACTTGATCACGGAAAACAGTATCAGGACAAAGGGAATGAACGACATGAATATATAAAATGCCGCACATGCACTGTATATGTCGATCCTCTTATCCGAAGCTTCCGCAAAAAAACCCCTGATCTTCGGATAAACCTTAAAAACTTTCTCTTTCATCTCACAATTGCCACGTCAACCTTAAAATCATAGCATAAATACAATAAAAATCAAACAAAAAAGATTCTATAGAAACTATAGAATCCATTGCCCCGAAATGCCGATTCTTGTATTTTGACTCCTAGCGTATGTGCCAGGTGGGTAACCGCAACCGGATCTTCTGCCTTCCACTGGTAAATGAGGCCTGGCATCCGACCGGCGATGTAGGAATCCCGTTTAAAGTGATGTAGGTTCAAAATTACAAGAATTTTGCCGTACATTCCAGGTTAAGTTTATTATAACCGAATACCGGCCCAAATACAAGGTTTTTGATGATTTTTACGATATTTGTCATTCAGTAGACAATCTCCACTTCTCGGCCTTCCCATGTCAGGAGCTTTACGTGTTCCTCATCGCTTTCTTCTATGTATTTCGGAAGGAGCGGGACTTTTCCGAGCCCGTGGGGTGCATTCAGTATATACTGCGGTATCGCAAGGCCTGACGTATGGCCTCGCAGGTATTTCATGATCCGGAGCCCTTCCTCAACAGTGATCTCAAAATGCTTTGTTCCAATGACCTGCTTCGGATGGAATATGTAATATGGCCTTACCCTTGCCTTCAGAAGCCCCTCGTTGAGCAGCTGCACGATATACTTGTCATTGTTTATCCCTTTTAAGAATACCATCTGGTTTCCAAGCGGTATGCCGCTGTCCGAAAGCCTGCAGCAGGCACTGACAGCCTCGCGGGTAAGCTCTCCCGGATGGTTGAACTGTGTGTTTATATAGAGCGGATGGTACTTTTTGAGCATCTGGCACAGTTCATCCGTTATCCTCTGCGGCATGGTGACCATTACCCTGGTTCCAATCCTTATTATCTCGACGTGCTCTATGGCCCGGACACGGCTTATTATGCTCTCGAGCATCTCATCGGGAAGCATGAGCGGATCTCCGCCGGTGATGAGGACATCCCTTATCTCCTTTGTCTGCCTGATATATTCTATAGCCTTCTCGATATTCTCCTCGGACTCTATCCTGTCGCTTTCCCCGATCCTTCTCCTCCTCTGGCAGTGCCTGCAGAACATTGCGCAGGAGCTTGTGACATTGATGATGAGACGATTGGGATATCTTCTCGTGATGCACGGTGCGGGATTGGTGAATTCCTCGCTCATCGGATCCATCTCTCCGCTCTCGGAAGCCTCCGCCGCACTCGGCAGCGCCATCAGATTTATCGGATAATTCATATCCTCATAATCCATGAGCGACAGATAATAAGGCGTGGTCGCCCATCGGAATTTCTTCGATATCTCCTCAAACATCTCATAACGACTGTCCGACAGCTTGATGAATTTGGAAAGCAGCGAGACCGAGCTTATCCTGTGGCGAAGCTGCCAGTGCCAGTCATTCCATTCATCTTCCCCCGCATCAAAATAACTCATGAGTTCTTCCTTATGCTTCTTGGACAGAATATCCCTTATTTCCGCCGTCTGGCGCAGGAAATCCTCCTTGAACGCCAGATAATCCTCTATCTCCTTATGCAGTTCATCCGCTCTTTCAAGCGAAATCCTTCTTTTCTCGTCCATTGCTTTATCCCCTACCGTATCCGTTTATTCCAGTATCTGTCGTACCTGCTTCCTCTTTGGTCTGTCAGGCTGTAATTGTCCGCAAGATAATCACCGAAGTATTCGGAAAACTTTACCGCACCCGTGTAGTTGAGATGGCTTCCCATATCCGGAGTGTCCTGCCTGTAGTCAAGCCCGATATCCCTGCTGTACCGGTCAAAATTGATATAGGTTATTCCGTATTCATCAGCGACCGCTTTTATCTGCGCATCGAGTGCGTCGCTCCAGTTGCTCGAGAGCGACGGTGCCTTGAACAGCATGACCTGTGTTCCCTTTTTCTGACATAGTTCAATGGACTTTCTCAGATATTCTTCATTCTTCGGGCTTATGACCTGTTCGGGATCACCGGCATATGTAAGATCCTCCGTCTCTGCAGGCCCGATCTCATCATCCCTGATGTATCCGTTCATCGTGACCGGCTTTAAATACCACGCATATCTGATATCATCCCATGTGAGCTCTTTCCACCTCGAATGAAACCGAAACAGCGGAACGATGTAATCGGCCAGCTTCTCATCCTCTCCCATCGAGGCAAACGCACAGTTTATCTTGGAAGGGAAGAGCCTCATTCCATCCAGTGATTTTCGCGTGCTCGGTTCCTCCACAAAATCATCATCATATTTTATGAAGGTCGTATCTATGCAGACAAGGTCGCTCTTATGGTCAAACAGCGCATCTTCGATCATATAATACGTTATCCACATCGTCTGCGAGGCATTGCCGCGGACAAAGGAAGATATGCCGTTGTGTTCCCACAGGATCTGAGGATCCACGGCTGAGTATACGATCGACGATCCGGCAAAAAGCACATCCGAATATCGGGCGGCCGGGTAATATTCCTGCGTGATCCTGCCATCCTCGTTCTCCGTTATGTATTTGGGCATGAATATCCTGTTGAGCGTCACCACGAGGAAAACGATCAGCAATATCTTTAATATGACAGCCGCTGCTTTTTTGATCGGTCTTATGTTCTTCATATAAAACAACCCTTCGGGAGCGGATCATGCCCCGGCAGATCCGGTATCATCATTCTTCAGAAAGCTCCGTATATGAACGATGCCGCATCATATCCCGGTCCGTAATAGCCGAACACCGAAACCGCAACGATCAGGAGCGAGAGAAACACCCACTGTACAGGGACCGGAAGTGAAAAAATACGGAGCCTTACACTTCCTTTTCTGGCGGCCATATCGACCGCGAACATGATGATAATAGCTATGGCCGCAACGATAAGATCCTCCATGGGAAGGTTAAGGTTCTCATATATGTTCACGATATCAAATGTGCCCCATCCGGAAAAAACATACCTAAAAGCCGTAAACGCATCCCCGACATCCGCGCTTATGTCAAACAGGCGCAGAAAGGACATGAGCCAGAACGTCTTGCCCGCACGGTATATCTTCATGATGACATCATCTTCTTTCAGATATAATATCCTGCATATCTTTTCCGACAGAGGGGCAAGCTCCGTTCCGAGCACAATGAAAACATAATTGAAGAGGCCCCAGACGACGAACCGCATCTCCGAACCGTGCCACATTCCGGTAAGAGCCCATACAAAGAGCATCGGGACATATATCGGGATGCGCTTTCCAAGTGCGGGCATTTTATGCTCCCTTACTGATTTTCCGATGCGAAGCACCGTCTTGTTCACGGACAGCGGATAGAAGATATAATCCTTGAACCATGTTCCGAGCGTAATATGCCATCTCTGCCAGTATTCGGATATCGACTTCGAGAAGAACGGCCTCTCAAAGTTCTCCGCAAGCTTTATTCCGAACATCTCGGCGACACCGGCGGCAACATCTATCCCGCCCGAAAAATCACCGTATATCTGCATCGAGTATGCGAAAATGGCAAGGATCAGATAAAAGCCCCTGTATGTCTCCTTCTGTGCCATGGTTCCGGAAACAAAGCCCGCAAGGCGATCGGCGATGACCAGCTTCTTAAAAAGTCCCCACATTATCCGGTAAAAGCCGGAGCGTATCCGGGAAAAATCAAAATCCTTTGGAGAGAAAAGTTCGGGTGCGAGCTGCCCGAATCGGCTTATCGGTCCCTGTACTATCTGAGGGAAGAAAGAAACATAAAGCGCAAACTTTAGGAAGTTCCTCTCCCTGCCGTACTTACTGTAATATATATCGATCAGATATCCCATTGTCTGGAAAGTGTAAAATGATATGCCAAGCGGAAGCAGAACGCTCCTGAATGGTATGAAATCAGTGCTCCCAAAATGAGTCAGGCGGAACAGGTTGATATGCGCTATGGCAAGATTGGCATATTTAACGTATGCGAGTATCCCGAAATTAAGTAAGAGCGCCAATACAAGGACGATCTTCTGTTTCTTTTTGGCAGACTGCTTATATGCCTTCTTATCATCTTTGGAAAGACTTTTGCCCGCGTCTCTTATATATGCTTCCGCGCGGCCGCGCATCTGCTCGATGAGAGCTGCCGCAGCATATGCTGAGACAGTGGTCACGGCAATATAAATAAAATTATCGGTGCCGCTCTGTCCATAAAACACATAGCTTGCGATAAGCAGAATGACCCATCTGTAATCCTTCGGAAAGACATAATAAAGAATGAGCGCGACGGTCACGAACAGAGCAAAGTCGACGGAAATAAATGACATTATCACTCTTCCTCAAGGTTTTCCACAAGTTCCGCTATCGCCTTTGCCGAATTGAAGTTTTCGGGTACCATGTGTTCCGCTGTTATCTCTATGTCGAATTCATCCATGAGCTCACCCACAACGGTCACGACATCAAAAGAATCAAATATCCTCTTGTCGATGAGTCCGGTCTCCGTTTCATAGTCAACCTCCGGATGAACGCTTTTTAATATCTCGATTATCCTGTCCATATGAAAATCCTCCGTTTACAACATTTCCTTCAGAGCCACCCTGTCGGCTTTTCCGTTCCTAAGCATCGGGAAATCATCGAGCCTGTTAAATACATTCGGTATCATATAACGCTGCAGGCGTCTTTTCAGTGCCTCCAGAAGAGCTGCCTCGTCATACGCATCCGTTTCGTAGAAAAGCACGATCTTATCCTTGCCGCCGTCATAAAGGCAGCATGCATTCTTCATATTGGGAAGTGCCATGGCAGCGGTCTCGATCTCTCCGAGCTCTATCCTGTGTCCCATATGCTTTATCTGAAAATCCTTACGGGAAACGAATACAAGGTCATGATCCTCATTGTATTTGGCAAGGTCCCCCGTCCTGTATATCTTTTCGCTGTAGTAAGGATTCAGGGGATTCTGCACAAACACCTCGTCGCTCTTTTCCCTTGCGTTGTAATATCCGAGCGCAAGGCAGCTGCCCTTTACGCATATCTCACCGACCGTATCCGCTCTGCTTATGAGGCGGTCGTCCTCATCGAGCAGAAAGACCTCCGTGTTTCTGAAAGCTTTGCCTATGGGAATCGTCTCGCCCTCATCGTAGAGCCTGTCAACGACATGGTATGTGCATACACCCGTGATCTCGGTCGGCCCGTATATCTGGACGAATGTGGCCTCGGGATAATTTTCCTTCCAGTAGTCATATACCTTGACCGGCATTGATTCAGCCCCGAATATTATCTTGCGAAGCTGCTTCGGACGGATGGATGCAAAGCCCTTGAACATCGAAACCATCTTCATTGCAGACGGAACCCATCTTATCGTCGTGACCTCGTGCTTCTCCAGAAACTCAAGAAGACGGAGCGGCACGGAAAAATGATCGATCGGAACAATGCACATCGTGGCATGCACGGCAAGTGCACAGTATATGTCTATGAGAGATGCATCAAAATAAAACGGTGCCTGGTTGGCTATGACATCAGATTCCGTGATGCCGATCTCGCCGACAAATGCCGTCATGTAATCTATCAGGGAGCGGTGGCTTACTACCACGCCCTTCGGGACTCCCGTCGAGCCCGAAGTATACAGGACGTAAACCGGATCCGTATCAAGCGCCGTATCAAACCGGGCTTTCAGAAGTTGCTCATCGATCGGAGTCTCGACCATCTCCTCGAACAGGAACACATTTGCCGAGTACTTTCTTGCCAGGTCATAATAAGTCATATCCGTTATGACTGCGGCCGGTTTGAGATTTTCAACGATCAGCCTTATGCGCATCTCCGGCATGGCGGTATCGAGCGGAACATAGAAGTTCCTGCTGTAAACGCATCCCCAGAATGCCGCGAGCGCCTTGGGCGACTTATCCATATATATGATGATCGGACGGCATTTAACGTTAAGGCGGCCGATAAGCTTGGTCCCGATGGCCTTTACGTCCTTCAGCATCCTTTCATATGTATAGCTTGTCTGCTCATCGAAATATGCTGTTTTTTCCGGCGCCGCCTTGGCGCTTTCAAAAAGGAATTCGAGTATGTTGTTCATTTACTGACCTTTGGAGAAAATCACTTTTTTGAAATTCTTCTTACCTTTCCTGATAATGCGTCCGCTGCCGAAATCACCCGAACCTATCGAATAGAAAGGATCGCTGACCTTTTCGCCGTCAACGGATACGCCGCCACCTTCAACGCATCTCCTCGCGTCCGATCTTGAAGTGGCAAAGCCGCACTTGATGAGAATGGCCTGAATGTCGATGCTGCCATCCTTAAGGTCGGCTTCTTCTATCTCGACCGTAGGCATGTTATCGGAATCGCCCGATGTGAATATGGCCCTTGAAGCGCTTTGTGCTTTTTCGGCCTCCTCTTCGCCATGAACGAGCTTTGTAAGTTCGTACGCCAGTATCTCTTTTGCTTCGTTGAGCTTAGCGCCCTCCCATCCGTTCATCTTATCGATCTCATCAAGCGGGAGGAAAGTCAGCATGCGGATGCACTTTAATACATCGGCATCATCAACATTTCTCCAGTACTGGTAAAACTCGTACGGGCTTGTCTTGTCCGGATCGAGCCATACGGCACCTCCGACCGTCTTTCCCATCTTCTGCCCCTCGGAATTAAGAAGGAGCGTTATGGTCATCGCATCTGCCTTCTTCTCACCGTACTTCTTTCTGATGAGCTCACGTCCGCCGAGCATGTTGCTCCACTGGTCGTCCCCGCCGAACTGGAGGTTGCATCCGTATCTCCTGTAAAGCTCGAGGAAATCGTAGCTCTGCATTATCATGTAATTGAACTCAAGGAATGACAGGCCGCCGTCACGCTCAAGCCTCTGTTTATAACATTCCGCTCTCAGCATGTTGTTTACGTGAAAATCAGCGCCAACTTCACGCAGCAGATCGACGTAATTGAGGCTTAAGAGCCAGTCGGCATTATTGACCATTATGGCTTTGCCTTCCGAAAAATCGATGAACCTGCTCATCTGGCGCTTGAAGCATTCTATGTTATGTTCGATAGTCTCCTTAGTGAGCATTTTACGCATCTCGGTCTTCCCCGAAGGATCACCGATCATCCCGGTTCCGCCGCCGAGAAGCGCTATCGGCCTGTTGCCTGCCATCTGAAGCCTCTTCATGAGGCAAAGTGCCATGAAATGTCCGACATGAAGGCTGTCAGCCGTCGGGTCGAATCCTATATAGAAAGTGGCCTGCCCATTATCTATCAGCTCCCTGATCCGTTCCTCATCGGTAACCTGGGCGATAAGCCCGCGTGCCACAAGTTCATCATAGATCTTCATATCAGTCCTCCATTTTCTGTTAAATATCAGTCATTTCTGAATTATAGCATTTACAGGCATTAAGTCAATGCAAACAAAAAAGGCGTGGCAAGCCACGCCTTTATATGTACAGTTAAAACTCAGATCAAAGCTGAGGTCCGGCTGCGACAAGAGCCTTTCCTGCTTCGTTCGTCTCGTACTTCTTGAAGTTCTTGATGAACCTTCCGGCAAGATCCTTTGCCTTCTCTTCCCATTCGGATGCATTCGCATAT
>JAILRP010000031.1 GCA_024698075.1 Lachnospiraceae bacterium
TATGACGGAGAAAAGCTTCTCGGGACGGGCGGAGCCGTAAGGCATGCCCTCCATTATCTCGAGGATGATTTTCTCCTTATATATGGCGATTCGTTCATGGACATTGATTATGCGGAAACCGTCTACCGTTATGAAAGAGGGAAGGCAGCGGGCGCAAAGGCGCTTATGACGGTGCTGAAGAACGGCAACAGGTATGACCGAAGCAATGTGGAAATGGATGGCGGAAGGCTTGTAATCTACGATAAGCACAACCGTACCGAGCGCATGGACCACATCGATTACGGTGTGTGCATGTATGAAAAGACGTTGTTTGCGGAAAAGGCGGATGATGAAGCCTTTGACATAGCCGACATACAGCATGAACTGTCGCTTAAGGGGGAGATGGTGGCCCAGAAGGTTACCAAGAGGTTTTATGAGATCGGAAGCCCCGAGTCCCTTGCCGAGTTTTCTTCCTATGTCACCCGCAGGTTTTCGGAATCCCATCCGGCCGTGTTTGTCGACAGGGACGGCGTCATTAACAGCATTGTATGGAATGATGACATCGAGCAGCTCGACAGCCCGATGAAGGTTTCGGAATTTGAGTTTCTGCCGGGCGCCCCTGAGGCCTTGAAAAAGATACAGGAAAAAGGCTATTACATATTTGTGGTGACCAACCAGCCTGCGGCGGCAAAAGGAAAGACAAGCCTTGCAGCGCTTTACGACATCAATACTTATATGAGGGAATCCCTTTCGGACGAAGGCGTGGACATAGACGATCTGTTCATGTGCCCGCATTATCCGAAGGAGCTTCCGGAATCCAAAGAGAAATTCCTGATAAGGGACTGCGGATGCAGAAAACCCAAGCCGGGCCTCATATACATGGCAATGCGCAAATACAATATCGACCTTTCATCATCATTTATGATAGGTGATTCTTGTTCCGATGTGCTTGCGGGCACTGCAGTCGGACTGTCCACGCTATTTGTGGGAAGGCTTAAATGTGACATGTGCAGGATGATGGGCGATGTCATGCCGGATGTTACGGTCAGCGACCTTTCCGAGGCCGCAGACGTTCTTGCCCCGGCAAGATGATGATAACCCGAAAGGGATCATGATAAAGTCTAATTGTTTGGAAATAAGCTATATGGGAAAAGGAGGGAACAATTATGACGAAAGATTACATAAGGCAGTACCTGGAGGAGACGATCAGGATTGCCGAAACCGTTTCAAAAGAGGAGATTGAAAAAGGTATCGAGATCCTCAGGGAAACGAAGAAGAACGAGGGCAGGCTTTTTATCCTCGGAGTCGGAGGAAGTGCCGCCAATGCTTCACACGCAGTCAATGACTTCAGGAAGATCGGGGGAATAGAGACCTATGCACCCACCGATAACGTTTCCGAACTCACGGCCAGAACGAATGACGAAGGATGGGAGACAACATTTGCGGAGTGGCTCAAGACGAGCCATTTGAACGGGAAGGATTCCGTAATGGTGTTCTCAGTCGGAGGAGGCAGCGAGACCACGTCGCTCAACATCGTCAATGCGCTTAAGCTCGCCGAGGAGCGCGGGGCGAAGATCATTTCGATAGTTTCAAGGACCGGCGGATATTCAAAGCAGGCAAGCGATGCCTGTGTCCTCATACCGGTTGTGGATGATAAAAGGATAACGCCGCATGCAGAGGGGTGGCAGGGCGTAATCTGGCACCTCATGGTAAATTCCTTAAACATTTAGGAGGGGACCGTTCCATATTTTTATACAGAAAGGGGTAATAAATAATGAAAGCCAGCGATCTTACGATCACAATATATGCCGACGGTGCTGACATCGAGGCGATGAAAGAAGAATATAAGAAAGGGATCGTCAGGGGATTTACGACCAACCCGACCCTTATGAAGAAAGCAGGCGTAAAGGATTACGTGACCTTTGCAAAGGAATGCGTTAAGGAGATACCGGATCTTCCGCTCTCTCTTGAGGTGTTCGCCGATGACTTTGAAGGCATGGAGGAAGAAGCGAGGATTATCTGCGCGCTCGGACCGAATGTCTATGTCAAGATCCCGATCACCAATTCAAAGGGAGAATCAAGCATACCTCTGATTAAGAAGCTTTCGGCTGACGGACTTCGGCTTAATGTAACAGCAATACTTACGATGGAGCAGATCGAGGAAACCGTTGATGCATTCGCGGATGGAACCGAGAACATAGTATCCGTATTTGCGGGACGCATCATGGACACGGGAGTTGATGCCGTGCCGATGATGAGAAAAGCGAAGGAGATCGCATCAAAGAAGCCGGGCACTCTTACGCTCTGGGCAAGCTGCAGGGAAGTATATAACATCGTTCAGGCACAGGAATCGGGGACCGATATCATAACAGTTACAAACGCGATCTTAGCAAAGCTTCCGAACTTTGGAAAGGATCTCGCACAGCTTTCATTGGAGACTGTTCAGATGTTTGTCAACGACGGAAAGAGCCTTGGATTTAGCATCCGCGCATAAAGATGTTGACAAAACCGCGTAACTGCGCTATATTCTTTTATGCATTTAAGAATTTTGCTTAATTTTAGCGCATTTTGTGATGATAAAGGTGATTTGAAAGGAGATTTTTTATCATGGCTGATGTTAAGAAACCCGTAGTAGCTGTTAAGAAAGCAGTTGTTACTGAGCCCGGCGAAGCTAAGGAAGCTATCAAGGCAGCAGTAGCAGAGAAGAAGGCAGCAGCTCCTGCAGCAGCACCTGCTAAGAAGGCACCCGCCAAGAAGGCACCTGCCAAGAAGGCACCTGCTAAGAAGGCAGCAGCACCCGCTAAGAAGGCAGCAGCACCTGCTAAGAAAGCAGCAGCTCCCGCCAAGAAGGCAGCAGCACCCGCCAAGAAGGCAGCAGCACCTGCTAAGAAGGCAGCAGCACCCGCTAAGAAGGCAGCAGCACCCGCTAAGAAGGCAGCACCCGCTAAGAAGGCAGCACCCGCTAAGAAGGCAGCGCCTGCTAAGAAGACGGTAGCTAAGAAGGCTCCTGCTAAGAAGGTTGATGTTAAGGCTTCAGTATCACTTCAGTTCCAGGGCAAGGATTACGCAACAGACAAGCTCGTTAAGATGGCTAAGGATGCTTACAAGAAGCAGGGCGGAAAAGATACTCTTAAGACTATCGCGGTTTATGCAAACGTTGACGACAGCATGGGCTATTTCGTAGCAAACGGAACTTTCCAGGGCAAGTTTGATATCTGATCGGCTGTATAACAGATAGACATTTAAAGGGGACTAGCAATAGTCCCCTTTTTTGGCGGAAAGCGTGGAGGACAAGCAATGATCAAGCTACATGAAAACGGAGTGTTTCTGGCGGACGGCACAAAGATAATTCCGGAAGAGGCCGCAGGAATGTCAAAGGAAGAGGCGAAGAAAAACACAATCGCCTACGGCATCCTTTCGGAGCACAATACGTCAGACAGCGATGATGCGCTGAAGATAAAATTCGACAAACTGACATCTCATGACATTACCTATGTCGGGATCATTCAGACTGCCCGGGCTTCAGGACTCGAGGCTTTCCCGATACCGTACGTGCTGACCAACTGCCATAACAGCCTCTGCGCAGTCGGCGGTACGATAAATGAGGATGACCATATGTTTGGCCTGACCTGTGCCAAAAAGTACGGCGGGATCTATGTTCCCCCGCATCAGGCGGTCATCCATCAGTATGCGCGCGAGATGCTTGCGGGCGGCGGAAAGATGATCCTCGGATCGGATTCCCATACAAGATACGGGGCGCTCGGAACTATGGCCATGGGCGAGGGCGGACCTGAGCTCGTAAAGCAGCTTTTGGGCAGGACATATGACATTTCACGTCCGGAAACGGTCGCGGTCTATATGACCGGAAGCCCCATGCCCGGAGTTGGACCTCAGGACGTTGCGCTTGCGATCATAGGCGCGGTATTTGACAAAGGATATGTCAAGAACAAGATAATGGAATTTGTAGGCCCCGGCCTAAAAAACTTAAGCGCCGATTTCCGTATAGGCATAGACGTCATGACTACGGAGACGACATGCTTATCTTCGATATGGGCAACAGATGACAAGATCAGGGAATTCTACGAGATTCACGGAAGGAGCGGGGACTTTGCGGCACTTTCACCCGGATCCGTGGCTTACTATGATGGCATTATCGAGGTGGACCTTTCCGAGATAAAGCCTATGATAGCGATGCCGTTCCATCCGAGCAATACATATACGATCGATGAGGTCAATGCCAATGCCGAAGACATCCTCAGGGATGTTGAGAAGAAGGCAGAGGTTTCCCTTGACGGGGCAGTTGAATATAAGCTTACGGACAAAGTCAGGGATGGCAGGCTCTGCGTTGAGCAGGGAATAGTAGCCGGCTGCGCTGGCGGAGGTTTCGAGAACATCTGCGCGGTCGCAGACATACTTGACGGAAAGAACATCGGTGCGGATGAGTTTACGCTGAGCGTTTACCCGGCCTCAATGCCGATATATATGGAGATCATCAGAAACGGATGTGCGGCCAAGATACTCGAGACGGGAGCGGTCCTTAAGACGGCATTCTGCGGCCCGTGCTTCGGGGCGGGCGACACACCTGCGAATAACGCGTTCTCCATCAGGCATTCGACGAGGAACTTCCCCAACCGTGAAGGCAGCAAGCTGCAGAACGGACAGATCAGTTCAGTTGCGCTCATGGACGCAAGGTCCATAGCAGCAACCGCTGCAAACAGGGGACGCCTTACAAGCGCCGCCGAATACCTTGAAGGAAAAGAGGTCGGGCAGTACAGATACTCGTTCGATTCGAACATATATGCCAACAGGGTCTTTGATTCGAAGGGTGTACCGGATCCGAACCAGGAGATACATTTCGGCCCCAATATCAAAGACTGGCCGGCAATGGAAGCACTTACAGAAAATCTTCTGCTGAAGGTTGTATCGGAGATCCATGATCCCGTTACCACAACGGATGAGCTTATCCCTTCGGGTGAGACTTCATCATACAGATCCAATCCGCTCGGACTGGCTGAATTTGCGCTCTCCCGCAAGGATCCTTTATATGTCGGACGCGCAAAGGAAGTCAGGGCTGCCGAAGAGAGCAGGGTTTCAGGAGGGGAGCCTTGCGATGCGCTTCCTGAGATCAAGGCGGTCATGAAGACGGTAAGGGGCCAGTTCCCTGATGCCGGAAGGGATAATACCGGAATAGGTTCCACGATATTTGCGGTCAAGCCCGGTGACGGCTCTGCGAGGGAACAGGCGGCAAGCTGCCAGAAGGTTCTCGGAGGTTGGGCGAATATCGCGAATGAATATGCCACCAAGAGGTACAGGAGCAATCTCATAAACTGGGGAATGCTTCCGTTCCTTATCGAAAAAGGAAGCCTTCCGTTTGGAAACCTTGATTACATCTTCATTCCCGGGATAAGGAAGGCTGTTGAGAATGCAGATGATTCCGTAGATGCTTATGCTGTTAAGGATGGAGCTTTAAAGAAGTTTACTCTCGGACTCGGAAAGCTTACAGATGATGAGAGAACCATCATCCTGAAGGGCTGCCTGATAAACTATTATGCATCATAAGATGTGCACTATATGAGATATCAAAGGAAAAAAGCGGCGCATGCCGCTTTTTTCCTTTAGGGTCTGTCACTGAGCCAGATCCAGCTGCTGGATGGTGCCTGCCATCCCGCTTTCATACAGGAAGATTCCTGTCTGCCTTATTCTTGCTCTCTCCTCATTCGTAGCCAGATCGTTAAGCGAGAAGGATGTTGATGCGCTCCCCGTGTATATTGCACCAACTCCCGCTTCCTTCAGGTCGACAAGCTCCTGGGTGCCGTCCTCTCTGATGTATGCGACGACAAGCCGTCTGAATATCTCATCGGCTTCATCGATCCATCCGTTCCCATCCGAGTCATAACCGGCAAGGTCGGCAAACCCGTCTCCGGATGATGCCCCAAAAAGCTCGCTCCCGTCATTGATCGTCCCGTCCTCATTAAGATCGAGTGCAAGGTACCCGCTTCGTGACAGGGAGCTGATCTCTTCTGCTTCCCCATCGCAGTCAAGATCAAACCTTATCTTTACATCGGACACTTCTGCCATGGGCGAATCGATGTTGATTACGAGCGGATCGGTGAATTCCTTCAGAACCGTCACGCTCTGCTCGCAGTATTCGGTAAAGCTTCTGCTCATGGAAAGTTCAAGGTTAAAGTCGATAGTCCTTCCGTCGGCAGTTACGACTTTTCCCACAGTGGAAAATGAAGTGTCTTCTGTTTCCGAACGGTAATACTGCATGGTCTGTGTCACTTCGGAAAAAACAGGGGTCCCGTGTGAGCCTCCGGTAACTGAGATGCCTTCGTGCTGCCTGCCCCCGAACAGCATGTAGAGCAGAAACTGGATGCATTCAACCCTGATCCGGTTCATCGCATCCCTCTGCAGCTTTGCCTCGTAGGAATCACTTGAGGCAAATGCCCTCATTTTGGCAAAAATGTCGCCAAATTCATTTTTTGCGTTCTTTGCATCTGTTTCTTTGGAGGCATCTTCTTCCTCCTCCGTTTTTGAAACATCCGGTTTCTTTGCGTCGAATGTATCGGACAGTATGCCCGGAAATGCTATGAGATTTCCCGAGATGCTGCTCGATCTTGCGCTGACAGAAGTATAAGTTCTGGCGGAATCCATTCCTATACTGCTGTTTTTGATTATCAAACAATCCCTCCTTTTCGGTTAGTCTTCCGGCAGCCTGTGAATGACAAAAAAAGAACGGACCCGCCAAGAATCCGTTCGTAATATCGTGTCAATCCATGAAGCCGTATCAGTTGATGATGGACATGCCATCTGTATTTTATATCGGAAATACCGTAGGAAATGTTAACCCATATCTTCTTCAAGAACAGACAGCTCAAGATAGTCGAAGGGAATCTCCTCGATAAAGCTGTCGCTGCCGAATCTGACTTTGGAATATCTCTTAAATTCGGAAATGTTTGAGTCGAGCCATATAGGCCTTGGGATGTCGAATTCATAACATATCCTGTCAAGGGCGCCGAACACCTTGTGGGTGCGCGTGCTGCTGCTCACATCTTCGACCACGAAGTCTTTCGTCATGCGGTTTTCCTTAAATGTCCTTGCCCAGAATCTCATGTGATGATTATATTATAAACGGGATTATTTGTTAATAATCGGTGAACAAAATGAAAGCGCGGGATTTTTATGATATAATAGTTTTATCACATTTGGGGGTGAATCTAATTTGGAAGTTAATTTTGACGATAAGGAGCAGGACATAACGTGGGAGGAGATCATTCTCCTGCACAATTCCGCCCTTAAGGAGATAGGTACAAAGCTTGAGATACTCAATGACGAGTTCCAGCACATCCATCAGTATAATCCGATAGAGCATATCAAATCCCGTATAAAATCACCGGAATCCATAGTAAGGAAGCTGAAGAAAAAGGGATACGAAGTCACGCTTGAGAACATGGTCAAGTATGTGAATGATATAGCCGGGATCCGTATCATATGTTCATTCACTTCGGACATATATCAGATAGCGAACATGCTCCGCAAGCAGAATGACATAAAGGTGCTGTCCACCAAGGACTACATTGAAAGCCCGAAAGAGAGCGGCTACAAGAGTTACCATATGCTTGTCAGCATACCGATATATCTGTCCGATTCGGTGGTCGATACCAAGGTTGAGATCCAGATCAGGACCATCGCCATGGATTTTTGGGCAAGCTTAGAGCATAAGATGAACTATAAATTCGAAAGCGATGCGCCGGAGCAGATCAGGAAGGAACTGTTTGAATGTGCCATGATGGTCGAGCAGCTCGATGACAGGATGCTCATCATTAACGACAAGATCCAGAGGGCGAAACGTGAAGAGGAGATCTGGAAGATCGACTAAAGGAGTGTCGCCCATTAGAATCCGACTACGTCGGATGGGGGCTCCACGTGCAGGAAGGCATCTTCCCGCAAGCGGGCCCCTCCTTCCTATAAATGAGGAGTGGCCAGGTGGATGAGAGTCACCTGGCCAATATTATGAAAAAATACATCTGGTTGTTTGGAGAATCTTCTCCAATGGAGATATAAATAATATAGCATCGTCTTATGAACAAAAAATGAACAAAATATGAATATATAGTAAATGTTTCCAAAGAAGGTAGAAAATCACATGGAATTGTTGTGAAATCTGCACAACAGATAATCGCAAAAATCATATAAAAGATGAACAGCAAATAAGCATATATTGTGTTATGATCGGAATAATGATAGAATAAACACGATATTTGGGCGTATGCCCGGCAAAAATGGCATGACAGGCTCCGGGAGGATGAAATGGACGGATTCAGAGAGAGATTAAGCGCAAGATACGATCGTTCGGGAATGAGAGGTAACGGTTATGACCGGACGGGCGAAGACAGGTATGACGTCGAGAGGGAAAGATATGAAAGAAGCCCGAGAAGAGGTAATGGAGACGGCGTTTCCTCCGAGGCGGTCAGCGAAGCGGTAGTAAAAGCCAACAGAGAGCAGCTTGAGGTAATTGCGGATTATTTTGACGAGGCGAAGGCAGACCGCATGGAGTCCGAAAGGGCGATCATAGATGCGATAAACCATGGCCTGGCAGATGCGAAGAGTGCCGTGCGCACCGCACCGGCAGAGCCTGTGCAGCCGCTCCCTGTTGTTGATGAACAGACGACAGAGACACTTGCAAGGATAGAGCGCATAGCCGGACAGAATGCCGAGACGATAAACGAAAGCAACGAGATGCTGGAGAGGAACGTTGATTCCTTAAGGTCCAATTCGGAAATACTGAATGAGATCAGGGGATCGATAGGAAGCCTTCTTTCATCATCAGAAGAAGCAAAAGCAGGTTCGGCGGAACTTTACGAGCGTATCGACAGAAGCCTTCAGGAACTGTCGGCAAGATCTGCAGCGCCCCAGCCCATGCAGGACCTTACCGTTGACTTTACGAGCGAGAAGGACGAGATCATCGGAGCGGTCGGCGACAACAGGGCGATCCTCAACATGATCCGCCAGGATGTGCTCAACGGATTTGCCAAGAGCCAGGAGGTACAGGAAGAGCCTGAGGATAAGCCTGTTCCCCTTACGGCAGAGGATGCGGACAGGTATTACAAAGAGCTCGAAGACCATGTTCACAAGGAATGCGTGAAGTGCTACAGGAATGTACAGTCTGCCCTTACCGAGCAGAATACGGAGGCTAATACCGGAGTTGCAAAGAGCGTTTCCGGAATGAGGATAATGGTCCTTCTGTCGATGATCTTCAGCATACTCGGGTTTGTCGGTGCAGTTCTGAATCTTCTTTACAATCTTGGGATTATAATGTTCTGATAAGTTAAACATGAGTTTTTTTACCAAATACGTCAATATCATCAAATATTCACATTATTTAGCAATGCTGGCCACAGCATTGCTAATTTTTGTGTGTGCCCCGGGGCTTTCCAAGGTCGAGGACAAGGGAAGCAACATGGTCAGCATATTTGTGAACGGAACGCAGGTCGGGACCGTCAAGGACGCTTCCGAAGCCGAGGGGATGATACTTGAGGCAAGGCGCAGGATCGCAAAGGAATCGGGAGGACTTGTGCTCGTGGATTCCGAGGTGGTGCTCTCGGGATCGACGGATGTCGTCGGAGTGGTCGATGACAGGCAGACGATAGTGGACAATATTTATAATGTTTTCAGAGAGAGCGTGATGAAGACGAAGCAGCCTGCTTTTGAAGTCAAGATCAACGAGTTCACGGTCAATCTCAAGAGCATAGATGATGTCATAGCACTGCTGAACGCCTCAAAGGCCGAGTATGATCCCGAGTCCGAGTGGAAGGTATGGCTCGTCACCGATAATTCCCGGGAACTTAATGTTATGACGACACGGATCGAGAAGGTGTCCGAGCAGAAGACTCCCAAGATAGACGGGCCGGTCGTATTTCCGAAAGGCGGCGCGCTTCTCCGTATGGAGGAGATATATAACGCGGCCTTTTCGAAAGATATGAACAGCGCGTTCGAGTTCGGCGTAAGGAACATAGACTTTGACGAGAACGTTGAGGTCGTACAGGCATACGTTGACGGAGACAAGATAAGCACGCTCGAAGATGCCATAGAGGCGGTCACGAAGACGAGTGAAAGAAATAAGATATATGAAGTGGTGGCCGGAGACACGCTCGGCGCCATAGCACAGAAAAACGATATGTCCATCGAGGACATCATCAAGCTGAACTCCGCGAGCATACCGGATGAGAAGGCTATGCTGAGGGTCGGTGATGAGCTCACCATCTTTTCGCCTGAACCGGAGCTTTCGGTCGTCCGTACCGAGAGAAGGTATTACGAGGAAAATTATGACGAGGACGTTGTATATATAGATGAGGATGAGTGGTATACAAACCATACCGAGGTCATCCAGCAGCCCGTGACGGGATACCGTAAGGTTGTTGCGGATGTAACATACAGGAACGCTGAGCTGGTCAGCACGGACATACTGTATGAGAACGTCACGGTCAAGGCGGTGGCAAAGATCGTAAAGCGCGGGACGAAGATACCTCCGACATATATTTATCCTGTGTGGGGAAGGCTTACATCGGGATTCGGAAAGAGAAAGGCTCCGAAGAAGGGTGCGAGCACGTTCCACAAAGGAGTTGATTTTGCCGTGCCGATCGGTACCGCGGTCATGGCATCCTGCGGGGGAACAGTCACAAGAGCCGGATGGGGAAGCGGATACGGATACTGCGTATACATCCAGCATCCTGACGGCAGGAGCACGAGGTACGGGCATCTGAGCAAGGTTCTGGTTAAGGCGGGGCAGACCGTATCGCAGGGGCAGAAGATCGCTCTGAGCGGAAATACCGGCGTTTCGACGGGACCGCATCTGCATTTTGAGATACTTATCGGCGGAGGACAAGTAAATCCGCTCAAATATTTACAGTAAAAGCTGTGCAATTTGTTACATTCAACAAAAAAAAGCATAACTCTTGAAACGGATTTTCGTGGGTATTATAATTTCTTTCGAGGTGTAAAAATTGGAGCAGTTTATTATAAAGGGCGGCAGTCCTCTGGCGGGAGAAGTTGAGATCGGCGGCGCTAAAAATGCGGCGCTCGGCATCCTCGCAGCCTCTGTCATGACTAAGGAGCCCGTGATAATCGAAAATCTGCCGGATGTACGTGACATTGCAGTGCTGATACAGGCAATGGAGTCTGTCGGGACTAAAGTTGAAAGACTGGACAGGCACACCGTGAAAGTAATGGCAGCGGGCATCAACGGCTATTCCATCGACGACGGTTTCATTAAGAAGATCAGGGCATCATACTATATGCTCGGAGCACTTCTCGGAAGATTTAAGAAGGCGGAGGTCGCGCTTCCCGGAGGATGCAATATAGGCAGCCGTCCCATAGACCAGCACCTGAAGGGATTCAGAGCCCTCGGAGCGAAGGTTGAAGTATCAAGAGGCATGATCTCGGCTGAGAGTGACAACCTCGTCGGGAATCATATATATATGGACGTGGTTACCGTAGGAGCAACGATAAATGTAATGCTCGCGGCAACTTTGGCAAACGGCAAGACGATAATAGAAAATGCAGCCAAGGAACCGCACGTCGTTGACGTTGCCAACTTCCTCAACAGCATGGGCGCGAACATTAAGGGCGCCGGTACCGATGTGATAAGGATCAAAGGCGTTGAGGAGCTTCACGGCACAACATATTCCATAATACCCGACCAGATAGAAGCTGGGACGTTCATGTTCGCGGCGGCCATTACAAAAGGCGATGTCATGATCAAGAATGTGATCCCCAAGCATTTGGAATCGATCAGTGCAAAGCTTATAGAGATCGGATGTGAGATCGAGGAATTTGACGACTGCCTGAGGGTCGTTGCAACCAAAAGGCTTTCGAGCACACACGTCAAGACACTGCCATATCCGGGATTCCCGACGGACATGCAGCCGCAGATCACAACAACGCTCGCGCTCTCTGAAGGAACCAGCATAGTAACCGAGAGCATTTTTGAGAACAGGTTCAAGTATGTGGGCGAACTTCAGAGGATGGGCGCAAACATTAAAGTTGAAGGAAACACCGCGATAATTGAAGGTGTGGATTCACTGTCCGGCGCGGGGATATCGGCCCCTGACCTTAGGGCGGGAGCGGCTCTGGTGCTTGCGGCTCTTGCGGCGGAAGGCATCACGATAATAGATGATATCCGATATATCGAGAGAGGCTATGAAGATCTTCCGGAGAAGATGAAGGCACTCGGGGCATTCATGGAAAAGGTCGAAACGGAAAAAGAAATACAGAAGTTCAGATTAAAGGTCGGTTGATCCGGCCTTTATTTTTTGTGATCTTCGGGCTGTGCCGCTTTTTATCATTTGACATACCGCACGGTCCTTCTATATAATCATTGTGGATTTTAATGCGCTTTAAGGAGACTTTTCGTGAAAAGGGTCCGGATTTCCGAACTCCGTCCCGGAATGAAAACGGCGGAGGACGTATATTCCTATAACAACCAGATGATAGTTCCGAAGGGCTCGACGCTTGATGACAAGATGATCACGCGTCTGGAGTTCTATTCCGTTTTGGCCATCAGGATCATGGATGAGACGGATGATGTCAAAACGGAAAGCACGGCTTCCGAAAGCAGACCTTCGGACGATAATATCGCCTACTTCCAGAAAGTCAGGAACAGCAAGCAGTTCAAGAAATTTGAAGCTTCTTTTCTTGAAAATGCCGAAGTCTTCAAGGAGAGCCTCAAAAATATAGCGGACAACGGCGCAGAGATAGACAGCCGTCAGCTGATCAATAGCATAACCAGCCTTATAACTGCAGACATGACGGGTGTAAGCGTGTTCGACATGCTTCATAACATGCGGCAGTATGATGATTTTACATATATGCATTCTATGAACGTGTCGCTTATATGCAACGTCTTCGGGAAATGGCTCGGAATGAGTGAGGAAGATGTAGACATACTGACACTCGGAGGACTTCTTCACGATATCGGAAAGCTTAGGATCCCGGACAATATCATCAGAAAACCGGATAAGCTTTCGCCTGCGGAATATAACATCATAAAGACACATTCACTTCAGGGCTACAACATCCTCAAGGACAAGAACATAAACGACAACGTTAAGCAGTGTGCGCTCATGCACCATGAGAGATGTGACGGATCGGGATATCCGCTCGGGCTTACTTCCGACAAGATAAATTCATATGCCAAGATAATCGCTATAGCTGATGTATATGATGCAATGACGGCGGCGAGGATCTACCGGGGTCCCCTGTGTCCGTTCAAGGTTATCAGCATCTTTGAATCCGAAGGACTTCAGAAATATGACAGCCATTATATTCTGACATTTTTGGAGCATGTGGCGACTACATACATGAACAACAGGGTGCGGCTCAATAACGGGATGGAAGGCGACGTCATCTTCATGAACAGGAACCAGTATTCCAGACCGATGCTTCAGTGCGGTGACAAGTTCATCGACCTTTCAAGGGAGCCCGACCTGTATATAGAGACTTTTGTTTGATGAACCCTGAATTTTATGAAGACGAAGTAATAGAGGGATTTTATGTTCCGTCCATGCTGAAAAAGGCGTGGGGAGCGCAGCTGGATGTCCTGAAAGAGACAGACAGAGTGTGCAGGGAACATGATATCCCTTATTTTGCGGATTGGGGAACACTTCTTGCCGCCATACGTCACGGCGGATATATCCCATGGGATGATGACATTGACATATCGATGCGGCGGAGGGATTACGAAAGATTTCTTGAGGTATCCTCCGAACTTCCCGACGGCTTCAAGGTCATGAACTATAAAAATCATCCGGGACATCATTTCTTTGTTGCAAGGGTCGTCGGCAAGCCGAGGATATGCTTTGAAAAAGACCATCTTGAAAGATTCCACGGATTTCCATACATTGCGGGGTTAGACCTGTACATACTCGATAATGTCTGCGCTGACCGCCGCAGGGAGGAGCTGAAGGCAAAAAAGACGGAATATGTCATAACCGTTGCCGACAACATTGCGGACGGAAAGACAAAAGGACGCGAAGCCGAGGAACAGCTGCGGACATTGATGGCTCTATAAAGGATTTCGGGCGAAGCTGCCGGGAGTTCTTCAAGGACCGCCATGACATAGTTTTAATTCCGTTTGCCGCAAATCACTGGAAATACATGGAAAAGCTTTACAGGCATTACAGGGACGACGGCAGATACACGGTGCATGTCATTCCCATCCCGTATTATTACAGGGCATATGACGGCTCTTTTGCCGAGGAGGTGTTCGATCCGGATGAATATCCTCCGGACGTTGAAATAAGCGATTACAGGACGGCCGACCTCGAAGGGATGCATCCCGACATGATCGTAATACAGAATCCTTTTGATGAATGGAACACAGTCATGTCGGTACCGCCCGAATGTTACAGTACGGCACTTCGGCCGTATACGGATGAGCTTATATACATACCGTTCTTTACGACCGCTGATTTTACTAAGGATGATGCCCGTGAATACATAAACATGGATCATTATGCGTGCATGCCCGGAGTCATAGGCGCCGACAGGGTCATACTTCCGACGAAGGCGCTGAAGGATGTATACATTGAAAAGATCATGGAATTTACCGGGGCGGAGGATGACGAAGCAAAGGCCGTCCTTGATGAGAGGCTGGAGGTGCAGTCGGAGTTTGTATATGATCCCGGGGAATCGGTTTTATCTCCGGCCGGTGCGGCAGACGGAAGGAAGAAGGTCGTTTTCTATACCACGGTCAGCATCCTTGCCGAGAAGGGCATCGAAGGAGCACGGGAGATAGCGGACAAAATTAGGGAATTCCAAAAGTCAGCAGAGAAGCTGTACATCGTGTGGGTCTTTGACGGCATGGGCAGGATGGATGCGGTGGACAATGATGCGGCAGGGATGCTCGAAAGAGTGGTGAGTGAATTTGAGGGAATGAACATCGGCGAATATACCGAGGGGATTTCCAAGGATAAGATCGAAAAGTATGCAGGGGAATGCGAAAGTTACTACGGAATTCCGTCAGAACTGGCGCTTCGCATGTGGTACCTGAAAAAGCCGGTCATGATCATGAAGGACAGCTGATATGTTTTTGTGGCATGAAAGCCGCAGATATGTTATAATTCACATTGTTATAGAGAATTGCAGGCATTTGCCGCATAAAGAAATGAGGAGGATAGTGTTATGTCATTTAAGGAATCCATTACGACAGTACTTCAGAAATATGCTGTCTTTGAGGGAAGGGCAAGAAGGAGTGAGTATTGGTGGTTCGTACTTGCATATTCTATAGTCAGCGGTGTTCTTTCAGGACTGGGAAGTGCTATGAACGGATCGGGAGCAGGCACGCTGTTCACAGTTCTTTCAGGACTGGTAGCTCTTGCAGTACTTGTTCCTACCATAGCGGTTACGACCCGCCGTCTCCATGATACGGGAAAGAGCGGATGGTGGCAGCTTCTGGAATTAACATGCATTGGCTCAATCATTATACTGGTATGGACATGCATGGATTCACAGCCCGGTGATAACCAGTACGGCGAGAACCCGAAGGGAATGTGATAACAGTTTAGTCAGACTCCCCGCACTTGGCGGGGAGTTTTATTATTTACCGGATATTCACCCATCCGGTCCTATGAAATGGAGCATGATCATGTTACAACTTGCTGTTCTGCCAAGCATTATACTGTTCATCATCGTCTGGAAGGGCGACAGATATGAGAAGGAGCCTCCGAAGCTTCTGCTGAAGCTGTTCCTGTTTGGTGCTCTGACTACCGTCAGCGCTTCCATAATTGAGATACTCGCGGGAGATTATATCCTCGCTTTTATGGATCATCAGGGAATGCCGTATATCGTGATAGAAAATTTCCTGATAGTTGCGGTTGCAGAAGAAGCGGGCAAGTATTTTGTCCTGAAACGGGCATCGTGGAAAGATCCGGCATTCAATTATACGTTTGACGGCGTTGTCTATGCCGTCACGGTATCGCTCGGATTTGCCACTCTTGAAAACATACTGTATCTGTTTGAGGGCGGGATAGGAACCGCAGTCGTAAGGGCACTGTTCAGTGTGCCGGGACATGCGATAGATGCCGTATACATGGGGTATTATTACGGACTTGCCAAATATGCCGCCGCATTTAAAGATATGGGACTGATGAAGAAAAACCTTAAAAAGGCCTTCTTTGTGCCGGTTATCCTGCACGGATTTTATGATTTCTGCCTGAGTACCGAATATGGCATATTCATCCTGATATTCCTTGTGTTTGAGGTGGTAATAACCGTGCTTGCGGCAAAGAAATTCCTGAGGCTCTCGAAGATTGAGGCCGTCATCCCGGAAGATACGGATGAAAAACCCGCATGATCTGCGCGTATAGAATTATAGATGCCCGTATGGTAAAATAATACATTGGATACTTTCCATAAAAGGAAGATAAACATGAACGCTAAGATAAGATCATTACTCAAAGAACTGACACTTGAAGAAAAGGTGAGCCTCTGCTCCGGATCGGATTACTGGCACACGCAGGAAATTAAAAGGCTTGGCATACCTTCGGTGATGGTGAGCGACGGTCCGAACGGGCTCAGAAAGCAGGACCTCGATAATGCCGAAAGCGGTGTCAATACGAGCATAAAGGCAGTCTGCTTTCCGGCAGGAGTCAATCTTGCGGCAAGCTTTGACGAAGAGCTCGTAGAGTCAGTCGGTGAGGCCATCGGCGCGGAGTGTCAGGCGGAATCCGTGGCGGCCATTCTTGCGCCCGGAAACAACATAAAACGTTCCCCGCTCTGCGGCAGGAACTTTGAGTACTATTCCGAGGACCCGGTCCTGTCCGGGAAGACGGCGGCTGCCTATATCAGAGGGGTGCAGTCAAAGGGCGTCGGAACCTCGCTTAAGCATTTCTGCGGAAACAATCAGGAATTTCGGCGCAACAGCAGCGACTCGAGGATCGATGAGAGGACGCTTAGGGAGATATATCTTAAAACTTTTGAGATCGCCGTGAAGGAGTCGCAGCCGTGGACGGTAATGTGCGCATATAACCTTGTAAACGGTGTGCAGATGTCCGAGAACAAAAGGCTCCTTACCGACATACTGAGGGATGAGTGGGGCTTTACCGGCCTTGTTATGAGCGACTGGGGAGCGGTCAGGGACCGCGTCAGGGGCATAGCTGCAGGCCTTGATCTTGAGATGCCTTCTTCGGGAGGGACCTATGACAGCCTTGTGGCAGAAGCGGTTAAGAGCGGAAACCTGTCCGAGGAAGACCTTGACCGGTGCGTTGGCCGTGTTCTGGAATTCGTCTTTAAAGCGGCCGAAGATCATGACCCTTCGGTTGAATGGAACAAGGATGAGCACCATCTGCTTGCAAGGAAATTTGCGGATGAATGCATAGTGCTTCTCAAAAATGACAACAGGGTGCTTCCGATAAAGAGTGATGAACATGCTCTCTTCATCGGAGGATTTGCAAAGAAACCGCGCATGCAGGGGGGAGGAAGCTCCCACGTCAACTGCATCGGCATAGACTCGGTACTTTATGCGGTCCAGGGAAATACAAAGATAACCTATGAGGAGGGATTTTCGGCGGAAGACGATTCTTATGATGATGCAAAGTTCCGCCATGCGGCTGATGCGGCAGCTGATGCCGATAAGGTCGTGGTCTTCGCCGGGCTTCCTGATATGTATGAAAGCGAAGGTTATGACAGGAAGCATATGGACCTTCCACAGGTACAGAACGATCTGATCTCAGCGGTAGCGGACGTCAATCCGCATGTGATCGTTGTGCTTGAAAACGGCTCTCCGGTCACTATGCCCTGGATAGATAAGGTTGAGGCGGTAATGGAAACATATCTGTGCGGAGAAGGTGTTGGTGTTGCAACCGCAAGGGCACTTTATGGACGGAGCAATCCTTCCGGAAGGCTTCCGGAGACGTTTCCGCTTCGACTTGAGGATAATCCCGCATATATTGATTTTTCAGGTGACTGTTCTGCTATTGATTACCGTGAAGGTATCTTTACGGGTTACAGGTACTACACAAAGAAAAAGATGCCGGTCCTGTTCCCATTCGGACACGGGCTCAGCTACAGCACGTTTTCCTATGGAAGGATTACGGCGGATGCTGATAAGATGAGGGATGATGAGACCCTGGAGGTTACGGTCGATGTCATAAACGAAAGTGACGTTCCCGGCAAAGAGGTCATCCAACTTTATGTTGAGGCAGACATACCAAATACGAAAGTCAGAAGGCCGGTCAGGGAACTTAAGGCTTTTAAAAAGGTATTTCTTGATAAGCGTGAAAAGAAAACGGTAAGCTTTATTCTTGATAAGAGTGCGTTTGCGTACTATGACACGGATATGGCGGACTGGTACGTCGAGCCGGGCAGCTATAAGATCGAGATATGCAGGGATGCTGAAACGGTCATAGAAAGCATAAGCGTGGAAGTGACACCGAAGAAGAAGAGAAGGCCTGTTTATGATGAGAATTCGGTCTATAAGGATCTGATGGAGGATGCATCCGCACGGAAGATCGCAAAGCCGTTTTACGACAAATACATCAACGGAATGCTGAAGATGCAGAACACCGATGAGGCCGCGGCGGAAGCTTTCGGAACCGACTATGAGGTGTTCCTTAATGATATGACACTTAGAAGCGTGGTCAATATGAGCAGCGGGTATATAACCTACGGGGAGATGACAGAGCTTATAGGCCGGCTTAATAAACAGCACTGAGGAGGATGGATATGACAGGGTTTGGAAAGAAGCTTGCGGCAGCTGCCGCGGCCATGATGATCACGTCGGCTGTATTTTCGGCATGTTCGCCATATGTTGTGCCTCCTGCCGGCGGACAGGAGAGCGCTGAGGATAATACGGCCGAAGCCGGGGAAGAAAAAGATACGGTGTCCACAGGCAAACAGGATAGCGAAGAAGGCGAAGTTGAGACGATGGAGCGCGCAAGCCTCCTTGCGCCTGCAGAAGATGAGAGCGATATATTATCGTTAAAGCCTTCCGTCCCGGAAATAAAGATAGCCCCCGATATGAGCAATATCATCAACTTTGAAGAGTACAGCTACTGTCAGAAAGAGATGCTCGACAAGCTAAAGAATAACGGCTTTGTGGTTACAGACGGTGCGGGCCGTGAGTTCTTTGAGCTGTATGAGAACAACAGGTATTTCCAGACCCCCAATTTTGTAACGGTCGATTCGCTCATGCATACATACCACATATACTTTGCATATCTTATGCGAGGCATCGAAAAAGACCATCTCTATGACGGCCTGAAGGACCTGACGGAGGATATGCTTGAAGAAAGCTATGAGCAGTATGAGACTCTTACGGGTACTCAGTGGGAAGATGCGGCAAAAAGGAATGTGGCGTTCTTCTCCGTGGCATCCGTTCTCTTAGATGAATCCGCGAAGATCCCGCCCGAGGTAAAGGACATTGTGAAGACCGAATATGACAGGGTCATGAAAGCAGGCGGCATTGATACTTCGATGATCACCGGTGATTTTGAGGATTATTCACAGTACAAGCCGAGGGGATATTACGAAGGCGACAAGACCCTGGAGAAGTATTTCAGGGCGATGATGTGGTACGGAAGGATTCAGTTTACTCAGGATGTAGAGGATATGGACAGGTCCGCCCTGCTTCTTACCCTTGCCCTGAATGACGGCAGCTATGACAGCTGGAGTTCCATATATACCGTGACCGCTTTCTTTGCGGGTGCGAGCGATGATCTCGGATACTGTGAATACATGCCCGTAATAGAGAAGGTTTACGGGAAGGATGTAAGCGTTGATGACCTTATCGATGCGGATGATGAATGGAAGCAGTTCCATGCGCTTACCGCAAAGCTCCGTGCACCCAGGATAAACTCGATCCCGATCGTCGACAGTGAGGAGAACAAGGACGAGCCCAACGTTATACCGGGGTACCGGTTCATGGGGCAGAGGTTCACGATCGATGCAACGATAATGCAGGAGCTCGTATACAGAAGAGTCGGCGAGTTTGAAGATGAGGATAAGCGTCTGCTGCCAGATTTTCTTGATGTTCCGGCAGCGCTCGGATCGGACATGGCATATTCGCTCCTTGATGAAATGGGTGCGACCAAATACAAGAATTATGACAGAAACCTTGACAACCTGAAAAAAGAATTCATCAATAATGATGAAACACTGTGGAATGCGAGCCTTTATGCGGGATGGCTCAACACGCTTCGCCCCCTTCTTGATAAAAAGGGTGAAGGCTATCCCTTCTTCATGCAGAATGACGAGTGGACCAAAAAGGACCTTGAGACGTTTGCGGGAAGCTATACCGAACTGAAGCATGATACGGTTCTCTACGCAAAACAGATGATGGCCGAGATGGGCGGCGGCTGGGAAGAAGACAAGGACTACAGGGGCTATGTCGAGCCCGAACCCCTTGTATTTTCCAGATTTGAAAGGCTGGCAAAAAGCACCGCCGAAGGCCTTGACAGGCTCGGCTATCTGTCGGACGCCGACGGCGAAAATCTTAAAAGGCTTGCAGACCTTGCAGGAAAACTTAAGACGATCTCCATTAAGGAGCTCGGAAACGAGAAGCTAGATGATGATGAATATGAGCTCATAGAGATCTACGGAGGGGAGATAGAACATTTCTGGATGGATGCCATGAAGGCACAGACGGGAAATGAATATCCCACATCGGATGATTATCCTGCGGCGATAGTCGTTGATGTCGCAACCGATCCGAACGGACGGGTGCTTGAGATGGCGACCGGGGACCCTGCCTGCATATATGTCATCGTTCCGGTCGACGGGAAGCTGCGCATAGCGGAGGGAAGCGTTTATAGCTTCTATCAGTTTGAGCAGCCCATCGATGAAAGGCTCACGGACTCCGAGTGGAGAAAGATGATGGGCATAGAGCTTGAGAGCTATGACAGCTATGCCGGATACGGCAAGGCCAAGGACCATCCCGATTGGGCGCAGAGC
>JAILRP010000079.1 GCA_024698075.1 Lachnospiraceae bacterium
GTACGCATCGATCATACCTGTATCGCCGTCAAAAATCTCGCCATGATCTAACTGCATAGAATATCCCGATCCGTCCTCTGTCACATTGGCATGCATATAGCCGATCGTCATGGGATAATAATAATCCTCCGTCTCCGGATCCCATATCCCATTTGCTTCGTTATTGTAATCCATCTGAGCATAGACAAACCAATTTCCGGCAATGGTATCTTTAATATCCTCGATCTGTATCCTGTCAAGGACTTTGTCCGAGAAACTATCTTCATTCAGTCTGGTCAAAAACCATTGCGAACTCAGATACATGGAAGCGCCGCTGTATTTCCCGGCTTTTTCCTCCGACTTGTATACATTCTTCCCCGGGGTTTCTTCAGGATTTTCATCATCCTGCTCAGATGCCGGCTGTGGCTTCTGCTTCTCTGGCCTTGACCATCCTTCAGCAGTAAGATGAATGTCATCAAAGCAGGCCGCCGTCTGTTCAAGAGAACCGCCCTGTATACGACTGGTACCATATCTCGCGTTTAAGAATACACGGATGCTGCTTGCTTCCTCAGGAAGTGTTACCGTATATTCCTGCTGTGTCCAGGTGTCGTTGGAGGTTGTACGGAAGGATTCATAATCCTCTCCCACTCTCTCTATGATATTGTCATCCACGTCATATATCTCCAAAGACAGCCATCCCTCCTTGCAGACATAACCGGAAAGCGTAAGCTCTGTTCCCTTCGGGATATCAGCTGCGTCTATATCCTGCCAGACAGAGACAGGCCCGGGTGTTTCAATAAGTTCGTTCAATCCTCTGGGCCCCCGGTTTAAGTCAGTGCAGATAAAGTAATCTCCTTCAAAAGGCGTGATCTCCTTACACCAGTTTTCTGACTCCTTGCAGGCAGTCCAAAGATCATCATATGAAAAAGCCTCTCCGCGCTCTGTCTCATCTTCCAGAAAATCTGCAGAATAGTCCGTTATGATCATCTCATAGTCATAATGCCATTCATCCAAAAGTCCCGTTTCACCGCCGCAGTTATACAGCAGTTCATTTCCTTCGGGTTCCCTTTCGGACTGCTCCGCCACCAGGGAAATATCATCAAAATAACCGGCGGTCCGGTCATACATGACCGGGTTCGGGATTCCCACAGGTGTATACTCATAGGACGCATTCAGATAGACCCGTGCGGTAACCGCACCCTCAGGCACACGTACCGAATGCTCTCTGTAAGCCCATTCTCCGCTTTCGACATGCTCCTTCTCGCGCCATTTTTCACCACAGCGCGCAACAATTTTCTCATCTTTATCCAGCAGATTCATGGACAGATACGAGTCACTCCCCACATATCCGGAAAGGATCAGCTTCGCTCCTGCAAATTCCGTGATATCCACATCCTGATAAACATAGATCGGGCCGTCCGCATTCTCCTTATCCCGTCCCAGGGCCCGGAAAACACCGAAGCTTTCCGTATTCAGGTTTGTACAGAAGAAGCGCTCGCCGCTGTGGGCACGCAGGGAGGTATTCCAGCAAGGAGGCGCGATCTCACTGTAAATAATGCCGTAATAAGCGCTTCCGCCCTTTTCCTCATAAGGCTCTTTCCATCCGTAGATCATCTGAATATCGGCATTTTCCTCAGCTCCGCCGTTGATCAGAAGCTCCTTGCTGTATTCTTTACCGGGCTCCTCTGCCAGTACATCCGTATGCGCAAAAAGCATCATTAGACCTATAGCAACCAGAGCAATGCCGATGATCCCTTTTCTATAGCTATTCTTTTTCATATCCATCCTTCTGTTCCCGTTAAAAACCATTAATCTCTTCGGACTATTCAGATATTTTCATATCTCATGAAAAAGCCCTGACGTTGTTACGAAAGTCTTCAGGTTAGTATTGCAGAACATATCTATATCCGGTCTTCTTTCGATTCCGAATATATCAATATTTATCAATTCAGGCGGCACATCACTAAGTTCTGAATCACGGGATTCCATAGCTGTAATGATATCGTCGTCAAAGGAAGGATCAAAATATATCATATCGGTTTGAATATCAAAATCTGTATTGCCATTCCTTGTTCGATAATATTCCAGATCCCTTATCGTACAACTGCTGGGTCCTACTATTCCGGCAATATCACGATCATTTTTGATAAGCTGAATATCATTTGAACGTATATTTGAATCCGGCTCAGTATGAATAAATGCTCTGACAGCAGATCCCATTGTATGTTTTGTCTATTTCATATTCATCAGATGAATAAAGTCCTTCTTTCCCTATTTTTACCGATATGCTCGGTTTTGTAAAGAGGCAAGTCAAAAAATCGTTGCTTTGATAAGCCCTAAATTTATTTTTTGCAGATTTCCGCATTTTTCTTCAATAAAAAGCCCGCAGCTATCCAGCCTTCATCAGACAACTGCGGGCATTGCCCAAAACCATATTAATAAATGCACCCGCCATTCATGGACTAAAGCGTTCAGACAGCGATCACCGTATATAATCCGACATTCTTCAGCCGGAACGTCACAATATCGTCCGCCCTAAGAACCTCTATGTCCGGAGGCTGTATCCCCGCGGGCGTTAACGCCACAGGCTCCCGTTCTTCAATATTGCGGACCTTCATTTCGAGGTTTTCTATGGGAAGTACCTGATCTTTGTCTTCATCATACTGATAATTCAACAGATGGATCCATGTCTTTCCGTCTTTGTCATAGCGCTGTACGCCGACCTGCCTGGAATCGCATGATATCGGCGCTATGGCTTCATACATCGGCATGAACGTCTCCATAAAGAGCTTCATATAATCTTCCTTTACTCCCTCAGACGCGACAAATACGGCATTTCCGGTTTTTTCAAGGCTTTCTCTTAAGGATGTCCCTTCCGCCAGACGTCCCATTACAAGAACCTTCCCTCCGTCCACGGCAAAATCTAAAAGTATCTGCTGTTGTTTTTCTGTGAGCACGAAGCAATCAGGAACAATAACAAGCGGATATCCCAAGAGCTTATCTTTCGAAAAATCGTCCGTCCTGAGCTCCCCGTCGGGAAGCATGACAGAATCATATTGTGCATTCATTTTGCTGAGCGCGCGGATCACGTCCCAGAACGGAACCGGCTTTTTTTCCGGATCCAGCCATTCGCTCGCGGTAACATCCAGCAGGGAACCATAAGAATCCTGCATGCCGTTTGCGCCGCTTCCCTTGTTCGAGTCCCTCCAGTAATAGCTGCCATAGGAATACAATACTGCTGCTCCTTTTGATTTAGTCCCAGGGTAGCATTCCTCATGCTCGTACAGGAAATCCTGCACGGAAGCCGTCAGCTTTTGCGGAGCCCAGAAGGCGTCCTTTATCGTGTTCCCCATCCAGCTTCCATATGGTACTGACATATTGCAGCCGTACATAGATGCTTCCAGAAGGTAGATGCGGTACAGGTCATAGCCGCGTCCGTTCTCCAAAAGCTCAAGCAGCCTCGGCATGATCCCGCCGTAAGGGTTTTCCGCGATGATCACAGGCTTACCTGGTGCAAAGCCCGCACAGAACCGGTAATAATACGGCTGGCGGAAAAGTGTATGCTCCATCTCCGTGATCACGATATCAACCTTGCCCTCTATCGGGTAATAGGCAGGCTGCATATTGTAAAAATTCCCGGAAACGAGGAGCTCTCTCCCATATTTTTCCTTTGTATAGTCCCTTGCATAGTCAGCCAGCTCGCTGAAATATTTCCTCACCTGCCATACCTGGAACTCCCAGTAATCCCTGAAAAACGGGGCATTCTCGGGATAAGTGCAATCATGTTCTTTCAGGTACTCCCCATAATGAAATGTGCCAATGTCTATTTCGTCCCATTCAGGGCCAAGCCTCCCGGCGCTCTTTCTATCCGCAAGCCACTGCCTGAACTGTTTCATGCAGCTGTCGCAGAAACAGCCTCCGGAATTGATGGAGGTCATCGGCAGCTCGCACTCATCCAGCTGTATGCCGGGCACGCCTGCATCGATCTGGAGCTCCATGATCTTTTTCAGATAACCCCGCCATACGGGATTATTGCGGCACATCTGATAGCATTGCTCCTTGTGCCCTTTGATCTCGACCCACTGTGCATGGATGGGGTTGCCGAAGCGGTCTCTGCAGCAGCATTCCTCCCACAGGTCAGCCACCTGATTTCCATCCTCGTCCCTGATGCCGTCCAGGTAATAGTCCTTAAGCGACGTAGGAAAAGCATCAGGCCATGTATCAGCACTGAACTCGCGCAGTCCGTACCAGGCCATCTCCCCGCTCTCTTCGGCACGGCGGTTCATCCTTAAAAGCTTTCCTTTTGCGTCAAATACAGCCGGGTACTCCCAGCCCTGCACCTCGAAGACGATCCCGAAAAGCTTGATGCCTCTTAGATTGCATTCTTCCACGAATTCACTGTCATTCATGAAGCCATAGATCTGCATCCTGGGATCCACCGGTCCGAAAGCCTCATGGGCCAAATACGGCAGGCTTATGCTTCCGCCGCCCATGCCCGCCCAGACGAGCACTGTCCCATGGTATTTTTCCAGATCGTTTAACATCTGAGCACTTCTCATCGGAAGGCTCGGGTGATAGCAGTACTCATTCCGGTACCATGCATCAAAGTATATTCCTCTCTCCATATCTTTTACCTCAGTGAATCTGATAATTATGTTTATCCTTATCCCTGCATTTACAAGCCACTCCAATGCGCCCTCAAGGTCTTTTGATCTTGCCCCATGTTTTACATGTGAGAAAGTGGACTTATTATTTTCATTTATGCGAATTCCTTAAAGAGGTTCTTCAGAAGTTCACACTTATAAACAGGCAGTCCGAGGGTATCAAGCCTGTCACCGGCCGCCTCCTTTAATGCCCTGATCCCTTCCTCAAGCACGAAGGGCGCATCCTCCTCGCGCTCCCACAGACATTTTCTGTGATGGCGGTCGGTGGAAATCTCCCACTCTTTTTCTTTTCCGATGGCGGTTATCAGGAGTTCTATCATCTCCCATTCTTCATCGGTCAGTTCTTCTCTCATTTTTTCAAATGCCAAAGCAAACCTCCTTCCGCGCTCCCGTTTTCAATACATATGCAAAAATGATTTCCGCACTCTTCGCATCTGAAAAGATATGCGGAAACCTCTTCTTCATTAATTCTTTTGCAGAACTTCTCAGGAGCTTCATCCCTGAAGGGATTCATCTCATTTTTCCAGTTATCTGCGATCTCACTCCACATAGGGCTCACAAGATCCTCTGTATGGATCTTGCCAAGGTAAACGGCCATCTTGCCACAGTGAAGCCCCCATGTTCCGGATAGTCTTCCTCTGTGCTTAAACGGTGGACATACACCCATTACTTCGTAGAAGTTATGTGAGCTGATGATACGGCCGCTTATGCCGGGCCAGATGTCTATTCCCTTTCGAAGGTTCGCCGCATCGGCTATGCATTCGGGACACATGACAAGTTCCGGCACATCCTTTGAAACATCCTTCGCCTTCATGAAGATGTTTTTCCTTTCGCCGCAGCAGGTGCAGACTGCATCGCCGGTTTCGAAGGTTCCGTTCATGAGAGGATACGGATTATACTTGTAGGAATAGTCGTGCAGTTTGAGAGCCTCTGTCGTATCGGCCTCCGGCTCCTTGTGCTCGACGACAGCTTTATAGCGGCGAAAGGTATCGGTTTCGGCAATGGTAAGTTCGGTGCATTCCATAAGAAGCTCTCTTACCTCGGGATTGACATTGTCGCAGAGGATATTCTGGTATTTATTTCTGATGAGCACCGCATCATCGCCGCCGTTATATATAAACCTGCGGATCAGTGCCTCGCCGGCATAATAGCCCGGGATCTCAAGGACGAGTTCATCATCCCACGTCAAATTAAAACTATATGATTTGAGCGGTTCGAGTTCGAGCTCTTTAAACATTCTAAGGCTCCCCTTCCATCAGTGTGGTAAATATCATTTCGTTCATAAGGTTATTGATGGTGTTGAATCCGAAGAAATTCTTATCCGTCCTTCTCGATACTATGCAGTTTCTGAAGACCTCTCTTGCGCCTTCATCGAGACGGACATTCATTTTTTCGAGCTTGTTTATTCCGTATTCGTAGTACTGGTCCACGGAAAACGGAGGCGTATAGATATCGTCGACATTGACAAACCATTCGATCGCTTCGTGCACTCTCCTAAGGGTAAGCTCATCAACAGCGGGGATCCAAAAAACCACGAACTGGTCATACATACGATCCCTGAGTCTTGCGAGCACGGCACGGAATTCCGCGGATTCGATCCGGTCGATCCATCTGGATATGTCGATGCAGCAGATCCTTCTTTTGTCCACTTTAAGAAGCCCCATATCCTTTATGTCTTCCAGGATAATATCCCTGTCTGTCTTTGCTTCCGAATCAAGTTTTCTTATGCTGTGGTCGGGGAGATTCAGCGCAAAATACTGAACGCCCAGGTTTTCGACGTCTCCCATTGCCCTGAGCACATCAGTAAGGATATCAAGCTGTGTGCAGATACCGTCTCCGGAATTAACGGAAAGGATGTACATCCTTGATATGGCAGAAACGATCACGGCATCGCATTCGGCGGAATGCTTATAAAGCAGAGAGGATCTTTCCACGAATTCCTTGAGATCATCCGCACCGATCAGATTCTCTGCCTTTCTTACCGCTTCCTTCATGGTGTTTTCCCTGCGGAAGCTTCCGAGCGCGTTTAAAAATTTTTTCTTGTTATCGTTTCCCATTATGCAAATCCCAGTGTAATGTGCTTCTTTTCAAGCAGGCTCTTAAACTCTTCAGTCTCAATTGCGGTTTCGAAATCCTTGGCCATGATGCGGATCATATCGCCCCTGATCCTTTCGCCCGTCTGTGCCTGGATCCTGAGCGCGGCCTTGGATACGGATCTTTCGAAAAGGTTACGTACGAATCTTGCGTTGGAGAAGGATTCCTCTTCAAGCACTTCATCCTTGAATGCGGCGAAGTAATTCTTTACGGCTTCCTCAAGATCGCCGCTGTATTCGTAGCTTCCCTCCACCATCTTCATATAGATCTCCGCAAGCTCATCTCTGGTGAAATTCCTGAACTTGACCTCATAGGGTATGCGGCTCCGGAGTCCGGGATTTGCTTCAAGCATGCGCTTTATCTGATCGGAGTATCCGGCGAGTATGACTATGAAATCCTGTCTGTGGTTTTCCATCTGTGTGACAAGAGCATCGAGAGCCTCACGGCCGAAATCCCTGTCATCGTCATCGCCTCTGTAAAGCGTATAAGCTTCGTCGATGAACAGGATCGAGCCGTATGCATCCCTGCAGATCGCATTGGTAAGGGGAGCGGTCTCACCTATGTATCTTCCTACAAGCTCGCGGCCGGTTCTTTCGTAGAACTGTCCGTTGCTCAGGAGTCCTTTCTCTTTAAGGATCCTGCCGAGGATCCTTGCTACGGTGGTCTTGCCGGTCCCGGGCCCTCCGGTAAAGAGCATGTGCATTCCGGGTCTCTTTTCGTAAGGCATCTCCCTCGAAAGTTCAAGCTGGACCAGAATCTCGTCGATGCGCTCCCTGAGCTCGTCAACACCGATCATATCGTCAAGGGTTTCAACGCTTCCCTGTTCGACGCAGTATTTCTTTTCCATTGAGACAAGGTCTTCTTTTCTGATCAAAAATGACATATTCTCTTTCCTCTTGGCTTCATTAACGCTTTTCTGATAAATGATGTCCTTGACGAGTTCCGCGATCGACAGCAGTCCGTAAAAATGAGCTTTGTTCCTTTTTTCGATGATAAACCGTTCGACCGGCTCGTGTGCATCGGGATCAAGTACGAATCCGAAATCACCGAAAATATGTGTTGCGTGTTCCAGGTATTCAGCACTCGAAAACGGCGGAGCGTCTATCATTACCAGCTGGAATACGGAGGACAGTGCGCGGATCATTCTTTCCTTTTCCATGCCTTCGGAATACGGGATTTTGAAGAATGTGAGCGACTTATTCCTTTCGCTGTAGAGTCTTCTTAGGAAGTTCACGAACTCGTCCGTTTCCGTATCCCTCATCTTGAAGGTAAGGTCGATCGACAAGGGTTCGTCCGCCGAGGAATTGGCTTCGATCCATCTGAAGATTCCCTCGTAGGAAATGTTCTTCTTTATCTCCGGAACCTCGTCGTAGCGGGAGGCGATCATGCAGCACAGCTGAAGGAGTTCGTTGAAGAGCTCTATAAGTGTCGTGTAGCCGTCTCCGTCTCTTATCGAGATGCAGACCGCGCAATTTTCAAGATACCTTTTCAGGAGCACCTTGTTTTCTCCCTTTGATACGCCTGCGATTCGGTTACAGAGCTTCTTGAAATCCGAAACGCCGACAAGAGAATTGATGCGGTTTAAGAGGTTACCCAGTTTCTCCTCGTTTTCGTCGATGTCATAGTCGTCGGTGGCATAGTCGTCGGTGGCGCTGTCTGTGTCGTTCAGCATTGCATCGATGGCGGCGGTGATCTCATCTGCGCGGCCGGGGTCGCGGACAGGTTCTTCCTCATAGGGCTCGAACTGTTTGATGGAATCCTCGTCGTATTCAAGAAGGTCTTTGTATGCGCAGTCCTTGGTAAGGAGGAGCTGTTTAAGGAGGTTATATGTCTCCTGCATGGATGAGATGAGGATGCTCTCTCCGGGGGTATCCGCTTCCGCGATGTCGGGTCCCATGATCATTGCATCGAACCTGATGGATTCGCCGAATTCCCCCGCGATCTTTTCAATGGATTCTTTGAGAATATCGATCTCACTCTCATCATGTGAGGGGCGGATGGTCGTTGCGGAATGCATCATATTCTGATACATGAGAGCCTTCAAACATACCGGAATGTCAAATCCGTATGTCCAGTCGTGATGCATGCACTTTTTGTCGGGATTGTTTCCGATGAGGAAAATGGACGAATCGGCTCCGCACAGGCTGATAAGGATGCGGCTTACGCCGAGAAGGGATGATGCATCAAATTTCCTTGCGCCCTCCATGTCTTCGTGCCTGCGGGAGGTAAAGAGCAGCTCAAGCTTAGGGTGATCAAGTTCCTCGTCATTCATGATCATGAGCATTGCGGCAATACCGAATGCACTTGTAGCACCGAGTGACGATCCTTCCGCGTAGAGTCTTACGCCCGAAAGGGTCAGATCAAGTCCTTCCTTTGTCAGATCACGGTCGCTGTCGTCATCCTGCTCATAATACATATCGAGATGGGATTGCAGGATGATCGTTGCCTCGTTCTCATAGCCTTCGGTCGCAGGGACATAGATGAGGACATTGCCGTATTCGTCGATACTAAGCTCGTGGCCACGCTTTTCGTTGCACTTTACGATGTACTCGACGATTGCCTTTTCATCGCCCGAATGCCTGGGGATCTGAGTGATCTCTTCGAAGTATCTGAATATGGATTCTTTTCCGGAATAAATTGCCATATACTTTCCCCGTTGTATCTGTCTGATTTTTCCATGATGCTTATGGAAGCGCCGGTTTTGTACCGGTTACGAGTTATAGGAAACAAGTTAAATATCTGCCTTTTGATATTGAATACGTTTTCTATAATTATATCTTAAAATTCCGGATAGAGAAATATCGTATCATACATTAAACATTGCATGGATTACTATTCGTATACCGGGCTGAAGCAGGGTGTGCCATCCGCGCGTAAGATATGTCATACCGGTCGTAATCTATGCAATTGTTATTTTTCACGACAGGATTTATACTTGGTTCATGGATGGAATCAAGTCACTTCGGAAGGTTCTAATGAGAAGCTTATGATGAAGCATTATTCAGGAAAGATCTGTGAATTCGATTACGATGATAAAGAATTCAGAATTGGACAAGACCATCTCTTATACAGGTTCGAGGGATGCAATGTCTGACAGCGCACCCGCAAGACAGAAAGCGGAGGGAGAAAAATGAAGAAAATAATCAAAGGTAAAGGTAACGGAATCGGCTCCCTTAATGCGCCCGACTTTCCCTACGGTCCCGGTGGTCCCAAGCCCGGAGAAGACGGCAAGATAAAGCTTCCTCCCTTAAGCGCGCCCGATCTTCCCTACGGTCCCGGCGGCCCCAAGCCCGCTTCCGACAAGCTCCCCAAAACCAAGAATAACAAGGTAAAGTGAGGTTTTTCTATGTTCGATTCAGAAAATATCAAGGATATATTCGATAAAACCTATGAAACGGATGCGCTTATAGTAAAGCCCGCAGCCGATGAAGAGATCGAAAGATGCAATAAGGATCTGGATGAAATATCGGGTGGCACAGGCGAAGATTATATTGCTTCCATAAAGCCCGGCGCCCGTAAGAGTGAGAAGGAAAAATCAGCCGCCCTTTCCCTTCCCGATGACTATACGGAGTTTCTTAAGATTGCAAACGGATATGCATGGAACGGATTCCAGTTTTTCGGAACCTATCAGGTGACTGTTAAGAAGTCCGGCTACACACTTTTGGATATAGTCAGTGTTAATCAGAATTACCGTGAGCGTAAGTTCGGGCTTAAAGATATGATCGTCCTTGGAGACTTCGATGACGATCTGTATGCATACGATTTCAAGTCATCCAAATACCTTGTGATGGATCAGATAACTCTCACCCCCTTCGACGAATATGACAGCTTTGATGAACTGTTTACATGCACTGTCGGAGCGTATGCATATTATGATGACGAATGGCCGGATGATGAATTTGACGATGATGACATCATAGAAGACGACGGAAACGCCGATCAGTAAAAAGCCATCTTAAAACACTTATCGGGCAAGTTTGATACATACTATATTCATCTTATATAGGTCACTTGACACTGCCTTATGAAAGCATATAATAAACGAATAAGCTCCCGTTCACTTCGGAGGAAAACAAAATGCTCACATCAGATGAACTTATCGCAAAATACGGCAAGTCCAAAAAGGCAAGATCAAGCGGTGAAACAGAAAGAGCCAATAAGGCTATATGCGAAACTCTCTATAACAGCTTCCATGCATCGCCGACCTATGCAAGAAGCGTATTCCTCGCTTTCTACGGACCGGACTCAGCTCCTGATATCAGGGATTTTGCCGAGGATATGACCATTCATTCGGACAGGGTATTCTTCCCCGTAATGGCAGGTAATACCATGGTTTTCTTCGAACAGGGAACGGATGCCGCATTTGATAAGAATTCACACGGCATATACGAACCTTCAGACATCACGGATCCTCTTGAAGGAAGCGAGGATGCCGTGCTCTTCATCCCTTACGAAATCTTTTCCGGTAAAGGTGATCCCAAGGTCATCGAATGCTACAAAAACTTCATCGCATCCTGTAAGGGTCTTCAAAGGATTCACGGGATCGCGTTCGATTCGCAGATCGGTGCCGGAGATTACAAGTATTCCCCGGCGATAATTCCCGAGGCCATTACGACCGAAAGCGGAACGGCAAGACTGTAAAGATATTCGTCCGCACTTTAAGTTTTCATTTATGCGAATGTAAAGGGCCGAAGGGTTCGTTTACCATTGGGATAACAGGCTTTTTTTCTGTTCTGCAAATAGCCGGA
>JAILRP010000076.1 GCA_024698075.1 Lachnospiraceae bacterium
CGCAGCTATCGACTCAGACGCTCTTGTAAACGTTGAGCAGCAGGCAAAGGATGCAGGCATCCCCGTTATCGCTTATGACCGTCTTCTTATGAACACAGACGCTGTTTCTTACTATGCAACATTCGATAACAAGGGTGTTGGAACAAAGATCGGTGAATACATCGTTCAGCACTGCGGAGCTACCAAGGATGATCCTAAGACCATCGAGCTCTTCATGGGTTCACCCGATGACAACAACGCTCATATGCTTTATGCAGGACTTATGGAGCAGATCCAGCCTTTACTTGATGAGGGCGCTCTCGTTTGTAAGTCAGGCCAGCTTGATTTCGATTCCAACAACACTCTTCGTTGGGACCAGCAGACAGCTATGAAGAGATGTGAAGACATCCTTACAAGATACTATGCAGACGAAGATCTTGACATCATCGCATCAGCATTCGACGGACTTTCATACGGATGTATGTCAGCTCTTGAAGGCGCAGGCTACACAGATGCAAATTGGCCTATGATCACAGGTCAGGATGCAGAGCTCATGGCTTGCAAGCACATCATCTCCGGTAAGCAGACAATGTCAATCTACAAGGACACAAGGCTTCTTGCTTCCAAGTGTGTTACGATGGTTCAGGCCGTTCTTGAAGGCGCAGAGCCCGAGATCAACGACACAGAGCAGTACAACAACGGCAAGATCGTAGTTCCTTCATACCTTTGCGAGCCTGTACCGGTTGACAAGGACAACTACAAGGAAGTTATTATCGGCGGCGGTTACTACACAGAAGAGCAGCTTGCTGAATAATCAATACCATCTTTGATCATTTCCTTAACAGGGCGGCGGCAGATGCCGCCCTGTTTTTGGAAGTACAGTAATTAAAAGGAGAAGAGCAGATGTCGGATTACATCTTGGAAATGGATCACATTACAAAGGAATTTTCCGGAGTAAAAGCTCTTGATGATGTTAATCTTAAAGTAAAAAAAGGCGAGATCCACGCTATTTGCGGAGAGAACGGAGCCGGCAAGTCCACACTGATGAATGTCCTCTCAGGCGTATATCCTTACGGAACTTATGAAGGAGACATCACATACAAGGGTGAGCACTGCAAGTTTCACAGTCTTAGGGACTCGGAAGCTAAAGGCATAGTCATAATACATCAGGAGCTGGCACTTTCCCCCCTGCTTTCCGTGGCGGAGAACGTGTTCATCGGTAATGAACAGACGAGCAGCAAGGGAATAATCGACTGGACCAAGACCAGAAAGCATGCACAGGAAATGCTCGCAAAGGTCGGTCTTGAGCATGAGGACGTAAATGTTCCGATCAATACCCTCGGCGTTGGCAAGCAGCAGCTCATAGAGATCGCCAAGGCGATGGCGAAAAAGGTTGAACTGCTGATACTCGATGAGCCTACGGCGGCCCTTAATGATGAAGAGAGCAGAAAGCTTCTCGACATAATGCTCCAGCTGAAAGCTCAGGGCATTACCTGCATCATCATCTCGCACAAACTGAATGAGATAGAATATGTTTCCGATTCGGTTACCATCATTAGAGACGGAAAGACCATAGAAACCCTTGTCAAGGGAGTGGATGATTATTCCGAGGACAGAGTCATCAAGGCAATGGTCGGACGAGAGATGACCAACCGTTACCCGGCCAGAGAAGGCGTTACTTTAGGGAACGTTATATTTGAAGTAAGGAACTGGAATGTATTCCATCCCGATGATGAACACCGTCAGATGCTCAAAGACATAAACATCAAAGTCCGTGCGGGCGAAGTTGTAGGCCTTGCGGGACTGATGGGAGCCGGAAGGACCGAGCTGGCAATGAGCATATTCGGAAGAAGCTATGGCCAGAAGATATCCGGATCCATATTCATAAACGGACAGGAAGTACATTTAAAAACGGTTAAGGATGCCGTTAAGAACAAGCTCGCTTATATATCTGAAGACAGAAAGACATACGGGCTGAATCTTATCGGAGATATCAAGGAAAACATGACGATCGCCGCAAGACCGTTCTTCTTCTCAAAGAATGGCGTTATAAATGCCAATGATGAGATAGTTGCGGCACAGGATTACAGAAAACGTATCAACGTCAAATCAAATTCCATCAACCAGGTGGTCGGATCGCTTTCGGGCGGTAATCAGCAGAAGGTTGTTGTCTCAAAGTGGATGATGACTCAGCCGGATGTGCTGATCATGGATGAGCCTACAAGAGGTATCGATGTAGGAGCAAAATATGAGATATACTGTGTTATAAACGAGCTGGCCAAGGCCGGCAAGGCTATAATCGTTATCTCATCGGAAATGCCGGAGATAATCGGTACATGTGACAGATGTTACGTTATAAACGAAGGAGAGATCGCCGGCGAACTCAGCAAGGAAGAGTTTTCACAGGAGCGTATCATGCAGCTTATCATGGCTCATATGAGAAAGGGAGATGGAAATGGAAACTAAAGATAAAAAATTAGTCAATATGGATCTTAAACAGTACGGAATGTTTCTGATCCTGATCGGTATATTTATTCTGTTTGCTATAACGACACAGGGAGCTAATGCAAAGCCCGTTAATATCAACAACCTGATAATGCAGAACGGGTACGTTGTCATTCTTGCGATCGGTATGCTGCTCTGCGTTCTGACCGGTAACATCGACCTTGGTGTCGGCTCGGTAGTTGCTGTTACGGGTTCGGTCGCGGGTATCATAATGATAGACCTCAAGATGAACATGTGGGTAGCGATACTTGCCGCTCTTGCGGTAGGAATCCTCACAGGCCTTTTTGCAGGATTCTTCATCGCTTATCTCAGCATCCCGCCATTCGTCGTAACACTGGCGACGATGCTCATGGGAAGAGGACTGACATATACGCTGCTCCAGGCGCAGACAAAGGGACCTTTTGACGAGTCCTACAACTTTATCGGCGCGGGATTCCTGCCGACGCTTAAAGTACCGTTCGGTGACGGTACGCTGGATGTCGTCAGCATACTTGTTGCGCTCATTGCTTCGATAGCACTTATAGTGTCAGAGTTTAAGAGCTATGCAACCAAGAAGAAATACAATTTTGCAGTCAATCCCATATGGCAGATAGCATTAAAGCTTGCGATCATGCTGTTCATCATATGGTTCTTCTTCTATAAGCTCGCAAGGAACAACGGCCTTCCGTTCGTGCTCCTGATCATGGTCATACTGATCGCGGTATATGCGTTCATCACGAGCAAGACGGTTGCCGGACGTCAGATATACGCTCTCGGCGGAAACAGGAAGGCAGCCAACCTTTCCGGTATCGATACGAACAAGGTTTTCTTCTGGGTATATGTCAACATGGGTCTCCTTTCATCGATAGCTGGAATCGTCCTTGCGGCCAGAAACGGATCTGCAACGCCTAAGGCTGGTGACGGTTTCGAAATGGATGCCATCGCTTCATGTTACATCGGCGGAGCTGCGGTTGCAGGTGGTGCCGGAACTATCGTCGGTGCGGTTGTCGGTGCTTTCATCATGGGTATACTTAACAACGGAATGTCACTGATGGGATGGTCAACCGATATACAGAAGATCGTTAAAGGTGCCGTTCTTCTCGCTGCCGTTACCCTTGATGTTCTGTCAAAGCGCAAAAAGGGCTGATATACGGTCAATACTGATATAGATCATAAGGCTGCGGTCTTCCGCAGCCTTATTGTTTATTTTCCGATGTAATGCTAAACTAATTCCGTTGGAAACTGCAACGTATGAAAGCAGGGAGAGAGATAATGAGCCTATATAAGGTTTTGCTTGTCGATGATGAAGAGGAAGTACGCGAGGCGATAAGAAAAAGGATCGACTGGGAATCGATCGGTTTTACCGTCGTCGGTACGGCCGAGAACGGAGAGGAAGCTCTCGAACTGGCCGACACGTATGAGCCGGATGTTGTGATGACCGACATCCAGATGCCTTTCATGGACGGCATAACTATGCTCAAAAAACTGAAAGAGAAGATCCCGGATCTCAGGAGCGTGATCTTTTCCGGATATGATGATTTTGAATATGCCAAAGAGGCAATAAGGCTCGAGTCGGAAGAATATATCTTAAAGCCCGTTGATGCGGATGAGCTCCGTGAGATTTTCATCAGGATCAAGATGCGGCTTGACGAGCAGATAAAGCAGCGGCGCAACGTGGAGCTTCTGTCAAAATACTACGAAGAGAGCAGGCCCATGATGAAAGAGCAGCTCATCATAGGACTTTTTGAGGGACGCGAGCTTCAGTTTGACTTGGAACGTTACCAGAGGGATTTTGACCTCCATATAGAATCGGCATTTTACTGTGCCGGAGCATTTCGGATAACGGTGACGTCAGATGAGAGGGATAAGCTTGACAAGAACCTCATGGCCCTGTCGCTCAAGCAGATGGTCATCGAGAGGTTCGCGAAAGTCCTTGATGTCGAAGCAATGGTATACCTTGATACGGTATGCGTGCTTGCAAGGCTGAAAAGCACCCAGCAGTATCCCCTGTTCATCGAGGAGATGGACAAGATCTGCAAGATCGCCCATAAATCGCTAGATGCCAATGTCTGCGCGGGGATAGGAAGAGTATACGGAAATGCTGAGAGCATCCACATTTCGTTCAATGAGGCAAAGGACGCTTTCCATCACAGGATCTTCGTGGGCGAAAATCAGGCCATCTGCATAAAAGACGTCGATCCGTCATGCCCTATCGAGGATTACGTCAGTGAAAAGCAGATAAGGCATATCATGAGACAGGTAAAGGTAGGAACAAAGGAAAGCCTTGAAGAAGAGATAAGGGATTTTGTCGAAAAGCTCAAGAAGTCGGATATCAACCTTAACCAGCTCCAGATATTTTATGCGGAATTTGTCGTCGAGCTGCTCCGGCTGTCGAGGGGACACAGCATTAGCCTAAGCGAGACGGGATTTGGCAGCATCAATACGAATGAAGAACTGGCGGGATTTTCCTCCATGGATGAGTTCGCGGACCGCCTTATAGCCCTGTCGGAGATACTTTGGGAGAAGGTCAGCAACGGACGCCTCAACACGACAAAGAAGCTGGCGGAGGATGCAAAACAGTACATCTCGGACCATTACGGGGAGAGCTCCCTTTCGGTTGACGAGATATGCTCGCACCTGGGAGTCGGCACTTCCTATTTTTCCTCGGTATTTAAAAAGGAAACGGGCACGAGCTTTGTCACCTATCTTACACAGGTGCGCATGAACGAGGCGCAGAAGCTCCTCGATACGACGGATGAAAAGAGCTATATAATAGCGGGAATGGTCGGATATGAAGAGCCGAACTATTTCAGCTATGTATTCAAGAAACACTTCGGCATATCACCTTCAAGATACAGACAGTAGTTGCCATGATCAGTTTCATCAAGGAAGAGTACAAAAAAAGAAGCCTTCAGTGGACCATTTCACTGTCGTTCACAGCAGTTGCCATGATAAGCATCGCTTCCATGGCCATTGCTTTCTATACCCACTCCATCAATACCATAAGGGCAAATGCGGTCAAGCAGAATGAGCAGATCGTAGAGCAGGTCAGCTGGAACCTCAACTCATACATCAGGAACATGATGAGCATTTCCGACACGATGTTCTATAACGTCATCAAGAACAGGAACCTGACGGACGAGAGCATCAGCAAAGAGATGAACCTTCTGTATGAAGCGAACAAGGATAACCTTACGAGCATCGTGTGCGCCAGCGAGGACGGCGGCATCATCGCCGCATCGCCCGTGTCCACAAGAAAGCCCGGGGTGGACCTAAAAGCCCAGAAATGGTTCCAGGAGGCGTTTGACGCGATCGAGAACATCCATTTTTCCACGCCACATGTCCAGAATATATTTGACAACAGCAGCTACAGGTATTTCTGGGTAGTATCGCTGTCAAGATGTGTTGAGCTTACCAACCTCGGAAATGTAAGGAACGGCGTGCTCCTCGTTGACATGAACTACAGCGGGATAGAGCAGATGTTTGAAAAGGCCAATGACGGCGGAATGGGGTTCGTATACCTGTGCGATGCCGACGGGCAGATAATATATCACCCGATGAGAAAAGCCATATATGCGGGACTCGTGAGAGAAAACAACTTTGAGCATGCGCGCCACGCCGACGGTGCTTTTTCCGAGAAATTCGACGGGCAGGAAAGGGACGTTGTGGTCAAGACGGTCGGATACACCGGCTGGAAGATCATCAGCGTCACATCGCTCAGCGAGCTCGATATCGACATGGGACAGATGAGAAACTATCTGATGATGGTAGCGATCATAGTCCTGATCCTGATAATATTCGGAAACTATATCATATCCTACGTTGTCACCGACCCGATCAGAAAGCTTGAGGAGTCCATAACATATCTTGAAGAGGGAGCTCTGTATGCGGACGATATGAATGAGGATGATATCTTCATCGGAGGCTCGCATGAGATCAGGCACCTCGGAAGGACGATCAAGTCCATGATACGGCAGATGAAGAAGCTTACCGACGATATGGTAAAGGAGCAGAAGGCAAAGCGCAAAAGCGAGCTCGATGCCCTCCAGAGCCAGATCAATCCCCACTTTTTGTATAATACCCTGGATTCGGTCGTATGGATGATAGAAGGTGAGAGATACAAGGATGCCATATCCATGGTGACTGCGCTTGCCCAGCTGTTCAGGATATCCTTAAGCAAGGGCAACAACATCATCACCATACATGATGAGATAGTTCACGCCAGAAACTACCTGAGCATTCAGAAAGTCAGGTTTAAGAACAAATTCTCCACGAGCATATACATCGATCCCGCGATCGAAAACTGCGCAACGATCAAGCTCATAGTCCAGCCGCTTTTAGAAAACGCCATATACTACGGTGTCGAGCACATGGACGGAGAGGGTGAGATAACCCTGCGCGGATACGAAAAAGACGGGGATGTTTATATTTCCGTATCCGATAACGGAATGGGAATACCGAAGGAGACCCTTGACACCCTTCTGACCGATAAGGCAAGGAGCCGCGGGAAAGGCTCGGGCATAGGCCTGTGGAACATCAACCAGAGGATACAGATATACTTTAAGGGAGAGTACGGCCTTATTATCGAAAGCGAACTTGATGAAGGAACAACGGTAACGATCCATCTTCCCAAGATCCCCATAGAGGAGTACAGAAAGGAGGAGGGCATAAAATGAAGATGCTCAAAGACATAAAAAGCCTTCCGGTCATCGTGCTCCTGCTGATGATCATTCTCGTCACCGCAGTGTTCCAGAATGTTGAGCGGCGCCCCAAGAGCGAGGAAAGGAAAAAAGTCTCGCTCATCGTATACGGTGACGATTCCGAAAGGTGGGAAAACTTAAGAGAGGGATCGGAGCTCGTGTGCAAGGAGAACAATGCCGACCTTGTGCTCGTGAACATGCTTTCCGAAAATGACCGGAAAGAGCAGGAGGAAAACATCAACAGGGAGGTCGTGAGCGGAGCGGACGCCCTCATCATAGCGGCATGTTCAAGCAGCGGCATAAAAGAGTATGTTGACGGCCTTAAGCTTAAGATACCCGTTATATTTGCCGAGACGGTGGAATCCGTTCAGGGCAAGGGGTCAAACATAACGGTTGATGATTATAAGATGGGATATGACCTCGGAATGAGGCTTATAGAAAATGAGAGCGATATCGTAACCGTCGCGCTGATATCCGAAAACACGGACAGGGACAGCGTGGCGCTTCGTGAACAGGGACTGAGGGATGCCATAGACGGAAAAGTCGGAAAGGTGATCAACTGGTCCAGGAATGACAACGAAAAAAAGGTCAGCAACCGGGTGTTCATACAGAGGGCGCTCGTATCCCAGGCGACCGATGTGATAGTGACTTTTGATAATTCGACCACGGATGCGCTGCTCGACGCTCTCGAGAACCTCAACCATAAGAGCAAGGTATACGCCATATCCACATCCAACAAGGCTGTGTACAACCTGTATGACAGAAAGATCATAGCGCTGGGTTATTCCGATGAATTCAGCCTGGGATATCTGTCCGCAATGTATGCGCTCGACAGCTCGGGGGCAAAGAAAAAATATCCGGACAGGGAGGCAAAGTACAGGATAGTAAAAAGAGAGGAGATGTATGATGAGGACAATCAGACACTGCTGTTCCCGTTTGTCAATTAAGTACATATCCGTTATCCTGATACTGTCGGTGCTGCTGGCCGGATGTGCGGGAAAAAGAGATAATGTTCAGCAGGAGATACGGATAGCCGTCCTGATGTATGACGATTATGATACGTTCGTGAACTCCATGACCAAGCATATGACAAAGTGGTGCAGGCAGCAGGAGAGGAAAGACGGCATAAGGATCACCCTTGATATCGTAGGGGCCAAGAAGAGCCAGCTGACGCAGAACGACCAGGCACAGAAATTCATTTCGGGAGGTTATGACGTACTGTGCGTAAACCTTGTGGACAGGACGGATGCGACGGTGATAATCGATAAAGCCATGGCAAGCGACACTCCTGTCATATTCTTTAACCGCGAGCCGGTCGAAGAAGACCTTTTAAGGTGGGACAAGCTTTACTATGTAGGTGCGATCGCCCGCCAGTCGGGAGAGCTGCAGGCAAAGATAATTATCGATGCACTTTCCGATCCGGAAAAATATGATACGATAGATGTCAACCATAACGGTACGATCCAATATGTTATACTTGAAGGAGAGGCCGGCCACCAGGATGACATCGTGAGGACCAACGTATGCACATCGGAGCTGATAAATGCGGGATTTTCGCTTGAAAAGCTTGGTGATGAGTATGCAAACTGGGACAGGGACCAGGCAAGGACAAAGATGTGCGAGCTGATAGACAGATATCCGTTCCAGATAGAGATGGTCATCGCAAACAATGATGACATGGCGCTTGGGGCGATCGATGCCATAGAGGAAAAAGATTATATATTGGATCCGTTCGTGGTCGGGATAAACGGGACCGAGGATGCGCTCGAGGCGATCAGGACAATGAAGCTCGACGGCAGCGTCTATAACGATTCAAAGGGGCAGGCGGAAAACATAATGGAAATGGCATATGCCCTCGGAAAAGGAGAAGCCATACCGCCGACGGTTGAGCTGACATTTGACAAATATGTGTTCAGGCCGTACAGCATCATTACATACGATAACGTTCAGAAATACCTTGAAAATGAATGACACATAAAACCACCGAAAGGAGATGGCTATGCGACAGTTTGAGGGATATCAGAAAGGCGTGAATCTGGGAGGATGGCTTTCACAGTGCGTGTCATATGACAAGAAGCACTTTGACGGCTTTATAACCGAGAAGGATATTGAAAATATAGCGTCTATGGGGCTGGACCATATAAGGGTTCCGGTCGACTATGATGTGTTCATGAAAGAAATGTCGGGGACGGATATCGTAAATGAAGAGGGAATGTCCCATATCGACGACTGCATCGGATGGTGCAGGAAGCATGGACTGAACATGATCTTAGACCTTCATAAGGCAAAGGGATATATGTTCGATTCGAAGGAAGTTGCCGACGCAGACATTTTCTTCAGGGATGAGATGCTGCAGGAAACATTTTATCAGACATGGGAGATGTTTGCGCAGAGGTACGGAAAATACAGCATGGTCGCCTTTGAACTTCTCAACGAAGTCGTAAATCCCGATTATGAAGCAAAGTGGAACGAGATAGCCTCAAATGCGATCAGGAGGATCCGGGCGATAACGGCCGACACGTACATTCTGGTAGGGGGAGTGAATTATAACAATGTTTTCTCCGTCCCCGGTATAAAGATCCCGATAGACGAAAAGACAGTGTTTAATTTCCACTGCTATGAGCCTCTGTGCTTCACCCACCAGAAGGCATACTGGATAGACGGCATGCCTGAGGACTTTGAAGTTTCCTATCCTGCGGACATCGATGTATTCAGAAAGAAAAGCGAGGAGTTCTCCAAAGACCATATGGGTGCCGTGTTCAGCAGCGTCATGGACGGGGAAGGCCCGTTCTTTGACAAGATGTTCAGGGCTGCGGCGGAATATGCGGAAGAGAAAAACGTTCCTTTATACTGCGGCGAATACGGCGTGATAGATAAGGCGCCGACAGAAGATACGCTGAACTGGATGAGGGAAATACATGAAAGCTTCGTAAAGTTCGGTATCGGAAGGTCGCTCTGGAATTATAAGAACAAGGATTTCGGCCTCATGGACGGGCATTATGATCCTATAAGGAAGGAAATGGCGGAACTGCTGTAACTTATGGGTGTATCAGACGCGGAACTGAACAGGATAAGGAAAGAGATCATAGATTACGGTCTGACATTTGAAGGGGCATATGAGGATGCCCCTTTTTCCGATACAAACTGGAAGCTGGTAAGGTATGGCGGAAATAAAAAAGCGTTCCTGTGGACGTATGAACGGTGCGGGTTCATAAACATAAATGTGAAAGTCGATCCCGAAAAGGCTCCCTTCTGGCGGAGCATTTATGATTCCGTGATCCCCGGATACCACCAGAACAAGGAGCACTGGAATACCGTCATACTTGACGGGAGCGTTCCCGAAGCGGATGTGAAGCTTATGATCGCGGAGAGCTACGACCTTATATCCGACAGCCCGACAAAGCGCATCTATGAAGCGGTCAGGAAGATCCCCAAAGGGAAAGTCGCAACATACAAGACGATCGCGGCTCTTGCGGGCAATCCGAAAATGTCGAGAGCCGTGGGAAATGCCCTCCACAAAAATCCCGATCCCGATACCATCCACTGCTTCAGGGTAGTGAGCTCAAGCGGGAAATTGGCGGATGCCTTCGTGTTCGGAGGAGCGGATGTCCAGGAGAGACTTCTGGCCGAAGAGGGCATTGAGGTAACAGACGGGACTGTCGATCTTAAAAAATACGGATGGAATGGGTAAAAATCATTCAAAAATCCGTTGACAATGGGAAGATGCAATGATATATTATTAAAGCCGCTTGAAAAAGCGTGTATTTTTTGCGCTTTTTTGGCGCTGCACCTTGACAACAGAACAGTACAACCAACCAAACCCGAAATTCCTAAACAAGAA
>JAILRP010000086.1 GCA_024698075.1 Lachnospiraceae bacterium
ATACAGGTCATAGATATCAACGGTGATGTTCATGAGACATCCGTGAACGTTGTCGAGGCAGGAGAGGCGGAGGATAATGCCGCTTCTGCGCTTCCCGAGAGGACGCTTGCGCAGGTGGCACAGAACCTTCTGATATCGGATGAGACGAACTACGCATACGGACAGCTGCGTGAGAGCACGAGAAACTGCTACAGGGAGATATATGCGATCCTGACGGAGATGCTCGAGAAGATCGAAATATCGAGCACTGACCCCGACGAGGTCGATCTTGCGTTCCGGGCGGTCATGGTCGACCATCCGGAGATTTTCTATGTAAAGGGATATTCGATAATAAAATATGTGAGTGCCGGTTCGCTCAAAAAGATAGCCTTTTCGGGGACATACACGATGACTCCCGAAGCGGTCAGTGCCGCAAAGGATGAGGTCGAACGGTACGTGGACGACATGTTGGCAGGATGCCCGGAAGGTGCCGGCGACTATGAGAAGATCAAGTATGTTTACGACCGCCTGATCCTCGAGAACGAATATGACACCGCCTCCGAGAACAACCAGAACATCTTAAGCGTCATCGAGAACGGAAGGACCGTCTGCCAGGGCTACACAAAGGTGATGCAGCTCGTCCTTGCGAGGATGGACATTTTCTGTACGCTCGTAAACGGAAGTGCATGCGGGAGAAACGGAGTGCCGTCTGCCGGCGAGCTTGATGATGCGGAAAATGCCGAGTGGGGAGGACACGTCTGGAACATAGTAAGGTGCAACGGACTGTATTACAACGTGGATGTCACATGGGGCGATGCCGCGATAACGCTCCTCAATTCCGACGGATCCCTTTCAAGGGACATAGACGTGAACTACGAGTTCTTCCTTGTCGATGATACCTACCTCGACAGGACCCATGCGCCTGAGCCAGTTGTGTCGATGCCTAAGTGCAATTCGATGGAGGACAGCTACTACCGCCATGAAGGCCTGTATTTTACCGAGGTCGACAGGCAGCAGTTCTACAGGGCATTTGAATCCGCGCTCGCATCGGGCGAAACGCTCATGTACGTCAAGGCGGCAACGCCCGAGGTGTACGAAGAGCTCGACGAGCATCTGTTTAAGAACGAGAATGTCTTCGAGTATATCGGCAGGTCGAATGTTAAGTATGTGGAGTTTCCCGAAAGAAATTTGATAATGATTTCGCTATGAAAAACAGGCCTGTTATGATAAAATATATTACGTTGTTCTGAAAAGCAGCCATTGGAGGAAAAGTCATGGAAGAAAATTATGCTGTATGTGATGAGGCATTGGGTGACGTCCGGATATCTGATGAGGTCGTTGCCAACATCGCCGTGATCGCGGCAGGTGAGATAGAAGGCGTGTCTTATGTCGTTGGAGACAGCAAGCCGAACGAGTTCAAGAACTTTGTCGGCATAAAGAATTATTCCACCAAGGACCTTCGGGTCGAGGTGTGCGACAGGATCGTTTCCGTTGACATGGCCATTGCCGTTAAATACGGATTTTCGCTCCCGGCGGTAGGCAAAGCGGTACAGGAGCGTGTAAGGACATCGATCGAGAGCATGACGGGACTTGAGGTCTCTGACATAAACGTCAGGATCGCATGTGTCGATCTGAAGTAGGATGCACCGATGGCTCAGATGACAAGATCACTTGTAAGGGAGCACCTGTTCAAGCTCCTGTTCAGAATTGAATTCAACGACCCGGCGGATATGCCTGAGCAGATCCGCCTGTATTTTGAGGACGATTTTGCCGATGATGATCTTACGAGCACGGGTTCGGACATATCGGAAGAGGACCGGAAGTACATAGAGGACAAGTACGAAAAGATCATCGCCCTCCTTCCGGAAATAGATGAAAAGATAGATGCTTCCGCAAAGGGATGGAGCATCTCGCGCATAGGAAAGGTTGAACTGTCCGTACTGCGGCTTGCCATTTATGAGCTTCTGTACGATGATGACATCCCCGTGGGGGTCGCCATAGACCAGGCAGTGGAGCTTTCCAAAAAGTTCGGCCGGGAAGGCTCGGGCCCGTTCGTAAACGGTATACTGGCTTCGCTGGCAAAATAGATCTTTATGAACATTTACACAGTCGGGCAGATAAATGCCTATATCAAGAATATGTTCTCGCAGGACTACTTCCTGCAGGGCGTTGTTGTTTCGGGAGAGGTCAGCAATCTCAAATACCACTCCTCAGGTCATGTTTATTTCACACTGAAAGATGAATCCGCCATACTGCCCGCGGTCATGTTCCGCTCCAATGCCGCAAAGATGTCGTGGAGGCTCTCCGATGGCGACAGGGTCGAGGCATCGGGTTCTGTCGGAACGTATGAGAGATCGGGAAGCTACCAGCTTTACGTCTCTTCGGTCAGGAAGGCGGGAGCCGGCGCACAGCATGAGGAGCTTGAAAAGCTGAAGAAGAAGCTCGAGGATATGGGAATGTTCGACCCCATGTATAAAAAGAGCATTCCGAAATATGCGTTCACCGTGGGCGTCGTGACATCCCCGACGGGTTCGGTGATCCATGACATAAGGCAGGTTGCCGCAAGGCGCAATCCCGGGACGGAAATAGTCCTGATACCTGCGAAAGTCCAGGGCGAGGGGGCAGCCGAGTCCATCGCCGCGGGCATCCGGTCGCTCGAAGAGCGCGGTGCCGACGTTATCATAATCGGGCGCGGAGGAGGATCCGACGAGGATCTGTCGGCGTTCAACGACGAGATGCTCGCACGCACGATATTTGACTGTGAGATACCCGTAATATCCGCGGTCGGGCATGGCGATGACGAATCGATAACCGACATGGTGGCGGATGTACATGCTCCGACACCGTCAGCCGCGGCAGAACTGGCAGTCTTTCTTTTCACCGATTTTGTGCGTGATGTCAACATGCGTGCGATCGGAATGGAACAGAACATGATGCGGCGCATATCCGGAAGGCGTGAGAGGCTGAGGCAGATGGCCCTCAGGATGGATTCCCTAAGCCCGGCCTCAAAGCTGAAGCTTCAGAAAATGGCCTTTGCCGGCAGGTCGGAAAGACTTGCCGCCCTCATAAGAAGAAAGCTTGATGCTGACAGGAACAGGATGCTCCTTTACATAGAAAGATACAAGGCGCTTTCCCCGCTCGATCGGATAGCACACGGATTTGCGGCCGTATCGGATGAGAAGGGAAATAAAATAGCAAGCGTTACCGAAGTCGGAAAAGGCGACATGCTCACTCTCACGATGAGGGACGGAAGCATCCGCGCGGTTGCCGACAGCATTGAAAAGAGGCAGTGATATGACACTTGAAGAGACTTTTGAGAAGATCGATGAGCTGATGGAAAAGCTGTCCGATGACTCGCTCCCGCTTGAGGAATCCTTTGCGGTGTACAAGGAAGGGATGGAGCTTTTGGACGGCTGTAAGAAGATAATCGACGATGTTGAAGCAAAGGTTGCGGCTCTTGCGGACGGTGCTTCTTCAGACGGCGCTTCTTCCGACGGAGACTGACTGATGATACTTGATTCCATAAAAAAGACAAATGACATAAAGGATGTCGGTGCCGGAGATCTTGACGAGCTCGCCCAGGAGATACGTGATTTTCTCATTGAGAAGATAAGCAGGAACGGCGGACACCTCGGCTCCAATTTAGGAGCAGTGGAGCTTACGATGGCACTCCATCTTGCGGCGGACCTTCCGACCGACAAGATAGTGTGGGACGTAGGGCACCAGAGCTACACCCATAAGATACTCACCGGACGCAAGGACGACTTTGATACGCTGCGCAAATTCGGCGGCATAAGCGGTTTTCCGAAGAGACGCGAATCAAACTGCGATGCCTTTGACACCGGACATTCGTCAACGTCCATATCCGCGGGGCTCGGACTTGTAAAGGCGAGGGACCTTTCGGGAGGTGACTACGGCGTATATGCCGTTATCGGAGACGGTGCGCTTACGGGTGGGATGGCCTATGAGGCACTGAACAACGCGGCCAGCCTTCAGACAAATTACATCATAGTCTTAAATGACAATAACATGTCGATAGCGGAGAATGTCGGAGGAGTTTCGAGCTACCTTCAGGACATACGTACCGCGGATGCATACAGGAACTTCAAGATGGGACTCGAGGATGCGCTGAACAGGCTCCCCGGCGGTTCCTCCGTTGTGGACAAGCTGAAGAAATACAAGAGCAGCTTCAAGCAGCTCGTTGTCCCGGGAATGTTCTTCGAAGACATGGGGATCACATATTTAGGGCCTGTCGACGGGCATGACATAAAAGCCATGGTCAAGGTTTTCGGCGAAGCCAGAAGATATCCCAAATGCGTCATAGTCCATGTCATTACGCAGAAGGGAAGAGGCTATGCCCCGGCCGAGCGCCATCCGGCCAGGTTTCACGGGGCCGAGCCGTTTGACATAGAAACGGGCCTGCCCGCAGTGAACCGGACAAAGGCCAACTATACGGATGTGTTCTCGACCGTTATGCTGAAGCTTGCCGAGCGCAACGACAAGGTATGCGCGATCACGGCGGCCATGCCTGACGGGACCGGGCTCAAGAGGTTTTCGCGCAGGTTCCCGGAGAGGTTTTTTGATGTCGGGATAGCGGAGGAGCATGCGGTGACTTTCGCCGCGGGACTCGCGGCGGGCGGTTTCATACCGATCGTTGCCATCTACTCGTCGTTCCTGCAGCGTGCATATGACCAGATAATACATGATGTGTGCATACAGGACCTGCCGGTCGTGTTCGCGATAGACAGGGCGGGGATCGTGGGCTCGGACGGCGAGACCCACCAGGGCATCTTCGATCTGTCATATATGTCGACCATTCCGAACATGACGATAATGGCGCCGAAGAACAAGTGGGAGTTTTCCGACATGCTGAAGTTTGCGGTAAAATACGGCTCGCCCATAGCAGTAAGGTATCCGAGGGGCCTTGCGTATGACGGCCTCGAGGAATACAGGAAGCCAATCATCTACGGGCAGAGCGAGATGATATATGAGGAGTCTGAGATAGCGCTCCTTGCGGTCGGAAGCATGGTGAAGGTTGCCGAAGAGGTACGCATGGCCTTAAAGACCGAGTACGGCAGGCATGTTACGCTCGTAAATGCGCGTTTCGTAAAGCCGATAGACGGCGAGATGGTAAGCTACCTCGCCAAGCAGCATAGCCTGATCGTCACGCTCGAAGAGAACGTCGGGACCGGCGGTTTTGGCGAGCATGTCAGGGAATATGCGGATGAAAATCATCTGGATACGGACATACTGGTGTGCTGCCTGCCCGATGACTATGTTGAGCACGGGAACGTGAACATCCTGGCACATGAGGTCGGGATCGACTGCGGATCCATTGTGGAGAAGATCATAAACCGATGAAGACGAGGCTTGACCTTATACTTGTGAACAGGGGACTTGCCGAGTCAAGGGAGAAGGCAAAGGCGGTCATCATGAGCGGTGCCGTTTTTGTAAACGGGCAGCGTGAGGACAAAGCCGGTGCGGCATTCGATGAGGATGAGGCATCCGTCGAAGTCCGCGGGAACCCGTTAAAATACGTAAGCCGCGGGGGATTCAAGCTTGAGAAGGCCCTGGAGGTATTTCCGATAAGCCTCGATGGGTGCATATGTCTTGACATAGGCAGTTCCACAGGCGGATTTACCGACTGCATGCTCCTGAACGGTGCGGCAAAGGTATATGCAATAGACTCCGGACGCGGGCAGCTTTCATGGAAGCTTCGCTGCGATGAGCGGGTCATATGCATGGAGAAGACGAATTTTCGCTACGTGACGGAGGAGATGATAGAAGATCCCATTGATTTTGCATCCGCGGATGTATCGTTCATCTCTCTCGACAAGATACTTCCGGCCGCATATCCGCTCCTTAAAGACGGCGCCGAGATGGTATGTCTGATAAAGCCGCAGTTTGAGGCCGGGCGTGCCCAGGTCGGCAAAAAGGGTGTCGTCAGGGATCCGAAGGTCCATGCCGAGGTGATAGATAAGATCATTGACGTATCCGCCGTATGCGGATTTATGCCGTCGGGACTTACATATTCGCCGATCCGGGGGCCCGAGGGGAACATAGAATATCTCATCTATCTGAGAAAGAGCGGGGGAGAGAACAGCGGGCTTGCCGCGTGTTGTACTGAAATAAAGGGGCTCGTGAAACAGACGGTCAGCGAAGCATTTGAGAGGCTTTAGATGGACAGATTTTTTGTGATAACAAATAAAAACAGGGACCCGGGAAGTGAGAGGGCGATCCAGATACGCGACTACCTTCTGTCGCACGGCAGGACATGCGATATTGCGGTCATTGAGCGCGACAGCGATCCCGAGAGTGATGTGGTCAGAAAGATACAGGCACTTCCGGATGACACAGAGGCTGTCATCGTGCTCGGAGGCGACGGCACGTTCATTCAGGCTGCCGGGATCCTTGCGCCGAAGAAGATACCGATGATCGGCGTGAACACCGGGCATCTCGGATACCTTGCCGAGGTCGACAAAGAAATGATAACACCTGCCCTTGATAAGCTCATGGACGGGGATTTTGAGATAGAAGAGCGCATGATGCTTTCAGGAACACCTGTTATTGATGGCAGATGCCTTGAAAATACATATGCTGTCAATGATATCGTCGTAAAGGCATCGGGCTCGAGCGTAGGGACTTTCCGCATAGAAGTCAACGGAACATACCTTACGACTGTCTCGGGCGACGGGATCATCGTCGCAACGCCGACGGGCTCTACTGCCTACAACATGTCGGCAGGCGGGCCGATAGTCGAGCCCGGCTCGTCGATGATAGTGATAACACCGATATGTCCCCTCGAGGTTGTGAGCCGTTCGGTCGTGCTCTCAGCAGCAGATACAGTTGTTATTAAACTCATGAAGCCTTCCGGCAGGCGCAGCCGGAGCGTAGGTGCATATTTTGACGGAAACGCCGCCATCCCGCTGTCGGATGAGGACGGCGTCATAATCAAAAAGGCGGAAGTATCCACAAGACTGATAAGACTCAGCAGGGAAAGCTTCCTTGAGGTCCTGTCAAGGAAGATGTAGCTAAGGAGCCGTTGTGAAGAACTACAGACACCAGAAGATAATGGAGATCATACAGCAGAGGGAGGTCGAGACGCAGGAAGAGCTTGCCGCGCTTCTTGGCGGAGCGGGCTTTACCGTCACGCAGGCGACGGTTTCGAGGGACATCAAGCAGCTGAACCTGCGGAAAGTACCCTCGTCATCGGGCCGGCAGTGCTATGCGCCTTCTTCGGCAAAGGAATCCTTTGATGGCAACAGGCTTGTGGGAATACTTAAGGCGGGGTTCGTTTCAATGGATGCCGCATCCAACATACTCGTCATCAAGACCGTATCCGGAATGGCAATGGCGGTCGCCGCGGCGATAGATGCCATGAGCATACCGAAGATGATCGGATGCATCGCCGGAGACGACACGATCATGTGTGCGGTCAGGTCTGCGGAGGACGTTGCGGACGTGATGGAAACGCTTGAAAGGCTTATCGGAGGAAACTGATGCTTCAGAGTCTGCATGTCGTGAACATAGCTTTGATAGATGATGTGGAGATCGATTTTACCGATGGCCTCAATATACTTACGGGTGAGACCGGTGCCGGAAAATCGATACTCATAGACTCCGTCAACTTTGCACTCGGTGAGCGCATGCCGAAAGAAGCGGTGCGCGACCCGTCAGGCAGTGCGCTCTGCGAGCTTGTATTCGCGGTAGAGGATGAGGCTTCGGTAAAGGCTCTCGAAGGACTTGGAGTTATGTTAACCGACGGCCAGGTCATCCTCCAGCGTAAAGTCGTGAACGGCAGGGCGAGCTGCAAGGTCAACGGCGAGACCGTGACTGCATCTTTCATGCGCGAAGTTGCCGAGCATCTTATCGACATCCACGGACAGCACGAGCACCAGTCGCTCCTGTATCGGAAAAATCACAGGGTGCTTCTCGACAGCTTCTGCGGGAACGATATTGAAACGGAATTATGTAAACTAAATGAGACCTACGATGCCTACAGGACAGCCGAAGAGGAATATGACAATGCACTCACGTCAAGAGATTCGGCTGCACGTGACATGGACTATGCCGCATTCGTTGTAAATGAGATCGAATCCGCCGCCCTTTCCGACGGGGAGGATGAGACGCTTGAGGAAGAGTTTCGGCGGATGAACAACTCACGCAGGATAGCCGAGGAGCTTGGTTCGGCAATGAATGCGCTCTCATACGAAGGTGAGGGCGTATCTTCGAGGATGGCCCATGCCATTTCCCGCCTGCGTAATATAGCCGACATCGACAAAGCGGCCGGACCGCTGTACGAACAGCTTGCCGCGGCCGAAGACCTTATATCGGACTGCATCCGGAGTCTGTCGTCGTATGAGGAGAGCCTTGAGTTTTCACCCGAGGAATATGCGAGGGTCGGAGAGCGGCTTGATGTCATAAACAGCCTCAAGATGAAGTACGGAAGCACCGTGGCACTGATAAAAGAAAGGCTTGAAGAGGAGTCCGCAAAGCTTGAAAAGCTCTCTGATTATGGGGCATACCTTGAAGAGCTTAAGTCCAGAAGGGATTCGCTTCATAAAACACTGATACAGCTATGCGCCGGCATATCATCGATAAGGCACAGGGAGGCCGAGGTGCTTCAGAAGGACCTGTGTGATGCCCTGAATAGACTCAATTTCCTTGATGCGAGGTTTGAGATAGCGGTCCGCTCGGATGAGAAAAAGATCACTCGTGAGGGATATGATGATGTGGAATTCATGATCGCGACAAACCCCGGAGAGAGCCTCAAACCTCTTATAAACGTGGCTTCGGGCGGCGAACTGTCAAGGATCATGCTTGCCCTGAAGTCGGTGCTCGCAAAGCGCGACAGCATAGGAACTATGATCTTCGACGAGATAGATACCGGTATAAGCGGAGTCACCGCACAGCTCGTTGCGGACCGCATGTCGGAGATCGCGGCCGGACATCAGGTGATAGCGGTAACGCACCTTCCGCAGATCGCGAGCCATGCGACCACACATTTCCTCATTGAAAAACAGGCTGAGGGCAGCCATACGAGTACAAAGGTCACGGCACTTACATACCGGCAGTCGGTTGAAGAGCTTGCCAGGCTTCTGGCGGGGTCCGACATCACCAACTCCGTACTGGCGAGCGCCGAAGAGCTGAAAAAGCAGTACGGGCAGGGAGTATCATAGATTTGAAGGAAACTGCAAGGAAAAAAAGAAGAGTCGGTGTGATACGGCGACGCAGGAGAAGGATCATCATTCTTATCTTTGCGTTGCTGCTTATTTTATGCATTTTTATAATAATGCGGGCCATGCTTTTCCTTCCGTACGAAACGGTTGAGCTTGCCGATCTTGCAAAGGTCGAGTTCTCGGGGATAAACGGAGAAGGTGTGGCGACCGCTTCCGTTGACGATGATGCGGTCGACGCGCTTTTGTCATCTGTCAAGGAAGAGCACGACAGTTCATGGTTTTCAAATGATGAGGTCGAAGACGGGGATTACGCCAAATTCAGGCAGAGCCTTACTTATTCGGTCCCGAACGGCATGGGGCTTTTCAATGGGGCAGAGGTGACCGTTGTGGGGGCATGCGACAGGCAGATCGCCAAAAAGCTCAAGATCGACATCAAGGGCAGTTCCGGAACGTTTACCGTAAACGGGCTCAGAGATGCCGTAAAGCTTTCTATGGATGAAGTTTTTGCGGGACTTAAGGTATCGTTTTCCGGGATATCCCCGAACCTTGAGATATCGCTCGAGAATACGAGTCCCAATCCTCTTGTCGGCAGGATGAAATTCGAGATACTAAATCCGCAGGAATACTATGCCGAAGGGGATACAGTAAGGATACAGGCGGTATATACGGAGGATATGTGCATCGAGACAGGCTATGCCGTTGACCTGCCGGCTGAGGAGTGCGTTAAGGAATATTCCGCTTCGGGTGACTCTGCATATTTATCTTCAGCATCCGAACTTCCGTCCGACATACTTGAAAAAGCCATACAAGCCGGAAAATCGGCATTCACCGATGCGAATGAGTACGGGGTGAGGATTTTCTGCGAAGCGAACCTCGTTCCCGTATATATAAACAAAAAGGCGACGTTCACATACGGCACACCGAAATACATAAGCTCATATTTTAAAACCGTACATCCCGAAAAGGCCGGGGACCTGGGCCTGTCGTTCAATGACCTCGACATAATCTATGAAGTGAAGATATCACAGGCGGACGGAGTATCGTGCAACGCATACGGTGCGGTCCGGTTTTCTGATATATGCAAAAGCACCGACGGAAGCTATTCGTATGATTTTTCCGAGCCCGTCATCTTATCGGAGTCGTATTTTTCCGAACGTGTCAAGAAGAACGTTGTCGAGTCCTACAAGGATTCGTATGATATCGAGCGTGTAAGGCCGTGACGGAGGACAGCCTTCTGTCTGTCTGCCGGATATGCAGTACATGAGTGATTTTGGTATTCTGCCTTCTTGGGGAGGCAGGGAGGCGGATATGGGAAATGTGAAAAAGAAGAAGATAAACAGGTTCAAGATGTCATTTGTCGCGGGATCCTTTATCAGCGCGGTCATGTTCGGGATACTTGTGATCGCGGCATTCGGCCTGACGATCGGCATCTTCGGGATATATATCACGGATTCCAAGCTCAGGGATGAAAACGAAAAGGCAAAGAAGCTGGCGCAGATGTATGAACTGACCGGAGGAGCTGCCGGAAGTGACACAGACGGGCTGCCCGACGGCCTGGCGGATGACTACATCATAACCGATGACGCCGGTGCTATACTGGCCGTTCACGGCACCGACACGTGTGATCTTGAAAACGGCGGACCGATAGACATACTGTCGATCGCCGAACATGCCGAACAGGAAATACATGAGGAACTCAATATCGGATATGATACGGAGGAAGTCATAACAGTCTACCCGGACAAACAGTTCCGGGTCATAGTCCCCGGAAACAACGGGAAAGTAACCATCGACGATAGAGCTCTTGGAGCGTATCTGCCGGGCGGGAAAAATGCGGGGATGTCAAACGGACTTTTGGGCAGCGGATTCCTGAAGCTTCCGTTCTGGATCGACGCTCCGCTTTCGGACGGCAGGCATATGGTCTGCAGGTCATATTTCTCGTTCCATGTCAGGGAGCTTAAAATACTCGGCATTCTGGCGGCCCTCATAGTTGTCCTGACCATTGTGATGCTCATATGCCTTATCGTATATATCTGCAAGACGATCAGGAACAAGAAGCGCATCGAACACCTCCTCATGATGGATGAGGTCACCGGAAAGCACAACTGGATGTGGTTCGTGAGGGAGGCCGGTCGCGAGGTCAGAAAAGGAAACGCCCACTATGCCGTGCTTGATGTCGTGTTCGTAAATTACCGGAATTTCTGCGTATGCCATTCCGTGAGTGAGGGCGATAAGATGCTCCGGAGGGTGAATGACGTCATAGAGGGGCGGCTCGGAAAAAAAGAGCTTGTGGCGCACCATTCCGCCGCGCACTTTTGCGTCCTTCTGACATACACTGACAAAGAGAGCCTTGAAAACCGCATCAGGAGCATGATAGCGGATCTTGAGAACATCAGCAGCGAGCATAAGTTCAGCTTCTGGGTCGGTGTCGACATGGTCGGCTCCACTTCGGAAAGCGGTTCGGAAAGATCCGCCTGCAGGAACGCAGACATCGAAAAAGAATACAACAATGCCGGTGCCGCAAGGGCAACCATTACGGGTGATGACTCCGCGATTGCGTTCTTTGATGATGCCATGGTCGAGGAGCAGAAATGGATCGACATGATAAATGAAAATCAGGACAGGGCACTTCTTAACGAGGAATTCCTCGTGTTCTACCAGCCCAAGTACGACCCGAGGACCAATGAGCTGAAAGGTGCCGAGGCTCTCATAAGGTGGAAAAGCCCGGCGTACGGCATGATAAGCCCGGGAAGGTTCATTCCGATATTCGAAAAGAACGGGTTTATCACAAAGATAGACCATTACATGCTGAAGCACGTGGCCCGTGACCAGAAGGCATGGCTTGACAGCGGCCTTTCGTGCGTGCCCGTGTCGGTAAATGTTTCGAGGGCCCATTTCATTGAGTCGGACCTTGCGGAGCAGATAAGGGATATCGTGGATGAGGCGGGAACGCCGCATGAACTCATAGAGATAGAGCTTACGGAAAGTGCATTCTTTGACGACAAGAATGCCCTTATATCAACGATCAGGAAGCTGAAGGAATACGGCTTCGCGGTATCGATGGATGACTTCGGCTCCGGATATTCCTCTCTCAACTCTCTTAAGGAAATGCCGCTTGACGTGCTGAAGCTTGATGCCGAATTTTTCAGGAATGACGCCGGAGATGACAGGGGAAGGATCGTAGTTTCCGAGGCCATAAGGCTCGCAAGGAACCTCAACATGCGGACGGTCGCGGAGGGCATCGAAAAGGGAGAGCAGGTTGATTTTCTCGCAGATCAGGGGTGTGACATGATCCAGGGTTATGTCTTTGCGAAGCCGATGTCCAAAGACGACTACGTCGAAAAAATGAAGAGCGGCAGGGGTACAAGGGAAGACGCGGATGCATGATAGGCATGATGCGTATATTTGTGCTATAATATATGTGTTTTAGGCCACGAACATATCTGGGAGGTTGCTGATGAAGAAGATTTTATTTGCCGCATCGGAATGCGTACCGTTCATCAAGACAGGCGGACTTGCCGACGTTGTGGGATCGCTTCCGAAGTGTTTTGACAAAAGATACTTTGATGTCAGGGTCATTATCCCCAAATATCTGTGCATGTCAAAAGAATATACGGATAAGATGGAGTACATCGATTCGTTCTACATGGATATCGGCAATGACAACAAGTATGTCGGCGTCTTTAAGATGGAGCATGAGGGCGTAACGTTCTATTTCGTCGATAATGAGTTTTACTTCTCGGGTGCCAAGCCCTACGGCGATCTTCTCTGGGACCTCGAGAAATTCATATATTTCTCAAAGGCGGTTCTGTCTGTTCTGCCTGTCATAGGGTTCCAGCCTGACGTCATCCACTGCCACGACTGGCAGACGGGACTGATCCCGGTCTTCTTAAAGGAACGCTTCCATGACGGCGAGTTTTTCAGGAACATGAAGTCGGTAATGACGATCCATAACCTCAAATTCCAGGGCGTATGGGACGTGGAGACGGTCAGGACTCTTTCCGGACTGCCCGATTATTTCTTTACCCCCGACAAGCTTGAGGCATATAAGGACGGCAACCTCTTAAAGGGCGGCCTTGTGTTTGCCGATGCGATCACGACCGTTTCGTATACATACGCGGAAGAGATCAAGATGCCGTTCTACGGCGAGGGCCTTGACGGGCTGCTCCGGGCAAGGGCACATGATCTGCGCGGTATCGTTAACGGCATAGATTATGACGAGTACAATCCTGCCACGGATAAATTCATAGTCAATCCATACAATGCCAGGGATTTCCGCAAGGAAAAGGTTAAGAACAAGCTGGCGCTTCAGGAAGAGCTCGGCCTCGACAGGGACGAGAAGAAGATGATGATCGGCATCGTCAGCAGGCTTACCGATCAGAAGGGATTCGATCTCATCGCCTATGTGATGGATGAACTGTGCAGGGACAATGTCCAGATCGTCATCCTCGGCACCGGCGAGGAGCGCTACGAGAACATGTTCAGGCATTTTGACTGGAAATATGCGAACAAAGTATCGGCCAACATATACTATTCAGAGGCCCTTTCGCACAAGATATATGCGGCTTCGGATGCATTCCTGATGCCGTCGCTGTTTGAGCCCTGCGGCCTGTCGCAGCTTATGGCTCTCCACTACGGAACGCTGCCGATAGTACGTGAGACCGGCGGCCTCAAAGACACCGTAGAGCCGTACAACGAGTACGAGAGCACCGGCACGGGATTTTCGTTCATGAACTACAATGCCCACGAAATGCTCGGCTGCATCCGCAACGCAGAGCGCATCTACTACGACAAAAAGCGCGAATGGAACAAGATGGTCGACCGCGCCATGGCAGCTGATTTTTCATGGCAGGTATCCGCCCTGAAATACCAGGAGCTGTACGACTGGCTGATCGGTTGATGAAAGTGACAAAGGGACGGTTCTTTTGACACACTTTTAATCAATGTCGGATCAGGACACTTTTCCGGGATAAACCCGGGAGAGTGTCTTTTTCGTTGTATGAAACTTGAGACAGGAGGATTGGGCCATGATAAATGATAAATCTCTTTTGAATTCATATAGAAATCAGGCATCAACCAGACCTTTGGCGGTAACAGGAATAAATATTGTATGATATTTTAATCATATGGTTGGTCATTACGGAAGCAGAAGTGTGCCCGGTATGGATGCCGGCCGAGCGTGATTAAGGGAGGTATGGTATGAGAAATCACAGGATCGCCATATTGTTCTGCATGATAAGCGTGTTGCTGCTTGCAGGATGTGCCGGCAGAACGGACGGCAGCGACGCTTCGGACGGATTTAAGGACAAGCTTGCGGCCGCGTCCGAGAAGGGACAGGCAAAAGATAATCCGGAGACCGCAGAGAGGGCAGAAGATAACCCGGAGACCGCAGAGAATGCAGAAGATGTGAAGAATGAAGAGGGTAAGCCGAACCTTCTGCTGTTTCGCCAGAATGCTTATGAATGGAATGAGGACGGTACTCCTGCGATAAAACACCAATACACTTACTTTATGCTTGACTGGGAGAGTGCCGCGGCATATAAGGCACTTGCGGCTTCGCTTGAGGACGCGAGGGATGAGATGCTGTCGAAACAGCAGGAAGTATGGGAAGAAGACCTAAAGAGCATCGAAGAAAATGGGATGATATCATTTGATGAAAGCTGGGAAGTCTATCTTAGAAGGGCGGATGAGAAATACCTGAGCTTTGTCAGTGAGTTTTGCTCGGAAGGGCTCTTTGATGACGGCGCATATACGGAGTATACCGCACACTCCTACAATGTTGACAGCGGAAAGGAGATCGCTTTCTCCGATGTTATCGCTGATGAGAACGCGTTCTTTGATCTGTTGGCAGACAAAATGTATGAGAGCATCAACAGTAAACTCCGGCAGTATTACTCATCTGATATTGCTGAAGATAAAGAGTCATTTAAGAATGGTCTTTGGGATCTGAAAAAGTCCGGGGGTCTTGTCTGGACTCTCGATCCGTTCGGAGTGACATGCTACCTTTCGGCATACACCAAGGCTCCCTTTGCCGAGTCTGCGGTAATACAGTTTTCGGAAGATGCCGATCATGTGATTTTCACGGATGAGTACCGCGACAGTGCAAAAGATGAGTATGTCATCCAGGTGCCGGAAAATGTCGGATCGTATATCGATGTAAATGACAGCGGTGTGCCGGAGTATGTGGATGTGTCTGAGTTCTATGATTATGACGAATCTTATGATGAAATGGTGCTCTCCGGACTGCGCTTAAGCTGTGGCGGGGACTGGAAGAACATCCCGACGGCCAAGCCCGGAGGGACGGATTTTGTACGCGCGCCATGGGCGCGCTCTAACGGGTGAAAGTCCCAAGCGCACGTAGGCAACGACGAAGCGCATAGCCGAACAGCAAGGGTGTCCACCGTGAGGTGGAATCTGAAGGAAGCTGTAAGCAAACCTCTGACCTGACGGACAGGAATCGCATATTAGGCTCAGAAATACGGATAAGTCGGCAAGATACGATGAAGTC
>JAILRP010000030.1 GCA_024698075.1 Lachnospiraceae bacterium
GCAAAAGGATCAGTCATAATCATAGTATTCACCCACTTCCACGTCTTCGAGGACCGCTATGGCATCATCCGCAAGGATTGCAGCCGAGCAGTACAGTGACAGAAGATAGGATGCAACTCCCTTATCATCTATTCCGCGGAATCGCACTGAAAGGCCTCTTGAATGCTCATTCTTGAGTCCGGCCTGGAACAGACCTATGACTCCTCTCTTTGCCTCTCCGGTACGGATGAGAAGTATGTTGGTCTTTCCGCTCTGGGATGTGGGATTTTTAAGCCCGTCCACAAGAAGCTTGTCCGTAGGTATCACAGGGATGCCTCTCCATGTAAGGAACGTTCCGCCTGCGATATTGACGACTACGGGCGGTACACCGCGCTTCGTGCACTCTCTCTCAAATGCGGCGATAGCCCTCGGGTGTGCCAGGAAGAATGAAGGCTCTTTCCATACTTTTGAGATCAGCTCGTCAAGATCATCGGGTGTGGGTGCGCCGTTAATGGTCTGAATTCGCTGTGAATCGGCAATGTTCTTTAAGAGGCCGTAATCATCATTATTGATGAGCTGGCTCTCCTGACGCTCACGGAGCGACTCAATGGCAAGTCCGAGCTGCTCCTGGACCTGGTCGTAAGGTGAGCTGTATACGTCCTCTACCGCCGTGTTCACGTTGATGATCGTGGAGATCGAATTGAGGACATATTCCCTCGGCTCCGTCTCATACTCAACATATCCGTCGGGAATGATATCGCTCTTCTTCGTCTGCGAACACAGAACGTCAAGCGGGGTCTCTCCTTCCACAACTTTGTTGACACGGAAAATGCCTGTCTCGAGCCCCTTGAACTCAAGGAACTTCGTCAGCCACTTGGGGGTAAGCGCCCCGTACTGCGGCTTGGTCTTGGTCACGTTTGCAAGATTATACGCCGCCTTTGCACCGAGCGCATTGATCCCTGCCTTGTTTTCTGCTTCTTTTGCCATTGGATGGTCCTCCTTTATTGAATAGTTACAATGCATCAGCCTGACCGGACAGCTTATTGATATGCTCCGGCCGGGACAGTCCGCTTCACCGGGCTCTCCTTACAGATACCCGCCCTCGTTCGAGAATATGATGTCCTTCATGGCATCCATCCCGCCCTTGAGGTTGTAGAGCGGACCTTTATATCCTGCTTCGCGAAGAGTGTTGATCGCGAGGATACTCCTTTTTCCTTCCTTGCAGATAAATATAGTGTCGATCTGCGGATCGAGTTCCTTCTGTCTTCTTGCAAGCTGTCCTATCGGGATGACGAGTGCGTCGGGGAACTTGACTATCGCGCGTTCATGCGGCTCCCTGACGTCAACTATCGTCAGATGCTCACCGCTCTCTATCCTGTGCGCAAGCTCTTCGGGAGCCACGCCTTCAACGCTCGCCTCTGCTTCTTCATCCTTCTTAAGGCCGCAGAATTCCTCGTAGTCTATGTCGGAAAGTTCGGTGATCGACGGAGATTTTCCGCAGAGCGGACATGCCTGCCGCCTTCCTGCCTCAAGGACTTTTGACTTTAGTCCCATCGTATCTACCGACAGAAGCTTTCCCGAGAGGATCTCCCCTGTTCCGATGATGAGCTTTAACGCCTCGTTTGCCTGAATGCTTCCGATTATGCCCGCAAGCGGGCTTATCGTGCCGCCCTCGGCACATGTCGGCACCAGTCCGGGCTCCGGCGGCTCGGGATACAGGCACCGAAGGCACGGCCCTCCTTCATATCCGAATATGCCGACCTGCCCCTCGTACTGATATATCGCGGCAAAAACGAGGGGTATCCCGGCAAGTATGCACGCATCGTTTATCACATATCTGGCCTTGTAATTGTCGGTACAGTCGATCACCAGGTCAAAGCCCTCGATGAGCGTGGCGGCATTTTCTGCCGTGATCATCTGATTTTCGGCTATGACTTCTATACGTTTGTCGATATTCCTGACCGTATCCCTTGCCGATGCGGCCTTGGGCCTGTTTATGTCCCTCGACGAATGGATAACCTGGCTCTGAAGGTTCCCGGCCGCGACCGAATCATGGTCAATAATCTTGATCGTCCCGACGCCCGCTGCCGCAAGATACTGGATCACGGGTGAGCCTAACGCACCGGCACCGGCCACGACCACCCTTGCCGCCTTTATCCTCTTCTGTCCTTTTACACCGATCTCCCTGAGCAGAAGGTGCCTGTTGAAGCGGTCGATATCCTTGTCGTCAAGGCTTATCTCTTTGATCCGCGCATCATCTATGAGCTTATGCTCGGGACTGCCTCCTGCGACAAACGGAAGGAGCAGCAGTTCCGATGCGCCCGAGATATCCTTCCCGTGCTCCGACACATCCGTTACATCCCTGCCGTCAGCATAGATCCTTATGAAGCTCCTCAGGTTCCCTTCACTGTCGTATAATCCCTTTTTTGCGTCCGGAAAGCTTCCCGTCAGTTCTTCAAGTATGGCGGATACGGTTACCGCGTCCGTCTCAAGCTCCGTCCTGCGGTCAAAGAACGATCTTAATGTTGCTGATATGATTATCTTCATCTTATGCCTCTTTCACACCGTCCATCCTCCACAGCCTCATGCCGCGGCAGCTCTCGCTGCTTACCGAAGCGACCAGATAGAGCATGGACGGGATAACGTTCCTTTCGTCTTCTTTGGACATCACCGCGGGCGCATCCGGATGCGAATGGAAAAATCCCGCGATCTCATAACCTTTCTCCCTGTACGCAAGTTCGCACTCGTAAAGTTCCGCCGGATCGATCGAGTAGCGGCCGGGCCCTGCGCTCATGTTTGCGAGCAGACAGTAGTCGTCTATCGAACCGCCCTCTTTTGTAAAAAGCGCCGCGCAGCACTCGCACGGATACGCGCTTACCGCAAGGTCTGCGAGCTTCTCTTTCAGTTTTCTGTCTATCTTTATTATCTCTGTCACTTTCTGCTCCCTCTTACCGCACCGAGAAAATCATCTATTAGGTCTTCACTGTCCTCTATCCCGACGCTGACTCGTACCAGGTCGTCGAACACTCCGGCGGACGCCGTCGACTTTTCGTCTGAGTTTATATAAAGCGTGGACCGCGGATGTATCACGAGTGTCCGAAGGTCTCCGATGTTGCTCGCGATAAACGCATACTTAAGCGAGTTGATTACCTCAAAAGCCCTTTCCTTCGAACCCGTCCTGAATGTCAGGATCCCTCCTCCGAGGCCTCCGAACTGGCTTACGGCCAATGAATGCTGAGGATGGTCCGGGAGCGCCGGATAACTGACGGCAAGGTCCTCCTCGGCCGAAAGCGCGCGGGCAAGTGCATCCGCATTTTCGCATATGCGCTTCATCCGAAGGCCCAGCGTGTCTGCACCGATATAGGTAAGATACGCATTCATCGGCGACATGCATCCGCCGAGATTCTCCCACAGGTCCGTCCTAAGCTTCAGCAGAAAAGCCATCTTCCTGTATTTTTTATGTCCGGCAAGTGCGCTGTGCTTTTCAAAATCCCAGGCAAACTTTCCACCGTCGATTATGATCCCGCCTATGGAATTTCCGCATCCGTTTATGTATTTCGAGGTCGAATGGATCACTATGTCAGCTCCGTATTCAAAAGGCTTCACCAGATACGGCGTTGCCGCGGTCGAATCAACGATGAGCGGAACGCCCGCTTCATGTGCCGCAGATGCCGCAGCCCTGATATCAAGTATGCTGAGCGCCGGATTGCTGATAACTTCCCCGAAGACCGCCCGCGTCTTTTCTGTCGCAAGCTTCCTGACCGAATCCCCGTCAAGGACGTCTGCATAAACCGTATGTATCCCGAGCTTTTCAAGATCCCGGAGAAGGTCTATCGTTCCGCCGTAAAGGCCGCGCCCCGCTATGATCTCGTCACCGCTTTCGCATAGCGCAAGGAGCGCTGATGATATGGCAGCCATTCCGCTGCTGCAGCTTACCGCACCGATGCCGCCCTCAAGTGAGTTCATCTTCTGCTCAAAAGCCGTAAGCGTCGGATTGCCGATCCTCGTATATGCATATCCCATGCTCTTATGGGAAAATACTTTTTCGAGCTCCTCCATGCTCTCATATCCGTAAGCAGTCACCTGCGATATCGGAGGAAGGATCTGCCTGTTCCCGAATCCCTTCGGCGAGGCTTTATGGAGGATTCCCGTGTTAAATCCGCAGTTAGTTTCCATGATGAGTCCCCTCAGATAACATACATGTCCCAGCTGTCCGGAAAGCACCGGCGGCATCCGTCTGCAAAATCACTTAGCGTAAGGCTGTCCGTATACCTGTTAAGGCTCGAATTGATCTTGCTCCAGAAACACCTTTTTATGGCAGATCGGAGGTCTCCGTCCTCCCCGCCGTCATCGAGTTCCGCCAGGATGTTTCCGTCGAGTGCGTTAAGAACATCGGACATGTTGATGCTGTCCGGCGGACATGACAGCGTATAGCCGCCCCGAAGGCCTTTCTGCGCGGTGATAAATCCGGCCTGCCGCAGGAGCAGGAGTATCTGCTCAAGATATTTCTGGGATATGTGCTGCCTTGCGGATATATCGGGTCCGGATACACTCTGTCCGTTTTCACTGTGTATTACGATGTCCGTAAGCGCTATAAGCCCATATTCAACTCTTGTCGAAACTTTCATGATCTGCCTCCGTCCGATGTCTGAATTGAGTGAATTATAGTCCTATTTACCTACTATGTCAATAGGTATAATAAGAAAATAATAAAGACCCCTCCGCATGGAGGGATCTTTACTGAAATTCCGACTTTGGATCCGCTTACCGGATGCTATTTATCAAGCTCGGATGTACAGTGGGGACATCTTGTAGCTTCGATGTTTATCTCCGACTTGCAGAACGGGCATACCTTCGTTGTCGGTGCTTCCTCTTCCTTCTTCTGAAGTTTGTCCTTCATGCTTCCGAGTGCCTTTATGAGGCAGAAGATCACGAGCGCGATCAGAAGGAAGTTGATCACGGCCGAAATGAACAGGCCGTAATTAAGTGTTGCTGCACCTTCCCCGCTTCCGAGGACAACTGAAAGCTTCGTAAAATCATACCCTCCGGTAAGGATTGACAGAAGCGGCATTACGACATCGTTAACAAGGGAGTTCACGATCGCCGTGAAGCCTCCGCCGATAATGATACCGACAGCCATGTCCATAACGCTGCCTTTTGAAATGAAAGCCTTGAATTCCGACCAGAATTTTTTCATGCTTTGTCTCCTTTATTTGATCTCTACTACCCAGCCTTCAGGTCCTTTGATGCGGCCCATCTGGATGCCGGTGAGTGTATCGTAAAGCTTCTTCGTTACAGGTCCCATGTCATTCATGCCGGCGGGCAGGCAGATCTCTTTTCCGTGGTCAACGATCTTGCCGACGGGTGAGATGACTGCAGCCGTACCGCACAGTCCGCACTCCGCAAAATCAGAAAGCTCATCGAGAGTTATCTCCCTCTCCTCTGCTTCCATATCAAGATATTCCCTTGCGACCTGTACGATCGACCTTCTCGTGATCGAAGGAAGAATGGAATCTGACTTAGGTGTGACAAGCTTGCCGTCCTTTGTTATGAAGATGACATTTGCTCCGCCGGTCTCCTCGATCTTCGTGCGGGTTGCAGCATCAACATAAATGTTCTCGTCAAAACCCTTCTCATGGGCATCAACGATCGCATAAAGGCTCATGGCATAGTTGAGGCCGGCCTTGATGTTTCCGGTACCTCTCGGTGCCGCACGGTCATAATCGCTTATGCGTACCGTAAGGGGTCTGACTCCGCCTTTGAAATAAGGTCCGACCGGAGTCGTAAGTATGCGGAACTGATATTCATTTGCGGGCTTGACGCCGATGATGGGATCGGAGCCGAACATATAGGGACGCAGATAAAGAGAAGCGCCGCTTCCGAAAGGAGGCACGAATGCTTCGTTTGCCTTGACGACCTTGATGACCGCCTCAACAAACTTCTCCTTGGGATATACCGGCATTTTCAGTCTTGCGGCTGACTGCTCCATCCTCTCGCCGTTAAGGTCGGGGCGGAAGACAACGGTCCTGCCGTCCTCGGTCGTATATGCCTTAAGGCCTTCGAATACGGTCTGCGCATACTGGAGGACGCATGAGCACTCGTTGATCGTGATGTTGGGGTCCTCCGTGAGGGCGCCTTCATCCCAGCTGCCGTCCTTGAAATAGCTTACGAAACGGTAATCGGTCTGCACATATGCGAACCCGAGATTACCCCAGTCAATGTTCTTCTTTTCCATCTGCCATTCCTTCTTTCTGTAAGATTTTTCACTTATTATCCGCTTGCGCACTGCAATTGTCAAGTGCGCACGTACTTATAGTCAGCTTAAAGCCTTAAGTTTTTCGGCCTTGTCTGTCATGCTGTCGACTATGCCAAGCACCTCACCCACGATCTGTTCGTTCCTCTGTGAGGAATCACACGTATTTGTCGAATGGGCCGATACCTCTTCGGAAATGGCCGATATCGTCTGTATGCTCTCCACGATCTCGCTGTTGGCGGATGCAAGGCTTCCGACGACTCCCGTAAGATTTTCGGAATTGGTGCGGATGGCGCGTATGCTCTCAACTATCTTCTCAAAGCTGCCCTGCGTGATATGCGCCGATTCGTTCTGAAGCCTGTTGCTCTCAACGAGGGAACCGATGGAATCAACTACTCCGTTCATCTCTTCGTAGATGCTGGATATGAGTGAGCTGATGTTCTCTGTGGCGGTAGATGTCTGCCCGGCAAGATTGGATATCTCGGTCGCGACGACTGCAAATCCCCTTCCGGCTTCACCAGCGCGTGCCGCCTCTATCGAAGCGTTAAGTGCGAGCAGGCTCGTCTGTGATGCCACGTTCTGGATGAGTTCGACGATGGACTGCATCTTGGTCGTAGCATCTTTCAGCTCCTCGACCTCTTTCATGACTTTCGTTCCGGCCGTCTCTGACAGGTTCACCTGATCCATCAGCTTCTTGATGTTGTCACGCCCCTCATGGCATGCATCAACGGTGATAGCCACATTTTCACCGATATTTCCGGCAGTATCCGAAACCTGGTCGATCTGGTTCTGGATCTCTTCTGTCTTGTATAACTGGTTCTGAACCGAATCAGCCGTACTTCCCGTTCCCGACTGGATCTCCTGCATCGCCGTCAGGGTTTCACGGCTCGATTCGGCAAGTGAGGTCATCTTTTCGGCTACCGCGGCAACATCTTCCGTAATTCCTCCGGAAACTTCCATGATCTCCTCGAGCATCTTCGTGGTATGGTTTCCCGCATCATTGATCTCTTCCATGCGCTCGGAATTGATCGATGTAATGACCTTGTTGACAACGATCGAGAAGATCGAGCAGAGGATCATGATGAGCACTTCTATTTCGAGATCCGCAACGGCTCCGCCTTCCCAGTTCTTCATCGTCGCAAATTTGACCGCATGCACCGTCGCTATGACCGATACCCCGATGCCGCTTGTGATCGAGAGTTTATAATCATCATACATCGACACCATGAAGATGACCGGCAGGGCATATACAAAGACCAGTATCGTATTGGTCGATATCATGCACAGGATCAGATAAAACAGGCCGTATCCTATGGCAATGATATGCTTTATGGCCATCGATTCGCTGTTGGCTTTATATACGACCCAGCATAGTATCATCGGGACCAGATCGAATATCTCGATCGGCAGGAACAGGCCGAGGCCTGCCTCACCCTTGGCAAACTGGACGATGTAGGCCAAGCTTATTATACCGGTCAGCACCGTAAAAAGGATGATCGCGGTCTTGTTGATGTAAGACATGTGTGATCTTTTGCTGTTCATCTGATGTTCCCCCTGTAATTGAACTTTATTATCTGCCTGCCATATTGCGGATTTGTAAATTCAATGAACCGCCCGCAGCCGGCCGATGCCGGATGGGATTTCCAAATGATCGTAAAGCGGTCACGGCATGAACGGCGGATACAGCCGTACATACGTTGTCTCCTCCATCACGTAAGGGGTGAGGTACGGGTCTATCGCATATGATTTTCCGTTTATGGTCACACGGCACCACTGCTGCTTCCACTGGTTCTCGTTCACGTGCTGGTACGGTATCTGGAGCATGTTGAGGCACAGGCCCATTGCACGTGTTGTCCCGGCGCAGTCGGCACCGTACGGTATCCTCATCCCGTTCGCATATTTGTCAACGGTCCCAAACACTCCACAGGGGTCATTGTAATGGGCTCCGCTCGTCTTGTAAGGCACGCCCGGATTGAAGTTGATCCTGTTATAGAGCACGTTCGCCACATACTGCATCTGCCCGTACATATTGTTCGGAGCGGCCGCGCGCGCGGAGAGGACGATCGGATACGCCTCATCATATGCATTGAAAAAATCAGCCTCGCTGCAGTTTTTGCGAAGGCTCTTCCTCGCATATAAAAGCTCCTTCGGCGTTATGTCCCCGACGCCGAGCGCATCCATGTTGTAAAGGTAATACATGGACGGAATCCTGCGTTCGAAGATCCCGTAATTGATGTAGTGGTCTAGCAGCTTATGTGCGTTATATCCGTATTTAGCCTTCAGGTCCGGATAATAATTCGCGTAAAAATCCGAATCGAAACGCCTTCCTGTCTGCAGATAGAATATCTCCGCGTGCGCATCATGCGGAACGGATGCTGTAAGCGCAGACAGAACGATAAGCCCTGCCACAGCCTTTGTGACGAATTTTCTGATCTTCTTCATGTCCTCTCTCCCCTGTCTTACGGGATCTTCCCCTTCTCGCCCCGCTCAAAGCGGCAGCACATTCCTGTTCTTATACTCCCTGAAAGTATATTCAACGCTGAAATAAGTAAACTCCTCCGACTCCGCCACCATTTCCCAGTTCTCATCGCTGTCAAGGTCCGGGAAGAACGCGTCGGATTCGTAGGCCTGATCCATCTTGGTTATTATCGCCGTGTCGCAGTACGGCACATATTTCCTGTAGACGCTTTCGCCGCCTATTATATATATATCGTCAGTGTCATAGTTTTTCAGAACATCTGACAGTTCTTCGTCATTATGGACTACCACGGCATCTTTTACAGAGTAGTCAGGATCGCGCGACAGGATTATGTTCGTACGTCCCTTAAGGGGCAGTCCGTTCGGAAAAGTCTCGAGCGTCTTTCGTCCTAAAACGACTACCTTCCCGAGCGTTTCATTTCTGAACATCTTCTGGTCGTTCGGTATGGATACGAGGAGCTTTCCCTTGAATCCTATCGCCCAGTTGCTGTCAACTGCCGCTATACATTTCATAACTTATCCTCTCCTTGGAACACTCATATGCCGAGGTCAAACTTCAGCTGCGGGTTCTTCTCCTTTATCATATCGCGCGGATATCCTTCAACCTTAAAGTCATCAACTTCAAGGTCCCAGAATGATTTTTTCTCCGGAAGCGTTATCACGGGAGAACATTCTATGCTCTCCCTCGAGAGCATCTCCTTTGCCTGCTCGATGTGGCGGTCATACACCTGAACGTTCGCTACGAACCATGTAAACCTCCCCGGCACAAAGCCGAGATGGTTGGCAACGGCAATGAGGAACGCCATGTACTGAAGCTGGTTGATGCATCCGGCCGTCAGATAATCCGAGCTCCTCTGGAACAGGCACATATCTAATACAGGAAGGAGGGGCCCGCTTGCGGGAAGATTCCTTCCTGTTTCATTTTCTTCATATCTTACGTTCCACACCGTCTGGTAAGCGCATGGCTTGAGTCCGTGCTTCTCGTTAAAATCATCCTCCTGCCACATATTGATGATATGCCGTCTTCCGTCCGGATCGTTCTTTATGTCGTCAAGAAGCTTTTCTGTCAGATTATGCCGCTTTACCGTGGCTCCGTAGCACTGTCCTATCGTCCTGTCGCCGATGTCCCACTCGTCCCACCAGGTTATGCCGTATTTATCCCTCAGCAGGTCGAGGCTGTTGGACATGTCCCGGTATATCCACAGAAGCTCGCCTATCGCGGACTTTATGGCGATCGGGCGTAGCGTGATGAACGGAGACTCACCTTTTGTCAGATCATATGTGCAGGTCACGTGGTTGACCGACAGAGTGTGTGCGCTCACACCGTCCGCATAATGCGGCCTCGGATTACGGTCAAGCGAACCCTCGCTGAGGATCCGCTCCACTATTTCCCTGAAATAAATGTCACCCTTTGTCATCTAAGCGGGCCCCTCCTTATTACATTTACCTATCCCACTTGTCGCACAGGCTGTTGATCTGGTCCGCGAATTTGGCCAGGTCCTTGTTCGCACCGCCCTCATTGTGGCTGATGACGGCCAGGAGTCTCTGGCCTGCCGCAAGAAGTCTTTCAAATACGGTGGAAGCAGCCCTGGTCTTCTTCTTGGCGCCCTCGATCCTGATTCCGACGGTCTCCTCAACGAGCTCATCCTTGATAAGATCGTAGCAGGTGCCCGAGAATGGCGCATATGTATTGAATCCGTGCTCGTCATGAAGGTATGCGGCAAAATCATCCGTGACCGTATCATCGCCGTGTACGATGAACACCATCTGCGGATCGTTCTTGAATCCGAGCATCCATCTCGTAAGCCCCGCCTTGTCGGCATGTCCGGAAACGCCCTCCAGCTTTACGATGCTGGCCCTTATCTCGATCGGCTCACCGAACAGTTTGACCTCCTTGGCGCCCTCGATTATCGAACGTCCGAGCGTTCCCACTGCCTGGTATCCGACGAACAGTATCGTACATTCCTCACGCCAGAGGTTATGCTTCAGATGGTGCCTTATACGTCCGGCTTCGCACATGCCCGACGCGGATATGATGACTTTCGGTTCGGTATCAAAGTTTATGGCCTTCGACTCGTCGCTCGTGATCGAAAGGTTGAGACCCGGGAACACGAGCGGGTTGATGCCGCGCTTTACGAGTTCGAGCGCATTATCGGAAAAGCATTCGGAAACGTTCTTGTTGAACACGCCCGTCGCTTCAACGGCAAGGGGGGAATCAACGTATACCGGAAATTCCCCGAGATCGTCGAGCAGGTGTTTTTCCTTGATCTGACGTATATAATACAGTATCTCCTGCGTGCGTCCCACAGCGAACGAAGGGATCACGACATTTCCGCCCTTGGAGAAAGTCTCCCTGATTATGTTCGCAAGCTCGCCCGCATAATCCACTCTTCCCTTTACATGGAGCCTGTCTCCGTATGTGCTCTCACACAGTATGTAGTCTGCTTCATCTATGGTGTTGAAGTTTCTGATCAGGGGCTGGTTGTCATTACCGATATCTCCGGAGAACACGACCTTCTTCGTGGTGCCTTCTTCAGTAAGCCACGCCTCGATGGCAGCCGATCCGAGAAGGTGACCAACATCCGTAAACCTTATCGACAGTTCTTCGCATATCTCAACCTTCTCACCGTACTGCACCGGAACGAGGCATCTGATCGCGCCGTCGGCATCTTCCATGTTGTACAGGGGAACATATTCGCCGACATCCGATGACCTCTTGGCCTTCCTGTTTCGCCATTCGGCTTCGGACATCTGTATGTGTGCGCTGTCTCGCAGCATTATCGAGCACAGATCCACGGTTGCCTTTGTTGCGTATATCTCTCCGCGGAACCCTTTTGCGTACAGGAGAGGAAGCAGACCGGAATGGTCAATATGGGCGTGGGTCAGAAGAACATAGTCAATTACCGACGCATCCACGGGAAGCGGGACATTCTCGTAGATATTTATCCCCTGCTCCATTCCGTAATCCACCAGGATATGCTTTCTGCCAACTTCAAGGTAATGGCAGCTGCCCGTTACCTCATGTGCCGCTCCGACAAAAGTGATCCTCATATGACTCTCCTCCTCAGTCATCAAACAGGCCGCGCCTGCGTTTTTTCTTTCGGCGTTTCTCCGCCGCCGACATTACTGTTAAAACGACTGCCACCGCTATGGTGACCGCCCCGACGAGCCCCGCGATGATAAGGCCCGTATATGATCTTTTCACTTTGGATTCCGTATTCTTGTCTATGGCATTGGCGATCGCGGTCGTATCGGCCTTGGGAACCTGGCCGCCTATCATCCAGCTGTTTTCGGGCTCTTCCTCGATGGTGTCCGTGAACATCGCGTCGCCGTCATCAGTCTCTTCGGGCTCTTCTTCCACGACCGCATTGTCCTCTTCATCATCGGGGGCTTCCTCGTCAGGAACGAGCTTGACGGAATTGCTTATGGAATCGAGCTGGTAGACATTGTAGACCTTCGCCGTGAGCTTTCCCTCATATCCGGGCTGCAGATGGTACGTGCCGGTCAGCTTTCCGTTCTTGCCGTCCCAGAGTTCGAGTTCGGGAAATACAGTATCCTTGTCTACATCACCCGTCTCAAACCCGTAGTACATGAGCTTGCTCTCGTCATCATATGCATAGAGCGTGAACTCAACATTGCCCTTGTTGCTGTTGTAGCTGTCCACCTCAAGCCTGACGCCTGTCGGTTCCGTATCATCGGGCATTATCGGGTCATCTGGATTTTCGATCTCGGATGTGGGACCCACGCTCTCCCGGACCACATTTTTCTCCAGTCCGTAGAACTTGGCGATGCCCTTTGCATCCATTATTCCGAATGACTCCCACGCCTCCTTGTTTCCGATGCGCAGGTAGTCCCTGTCATTATCAAGATATCCGTGTTCGAGTATGATCGTCGGAAGCCCTATGGATGTGCCGTTTCTTATGAGTCCGTAGTAATCGCCCTTGTTGCCGATCCTTGTCTTGACGTCCTTGCGGATGTTTCCTTCCGAAACCCACTCAGACATGATGCACTCGGCAAGTGCGTGTCCCACTCCGTAGCACTCCCCGTACGCGGAAGTAAATATCTCGGAGCCGAAGAAATTGTGTTCCGCCGAAGCATTGTAATGGACAGACACGAGAACATCGGCATCTTTTTCATCGGCAAACTTCACCCGGTCGCTCAGGGATATTTCCGTATCGTCATCCCTCGTCATATAGACGTTGACATTCCCGTAAGTGCTGAGCTCATCATAGAGCGACTTGGCGGTTATAAGGTTGACGTTTTTTTCCTCAAGTCCGTGGTATTTGCATCCGGAATTGGTTTCATCGCCGTCGGCGGAGGCTCCGCCGTGTCCCGGATCTATGACAACGGTCACGGACTTTGCGGCATGCACGTCCGTTACCGCCCAAAGAGACATCACTCCGGCAGCTGCCGCCGAAGCAAAAATCATGAAGCAGATCTTTCGTAGATTACGCTGTCCCCATCCGCGCATGCTTCCCCTCACTTTATCGTCCGGATCGTTATGATCTGGAAAAACCGTTCCGATTACCTTCCGACATTTACCATTATAATACCGCAGCGGCCCATGGGCAAGAAAAAAGGGCCCCTATATCATTTCTGATATAGGGGCCCTCATTCTTCCGGCTGCCGATCAGTTGATCGTCACCAGACAGTCATACTCATCGTACTCGTCACCTACAAATGCAGTCAGCCAGACCTTTGTTCCCTTGCTGCCTGCTGCCGTGATCTTACACTTTCGGCCATTGGATTCCGGGACTTCCTCTATGATAAGATCTTCCGACTCAGGCCATTCATCATATTCATCCTCGTCATATTCATAAACAAAAGCACCCCAGGTGACATCCAGATCGTCCTGCACATTTGTAATAGCTATGGTAGTACTCTTATTTTCTTTCAGGTTCTGTTTTTCCTTAAGCTTCGGCAGCGATGCTTTGATACTGATAGGGATTTTCGCTGCATTCCTCTCATTATCCCCGTAGTTGTAATAGACGTTTATCTTACAGGTTCCGGTCTTTTTTACGGTCAGCGTGTTGTTTTCGGCATCAAACCTGAAGTTTTTGCCGTTTTTATCAGTACACTCATACTTAGCCGGAGTCAGTCCGGACGGAGTGGAGATCAGTGAAGATACATCTATCGTTTCATCAATCCTGTTATATGTAAACGTCGTAAGCTTCTTGCCGTTTTTAGGGTTGATCGGATAGTCGATCTCAGGAACCTCTATCGCAAACTTTGCTATGCCCTTTAAATCTTTATCCTTATCCATCCATGTGACCGTAACCTCACCCGGCTTCTTGGCCGTAAAGATACCTTTGCTTACAGAACCAAGAGTTTTGGGCTCCACCGTCCAGCTGTCCTTATTTTCGAATTCCGCTCCGAAATAGTCCGTCAATGACAGATCCACCTTCTGTTTTGTAACGACATTTGGGCAGACCTTTGGTTCAGGATCAGGCTCCGGGGTACCATTTTCTCTTTCCACATAAGTGATGGCCACATCTTCTGCCGGCATGACGAAGGTTGTATCCTCATCATACGGATCTGTGAATTTCACTTTTTTACTCTTTGATTCCCATTTGACGAATTCCTTATCCTCACCTTCATACAGCCATACAACATTTACCGTATCGCCTTCTTTCGCTTCTTCTATAAGATATCCGTCTTCATCATAGGCCTCCGATCCGGCCTGCATTGTGATGGTGTAGTACTTAACAGCTTTTTCTACGTAAGTTATTTCTACATCTTCTGCAGGCATGACGAAGGTTGTATCCTCATCATACGGATCTTTGAATTTCACATTCTTACTCTTTGATTCCCATTTGACGAATTCCTTATCCTCACCATCATACAGCCATACAACATTTACCGTATCGCCCGGTTTCGCTTCTTCTATACGATATTCATCTGTATCATACGCTTTCGATCCATCCTGCATTGTGATAGAGTAGATCTCTTCATAGTCTGATCGTGTCGCAGTACCATTCGCCAGTTCATAAACATAATTACCCTTCTGATCCGTCCATGTGCCCCACGGATCCTTATACGAATCCGATTTTAAGCCATTGAGGGTAAATTTATCGTTTGACTTGTTCACAACCTTTTTTATCCCGCAGCAGTACAGGAATGAATGGCTGTACATGCCCAAGCTGTCATCCCATTCGGTATTCTTGCCCAAAGTAAGCACAGGCCCAAGTTTCTTACAGCTCTTAAAAGAATTGTCCCCAACTAAAGAATTATTAAGAGTAATACTTCCCTTAAGATTGCCACAGTAGGCAAAGGCATAAGCTCCGATAAATCCGACATCGCCGCCAAAGTAAAGCGTTCCATCAAGCCGCTTACATTCTTTAAACGCACTATTACCGATACTATCTATTTTTCCGGGAAATCCTATCCCTCCGGTAATATTGAGGCCGGAAAAAGCACTAGTTCCTATCTCCTCTAAATGGTTCGTCCTGAATTTCAAATTGCCCTCAAAACCGGTGCATCCCGAAAATGCTAACGCTCCGATTTTCTTTACCTTGGCCGGTATATCGATATTCCCATGCAGGTTATTACATCCAAAAAAGGCGTAATCGCATATTTCTTCAGTATTTTCTCCTATTACCAGCTCCCCGTCCATGCCATAGCATTCTCTGAAAGCATAAGGGCCGATATACTTGACGCTGTCCGGGATGACCAGCGATCCCTTCAGGCTGACGCAGCCATCAAAGGCATATTCGTCTATATAGGTAAGAGTGTCAGGGAGCGTGAGGCTGCCCGTAAAGGAACCTGCGCCTGCAAAAGCTCTGGGACCGATCGACGTTACGGTATAGCCGTCAATCATTTCCGGGATCCGGAGATCTCCCAGGTCGTCTGATGCACTGCCAATATGAGAATAACCGGTTATCTCCGCCGTCTTGCCTACGACTTTATATTCAAAAGTTACAC
>JAILRP010000046.1 GCA_024698075.1 Lachnospiraceae bacterium
ATTCGAAATGCATAGAACCGAAGAAGAGTAATTTAGTAAGCGAAACACAAAATTCAGCTTACCATATGGTTACCGTATTGTTTGAGGCGGTTCGATACTTAAAAGAAGGAAAAAGAGATGGCCAAAGAGGAAAAATACGAAACAGACCTTCGGGCCGGAAGACCCAATTATACAAAGGAAAATGTAGATACTCTTTCGGATGTAAAATTCTTAAGATTGTATGATCTTAAGTATGCTGAGGGCAAGCATTACTATGATGCTTCACGCAGGCCCTTAGAGGATCTGGTGGCGCTCAAGCCGGACGAGGAATTCCGCTCGATGATCCCGGATGCGGTGACGATCGCGGTTGTGCTTTTAAGCCCCGGCGGCCCTCCCAGACTGTTAATGAGCTATGAATACCGCTATCCTGTCGGACAGTATCTCTTAGGCCCCGTTGCAGGCCTTATAGATCCCGAAGACAGAAGTAAGGAGGATCCGCTTAAAGAGGCCGCCGTCCGCGAGATAAAGGAAGAGGTCGGGCTCACGGTTAAGGATACGGATAGGATCACCGTAATAAACCCCTGCGCTTTTTCCTCGCCCGGGATGAGCGATGAAAGCAATGCTTTTTTATGCGCCGAGATACATATTGATGATACTGTCGATATCTGTCAGGATGGAGCCGTCGGTTCAGAGCTTTTTTCAGGATATGAACTTATAGACTATGAGGAAGCAGAAAGGCTTTTTTCCAGCGGACGAGATCGATACGGCAACTTTTTTTCACTTGCGACCTGGGTCGTCATAGGATTCTTTCTTAAGCAGTTCGGAAATAAACAGGACAGCTGAAAATTAATATAAAATACTGTATGCCGGGAAAAGAAGGCTCTCTTTTCCCGGCATGATCATTATTAAATGCAGGCAATCAGGACAAGCTCGTTCTAAAGAAGTCCCTAAGCGCATCCGACATCTCATCTAAATGCCCTACGAAGCAATGGTCTCCGCCATGTATCGTTATCAGCCTCGCATTCTTATAAAGCTTTAGCGCCTTTTCCGAGCAGGCATAAGGCACCGCCTGATCTATATCTCCATGGATCAGATAAACAGGCCCTTCGTATCTTGCTATTTCATCCTCCGGATGCAAAGTCTGCGCGACGCGGATATAGTCTCCTGAAAGCTCCCACTCATCAGACTGTATTTTCTCAGGAATATGCTTCGGATCAAATAATATCTCATGTATCCTTCCCTCCCTGCAGTAATCAGGGATCATCCAGGCGGGAGACATGGGAATGATGGCCCTCAGATCGTCAGAACACATCCCGCCCACAAGCATGGTCAGGAGACCGCCCTGTGAATGGCCGCAAAGATAAAGATCCGTCACAAACGGAAGGCCTTTCGCATACTTTACTACTGAAAGGGCGTTTGTCACCCATTTATACAGAGTATGGTCTCTGAACTTTCCGCCGCTTCCGCCATGCCCGTACATTTCCGCACGAAGCACGATCACCCTGGCATCATTTATCGCATCCCTTGCCGCAACGATATGATCCTCCTCCATATGTCCCGTAAACCCCGGGATCAGGATACAGAGAGGCCCGCTTTCCACTCCGGCAGGAAAATCCAGCTTCGCATGAAGGCTTATGCCGTCACTGTCAATAAAAAATTCTTTCATCATAAAAGTGTCTCCTTTTACCATAGAACTGTCTATTTTCATCAGGACGCACCCTGTGCATCCTGATCATTCTCAGACGCCTTCGCGCTGACGCGGTGGTTTTCGAAGAAATAGTTCAATCCATCCTTGATGCCACCAGCAACCCTTACAAGCGTCGCATATGAATAGTCCGAAACGGTGTCTCCGATCTCAAGGTCTACCGACGGGACCGTGCTGTAGGAAGTCTGGGTCAGATCCATGGGAAGCTCACCGTTGTTCATTTTAGGAAGGCCGGCTTTCGTAAGTCCGTAAATCAGGCTCTTCCCAAGCTTTTCATGAAGCTCCCAATGCGACTTTACAGGCTCCATATTTTTATAGCCTTCATCGTCAGGCACGCTGCAGTAGAATACGCCCTTATCCGTATCCGTGGAGTCATAATGGAGCGCAATGTGCACATCCGCGCAGTTGTTGGCTATTAACGTCCTCGCGATATTGTCGAGCTGAACATCCTCGGTCTCTCTGATCATCAGTACGTCATAGCCTTCCTTCAAAAGCTCTTCCTTCACTACCATCGCGGCCTTAAGGGTGGCCGCGGCCTCGACCTCGCCGGTCGCCATAGTCGTCCCAAAGGGAACAATAGCCGTTGCCTCCGTGGCTCCTGCCGCTGTCGAGCCTGAGACGATCTTAGGGCTCCCGTCAGGATGGCAGAGTGTCATTTGGTCCGCACCGCCCTCTGTGCCGTGTCCTGCGTTAATACATACGGTTATATGCTTCCGCTCTTTTGCATCAGATCGGTAAAACCTTGCAATGCCGGTATTTATCTTTGAATTTTCCGCATATTCCCAGGTTTCGTCAAAGGCGATCTCCTTATAGGCTAAAGGCCCGGCCTCTTCCTCATTTTCCTCTTCGGAAGCCGAATCGTTTACATTATCGTCAGCAGAGGCTGTCCCGGTTCCGTTACTATCCGATGAGGCGGCTTCTTTCTCTTCAGCATCCTTCTCTTCGTCCTCTTCCCTGACTGTAAAGATCGGAATGGTTATATTTTCTTCATTTTCAACATAGGGCACAACCGCTTCATACAGCTCGCTCATCCATGTATTGCCGTTCGTTCTCTTCTCATCAAGCGTATTGATGATGACGCTCCGCACCCGCTTCTTTTCTCCGGTTTCCTGGTCAAGCATCGAGCTGGAAGAGCTGATCACATAATAGTGATCGTCATCATGTCCGAGATACAGCATTTCGTGGCCCTTAAAGAACAGAATGGTTCCCGGGGGAAGCTCGTCAAACAGCGCCTTCTTGTCTTCCTCATCCGCCGCCTGGATATCATATTTAAGGGCCGGCATAGCCGCCTGCCAGGTCGTATTTCTGGGAAGTTCAAGCCCAAAGCACTTATAGATATCCCTCACATAGCTTGAGCAGTCAGCGGACGAGAGCATCCCTCCCCAGCCGTAGGTATCGCCGAGCATCTCATATGCCTGCTCAACTATATTTTCTGTCGTAAGCGGAAGAAATCCGTCGTTCAGCTTGTGATGCATGGAAACAAGAGCCTGTCTTCTTTCATACATTCCTCTTTCATTCCTTATCGGGATCCATACCGGATAGTTATAGTAAACAGAGCGGTTGGTGATCATTCCGTTGTATTCCGAAGGTCTTACCTTTTCAAGCACTGTCCCCATCG
>JAILRP010000067.1 GCA_024698075.1 Lachnospiraceae bacterium
TTTAACAGGAGTTTTAAGAAGACAACCGGGATATCTCCGAGAGAATTCCGAAGTGCCATGATAGAATAGTGACAACAGCGCATCATATGCCATGCAAGTATTAAGCCGGCTCAGGAGGAATAGGATTCATGACGAAAAAGAAAAAGGCCGCACTGGCGGTATCTGCCATTCTGATCATAGCAGTTCTTTCGCTGTGGCTGTTCGGGATCCCGTATATGAACCGTCACATGAAGACCGTTGAGTTTTCCTACAGCGAGAAGGCACCCAAAGAAACCATCGGATGGAATGGCAAAAAGCCGCTTGTCGTATATTTTACGCGTGTGGGAAATACCGATTTTGAACCTGATGTCGATGCGGTATCCGGAGCGTCACTGATGATCGTTGACGGAGAGCTTACCGGAAGCAACCGATTTCTCGCAGATATGGTGACTGACATGATCGGCTGCGAAAGCGCCGCCATAACCCTTACAGGCGGTCATTACCCGTCATCATATGACGATACGATAGATGCAGCCGGCGAGGAGCTGCGCGCCCGTGCACGTCCTGCGATAGAGCCCATAGACGTGTCACCGTATGATCAGATAATACTCATATATCCTCTATGGTGGAATTCGATACCGATGCCGGTCGCGACATTTCTTGAACAGAATGACTTCGGCGGCAAGACCATATATCTCTTTGCGACCCAGGGAAGCAGCGGCTTCGGAAGGACCGTTTCAGAGATAGAAGAACTAGCCCCCGGGGCGAAGATCGTCAGGGGAACGAGCATATACTGCGAAGACATACCTGATGCACAGCAGGAACTCACCGAACTGATCAGGAGCTGGAGCCGGCAGTGAATATCACTTGTCTCCCTTTCTGACTTTCCTTATCGGCTTGGCAGGTATCCCGACAACGACCATATCGGATTCAACATCGGAAACCGCTAAGGCCCCGAGCCCGATAAATGCGTTTTCATGCACGGTTATCTGATTTCTCACCATTCCGCCCGGTGCAATGTATGCTCCGTCTTCCACCCTGGAACTTCCGCACACGAGGTTACCGCAGACAACGCTGACCCTGTCGCCGATCTGAACGTTATGGCCGATATGCACAAGGTTTCCTATCTTCGTGCCGGATCCTATGACCGTATTGTCTATGGTACCGCGCTCGATCACGGTATTGGCTCCGATCTCGACGTCATCCTTTATTACAACGCCTCCGAAGTGCTCGACTTTATGCATCGTCCCGTCATCATCATATGTGAATCCGAACCCGTCCGTACCTATCACAGTTCCCGAATGTATGTCGCAGCCATCTCCGACGCTGACTTTGCCCTGTATGACAACGTTGTTTCCGATGACCGTACCGGCTCCTACAGACACCTGACCGGTGATCGTGCAGTTGCATCCGATGACCGCGGAAGGATCGATCTTCGCATCATCGGATATGACGGTGCCGCTTCCGACTCCGCCTGACCTTGGTGCATCTCCCCAGAACTGTCTTAAGATCCCGAAGAAAACCTTTTTTGATCCGTCCGCAATGATGGCATTTCGGAAGTCCACCTGAACCCCCTTCTGCACAACGGCACATGCGATGTCCTTCGGCCTTCCCGCCTCTTCATATTTTTCTTCCTTCTTTATCCACGTGAGGCAGCCGGGCACATAATTTGCAAGGGACGAAAATCCCTCGATCTCAGCATCGGTGTCCCCCGTAAATTCATACTTTATTCCGTCTTCATCAAGCCGGTCCAGAATCTCCCTGATCTTCATGCGCTGCACCTTTCTGCCGCCGTATCCTTCCGGCGGTTTTTGCTGACATGACCCGCCGGCTGTCAGCGGATCTTGTCCCTTCCCATTATGGCCCCGATATCCGTTATGTTCTGTGACATTTTCTCATACCGGCAGCGGTTCGCGTCATTGACAAACGACTCCACGCTGTCTTCAATGCCAATCTCTTCTTCGTTATACCAGAATGCATGGGTAAGTATATGGAGCCTGTCATATCCTGCCTCTGTTACCGCGTCTATATCCTCCCGCCATCTTCTCCTTGAATCCGAAACGTACTTGAATTCGTTGAAAAATACGGGACTGTAGCTGTTGATCATGCCCGGGATGGCAAGTGCCGCATCAAGCAGTTCCTTCCGCGGCCTGTGCATCGAAACCGTATCGATCCCTGTTCCCAGGACATCGCTCAGGATTTCGGCTTCCTGTCTTATCTTATCTGCCAGTCTGCCAAGTCCGATGCCTTCATATCTCTTCTCATCAAAATGGAGGCCGATCCCGTGTCCCATATCCGCGATAGACCTCAGCATCTCATTCGTTTCTTTTGAGAACACGTTATAAAGATCTGATGTAAGGAGCACGAAATATGTCGATGACACACCGTTTATCCCTGCCTCAAGCTCCGCCAGGCGAAGAGCCTTCGTCACGTCATAATCTATGTCGTGCCTCAGGATCACGGAACGTTTTTTATCTTCCCAGCTCCTGTAGTCCGAAAACTCATAGTCCAAAGATATGAGCTTATTCAGCAGCCGTTCATAGCCTCTGTAAGTAAATTCCATCATTTTTCACTCGAATAAAGCGCTATCCAGTCGTGCACGGCATCTTTCCATCTGTATCTGTTTCCGATGACTTCCCTGTTCTTTTCAAGAGTCTCGGAAGACATCGGAGAATCAAGTGCCTCACCCAGCACAGTTCCCACCGCAGCCGCAGAATCTGCCTGCCACATGGTAAGGCCAAGGTCATATAAGTCTTTGTACGGAAGCCAGGAGCCGGTGATGACCTCGCCCTTCGCATAAAGCGTCTCTTCCATCGACGCCGACATTGAATCCGTTATCTGAACCTGTATTAGTATGTCTGTTGCTTTTCGGAGCGCCACGAGTTCCTCATCGGAGAGGTACTTTGTCAGGAAGACATAGTCATACTTATCCTCAAGGATCTCCTCAAGTTCCTTCCTGTATCCCTCAGGATCGTCACACGGTCCGCTCGTCCACGGAATGACAAGGAATATCTTATTCCTGTCGGTCTGATTTTCGATCAGCGATCTTAATACCTCCGGGTGCTGCTGTCCCCTTGTGCGGTTGTATCCTACCACAACTACCTTCCGGCCGGTGTCAATGCCGTATTTATCCGCAAAGTCCCTGACCTTGGCATCATCCATGCCGTCGATGTCATCGAGGAACGGGTTGCCGAAGCGGACGATGCGCACCTTGCCGGTATATCTGTTTCCCATCTTCTGCTCAAACACCTTTACGAGCTCAGGGGTCTGCAGCGTTACGATATCGGCTTTAGCGATAAGAAACGACAGCAGCTTCAGTATGACGGCGTTCTGCCGCATAAGGTCGCTTCCCCAGAAGCTTAAGACTATCCTGTCAAACGTTGATGTAAGGAACGGGAGCAGCATGACAAAGAAAACGCTGACATACTGGATGTTCACGACACTTCCCTTATATGAAGCGTACTCCTTTTTGAGGAACCTGTTCATGCAGAGCCAGTACATGGCCTTGCCGGCCTTGCCGAGGTCCTCATACCGTCTGCCCCTTATCCCGTCATATCTTTTCATTTCCTCATCAAGGTTGATGCAGTGATTTTCGTATCTATCGGAAAAAGAGCTGCATTTTGTCAGCTCTTCCTGAAGATGTTCGTTGTATATGCTTGAAGAAGCAATGAACTGTACTACTTTTGTCATAAAACCATTCTCCCGTCACAAAGCATCGGCTCATTCCTCGAGCATGTGCCACTTCCTGATGCCTTCGGCAAACGGCGTTATCGAAAGATCCCCGATCACTTCCGTAAGGTGTGACACATCAGCCACGCAGTCCATGACCTCGTTTTTCCGGACTGAATGCTTTTCGGTTATCTTCTTTTTCGTCCCAAGCTCTGTCTGAATGATGTCAATTGCCTCCTTAACGCTGTAAGATACGCCCGAACCGATATTGTATATGTCATATCCGCTGACATGAGGCAGAAGCCTAGCAAGCGCATCGGCAACGTCTTCCACATAGACGTAATCCCTTTTCGGGGCGAGCGTGAACACAGAGACTTCATCCGTCCCTCTGTCCGCAACCTGATAATATACCTTAGGCAGCAGGAATTCCCTGTTCTGGCCTTTCCCGTACACATTGAACGGACGTGCCACAGCGACATCGACACCGAAATTCGTGCTGTAGAACTCGCATATCTCCTCGCCGATCTTTTTGCTCAGGTGATAGGGCGTGCTCATCACGCACCTGTGTTTCTCATCGATCGGAAGGTACTCCGGCTCGCCGTACATATATGTGCTTATGAAGATCATGCAGGCCTTTGCCCTCCTGCAGAATTCGAGCACATTTATGAGTATCGAGTTGTTGTCGGCGATATAAGCGCTCGGATCGTCCCAGCTCTCGGGTACGAAAGTCTTCGCCGCCAGATGGTAGACCGCGTCAACACCGTCATATCCGTCAAGGCTTCCCTTATCCCGGAGGTCTCCGTCGGAATGCCTGTAGAGGATCACCTCATGGCCGTCCGCACGAAGCCGCCCGGTCAGGTAGCCGCCTATAAACCCTTCCGCACCCGTTACAAGTACACGCATAATCAGATTTCCTTCTTCAAAAAAATATCCCGCTTGCTCTCAAACTCATCAGCCGCCTGCTGATAGTCATCAGGACGCCCGATGTCAAGCCAGTACCCGTCGTGCGGACAAATCCCAACCTGTTCGCCGTTTTCGAGGAGCACCCTCATAAGGCTGTCAAAACCGAAGAACTCGTCATACGGTATGTAGTCAAGCACCCGCTTAGAAAGGGCGTACACTCCCATGCTGACCAGATAGTCAAGCTTCGGCTTTTCCGTAAAATCAGTCAGGATCCCGTCCTGTTCATGAAGCACCCCATACTCGACATTCTGCACCCTCTTGTACGAGGATATCGTAAATATCCTGCCGCTTTTAACATGTCCGGCAAGGAATTCGGAATAGTCAAGGTCCGTCAGTATGTCACTGTTCATTACGAGAAAATCATCCGGCAGGTCCTTCATGAGACGCAGAGGCCCCATTGTGCTGAGCGGCTTCGTCTCGAGCGAATACTCGATCGCAAGCCCGTATTTGCTCCCGTCTCCGAAATATGTCTCTATAAGCTCCGCCTGATGATTGACCGCTATTATTATCCTGGAAAATCCGCATGCGGCAAGCTGTCTTATCACGATTTCCATTATCGGATACTGTCCCACGGGAACGAGCGGCTTGGGGATCACCATCGTATAGGGCATGAGCCTTGTGCCGCGTCCTCCTGCCATTATAACTGCGGTTTTCATTTTTGCTGCATCCATGACAGTCACCATGCTAAATGCTTATTACTTCCTCTTTATCTCTTTGGACGGCCTTTCCGCCCGTGATCTCATATATCTTGTCGCAGCCCTTAAGTGTTGTTACCCTGTGTGCGATAATGATGAGCGTCATCGTCCCTGCAAGGGAATCTATCGCTTCCATGACGGCTTCCTCGGTCTCGTTGTCGAGTGCCGATGTTGCCTCATCGAGTATCATGATCTGCGGATTGGCATACAGTGCCCTTGCTATGGCTACACGCTGGCGCTGCCCTCCCGAGAACTTCACTCCGCGCTCTCCGACAGGCGTATCGAGCCCCTTCGGAAGACCTTTTACGAACTCATCAAGCGATGCCTTCTCAAGTGCAGCCCATACCCTTTCGTCATCAGGGTCATCGGCTCCGAATATGACATTTTCCCTTATCGTGTCATCGACTAAAAATACCGACTGCGGAACGTAGCCGATGACTTTCGACCATGCACGCGGGATCGCGTTTATGTTTATCCCATCCATCAGCACCTCTCCGCTCTGCGGGCTGTAGAGGCGCAGGAGTATGTCGGCAAGGGTTGATTTTCCGGATCCGGATTCACCTATTATTCCGACCGCTTCACCCTTGTTTACGGTGATGTCAAGTCCGTCAAGCACCCTGTCGGTCCCTTCGGGATATTTCCAGCAGACGCTGACGGCTTTTATGTCCCTGTCAAACGAGACATCATCCTCAGAGGCGATCTCCTCGCCCTTAAGCTTTGCGGCGATCTCCTTCTGTTCCTTCTCGAATGCCCTTGCGGCCGATATGTTCTCATATGTCGCATCCACGTACTGCCTGTAATATACAAAATCATTTATGTACCCGGCCGTACGGGCGATCGAAGGCAGCAGCCTGAAAGCACCCATTGCAAACGCACCCATGCTCGGTATGAAGACATTGACATCCACGCCCATCTGAAGGCGTATCAGCACCGTGATTATGATGCCGGCAATGCAGAATGCCTCTATTATCCTCTCAGGAAGCGAGCTTATCCATGCATAGTATATCGCCGCCCTGCATGATTCGTCATAGGCATCCTCATAGCCTTTCAGGAAATATTTTTTCCTGTCGTAGACCATGATATCCTTGATCCCGCCGGAAATCTGCATGAGCCATCTGTACTTGTACTGCCCGGTCCTTCTCGATATAGTGGAAAGCCTTGATATTTTTTTCTTGAGCCCGAGCACTACAACGATCAGACAGACAAGGCCGACCGCCATGACCCCCACCGCAAGCATCCAGTCGACGGAGACCAGGTACATCGTGATCGATGCCACGACCAGTCCTTCCGACAGGAGGCTGAAGGCCTTAGTCATGACCATGTAGACGCCGCTTGAATCGGCATTGACGCCCTGGAGCATCACGTCGCTCCCATGCTCAACGAAGAACGAATACGGCCGTGCCATATATGAACGCATCATAAGGACAGAAAATTCCTTCTGCGTCTTGTTGCTGAATGATGTCTGAAGATAGCTTGAAAGGATCAGGTACGCATTCTTCAGAAGATATATGATCACAATTCCTATGCCCGTAAGTATTATGACCGAATGAGGCGAGGTTATCGAAAAGAGCCGGCAGGCAAAAGCGATGTACGGCTTCTCCATCAGCACCTCGGGTGTCATTATGGACTGTATGAACGGCTGCATGGCGCTTACACCGAGCAGCTCGAACATCGACCCGATAAAGATGACAAAGAACATGCCTGCCATCTTCAGTTTCTGTTTTCTGCTTAGGATGCTGTACATCTGGTACATCATCCTCTTAAGTGTCCTCAGGTCGCGCATGTCACTCCCGCCCTATATGTTCCCATTTAAGCGGCGTTCCGGCTTTAATGTCTGCTGCCGCCGTACGCCCAAGTATATCGTAGTAATGCTCCGTCGCGAGTCCGAACGCCGGCCTTACCGACTTAATGTTCTTCTCGGAAAACTTCTCGCCCGCCTTTATGTCGCGGCAGACGAACAGCGATCTTCCGAACCGTCTGCCTTCCTTCTGTTTCTCCGTCAGGGCATATGTTACCCCGCCGAGAGCCTGCTCCACATTTCTTATCTGCGAGACCATTTCGGCGAATTCATCCACGTTCATCGAAAATCCCGAATCAACGCCGCCGTCTGCCCGGTCAAGCGTAAGGTGCTTCTCAATGACTTTTGCCCCGAGGGCGACCGCCGCGACCGCAACCTCAGGGCCCATCGAATGGTCCGAAAGTCCCGTGATGCAGCCGAACGTCTCCGCCATGCTCCCTATCATCCGAAGGTTCATGTCAGAATAAGGCGCGGGATATGCCGATGTGCACTTTAAGAGAATGATGTCATCATTTCCCTCTTCGCGGCATACGGTCACCGCCCTGTCGATCTCGGAAAGCGTCGCTATCCCCGTCGATATTATGACCGGCTTGTGAGTGCCTGCAGCCTTTCGTATCAGAGGTATGTCCGCGATCTCATATGATGCTATCTTATATGCGGGAGCCGAAAGGTTCTCGAGAAAATCAACCGCCGTCAGGTCAAACGGCGTCGAGAAACAGTCTATCCCGATCTTCGCGGCATGGTCGAATATCGCCTGATGCCATTCCCAAGGCGTGTGCGCCTCATCATACACATCGTAAAGGGTGCGCCCTTCCCACAGCGAGCCGTCCTGAGTCCTGAAATACTCATTGTCGCACTTAAGTGTTATGGTATCCGCGGTGTATGTCTGTATCTTTATGGCATCGGCGCCCGCTGCCTTTGCGGCATCCACTATGGCAAGAGCCCTCTCAAGACTCCCGTTATGGTTGCCCGACATCTCGGCAATGATGTATGCGCCATCCCCGACCGTTTTCGTGCCTATCTTAATCCTTTTATCCATTGTCATTCCCTGCTGCTTTTTGCAGAATCATAGTAACTTAATAATTTTACCATATTTTCCATATATCTTGCATCATATCTTTGGTCGCACGGAAGGCAGAGGAGATGCTCATATATGTAGGCTGCGTTTTCGTCGAATGCGCCTTCGGCCTTATCATAAACGGGCCAGAGGACCGGTGCATATATGTCGTGCTCTCTGAGGAACGTCTGCAATGATTCCCTGTCGTCAGCATATACTGGATAATAGAGCGGCACCTCGCCGTCTCTAAGGTCCCTGACTTTTCTGACTTTTTTAAGCCCCGTGAGGTTATCATCGAGAAACCGTGCGTTAACTGCCCTTCTTGCAGCTATGTCACCGGCATCGATACTAAGGGCCATGCCGCGCGATATCTCCGACATGGAATAAGCCGCCTTAAAATCATCATACCGATCTTCCTCGGACCCGGTGTTGGTCCGCAGGAAACTGCTCTTTATGGCATTCTCATGCCCGAGCAGATATTCGCCCTTCTCGGTCATGGCGTCCATTCTTTTC
>JAILRP010000097.1 GCA_024698075.1 Lachnospiraceae bacterium
ATCTTGATCCAGCATCAGGAGAATCTGGTCTTTCCATGTTTCTCCATTTACTGTGTTACGTTTCTCGTCTCGAAACTTCTGAAATTCTTGTTTAGGAATTTCGGGTTTGGTTGGTTGTACTGTTCTGTTGTCAAGGTGCAGCGATCTCGAACGAAGCGGTACTTCTGCTTGATAGGCCATTATGAACGCTTCGCGGCCCCCCTGCTTCGTGGGTCCGTCTTAAGGGTCCTCCCACTCCGTGGGTCCCTCCTTAAGGCAAATACGGAGAAGGAGGGATTTGAACCCTCGCGCCGCTATTAACGACCTACTCCCTTTCCAGGGGAGCCCCTTCGGCCAGCTTGGGTACTTCTCCATGGTCGAGATCATATAATACGCTCAAAAGAGCGTGCTTTGATATTATATATACTTTTCTTCTCAATGTAAAGCAGATTTTTCAATAACTTTTTAAAAAGGCAGCCGGGGTGTGCGGCTGCCTTCGTGATCATTGAAAAATCAACGGATTTCATATCAGTATTCATCGCTTGGAAGAGGCATCATTCCATATTCGGACAGACCGCCTTCCGGAATGCCGCTCTGCTTGAACTGAGTCTCATAAAGCTCGGCATATACCCCTTTTGCCCTGACAAGATCCTTATGCTGTCCGCTTTCCACGATCTCGCCGTCTTTAAGCACATATATCATGTCCGCCGCAAGTATCGTCGACAGACGGTGTGCTATTAGTATGCTGGTCCTTTCCTTTATTATAGGATCGATCGCCTCCTGTATCCTGCTCTCCGAGATCGAATCTAGTGCGGATGTAGCCTCATCGAATATGAGAAGCTTTGGATCCTTAAGGAGCACCCTTGCTATAGAGATCCTCTGTTTCTCTCCGCCCGAAAGCTTCAGGCCGCGGTTTCCGACCATCGTATCGAGTCCGAGCTCCTGATTTTCGATAAAATCGTATATGTTCGCCTTCTTACAGGCCTCAATCATCTCCGACTCTGTCGCGGCGGGGTTGGCGTACTTTAAGTTATCCCGTATCGTGCCGTTGAACAGATAAGTTTCCTGAGACACGACTCCAACGCACTTTCTGAGCGTTTCAAGGCTCATCTTACGAACGTCGACACCGTCGAACTCAACTGAGCCGGCGCACACATCATAAAGCCTCGGGATAAGATTGATTATCGTGCTCTTTCCCGAACCGGACGGGCCGACTATCGCCATGCTGTGCCCGCTCTCGAGCTTAAAGCTTATATCTTTAAGTATCTGCTTCTCGCCGTCGTATGAGAATGCGACATTCCTGAATTCCACCGCACCCGTAAGCTCCTTCGGAGTCACTGGATGTTCGGGTTCCTTGATCTCGATGTCCATATCGTAATAATCGAAGATCCTCGAGAACATCGCCATCGCCCTCATCCAGTCCACCTGAATGTTGAGCAGGCTGTTTACCGGCATATACGTTTTTCCGAGCAGAGCGACGAGCACCGTGATATCACCGACCGTAAGAGAGCTGTCATAGCGCATGATGAGTATGCCGCCCACGAGATATAAGAGCATGGGGCCGATGTTCGTGACCGTGCTGAGGACCATGAAGAACCACCGTCCTGCCATTCGCTCCCTGATATTGAGCCCTATCATCCTGCTGTTGACAGACCTGTACCGCTCATATTCCTCTTCTTCCTTATTAAACAGCTTGACGAGCAGCTGTCCGCTCACCGACAGCGTTTCATTAAGGATCCCGTTAACCTCATCATTGCACTGTTGGGCTTCGTTCGTGAGGGTCCACCGCGTTTTGCCGGCACGCCTCGTAGGAATGGCGAACAGGGGAATGATGATGACACCGAGCACAGCCAGCACCCAGTTTCTCTGAAACATCGCCACAAGGGCGAAGACAAGCGTTATGGAATTGGAAAGGATGCTCCGAAACGTTCCGGTTATGACCGATTCCACGCCGTCTATGTCGCTAGTCATCCTCGTTATGATATCGCCCTGGTTGTTCGACGTGAAGAACCTCTGCGACATCTTCTGCAGATGCGCGTACATCATGTTGCGCATATCGAATGTTATATGCTGGGCGATCCAGTTGTTTATGTAGCTCTCAAAAACGCCGATAAGGCTCGCAAGCACAGTAACGCCGAATGATGCGGCAATATATATGATAAGAAGCCTCATATTTCTTCCTATGAGGCCCTCATCGACTATTTTCCCCGTGAAGATCGAGGGGAGCAGTCCCGCAACTGAAGACAGCGCAATGCAGCCAAGAACCAGCACTAGCTGTTTCCAGTATGGTTTAAGATATGAAAATACTCTTTTTAGCAATGCGGGGGTGATCTTCGGCGCAGCCGCCATCTCCTCCTCCGTCATGAATCGTCCGCCCGGTCCTCCGGGCCGCATTCCTGCAGGTGGCATAAGCAATTACTCCCAGAACAGTTCATCAAGTGTCTTATTAAGTGCCTTGCATATTGCTATGCAGAGATTGATAGTGGGGTTGTAGTCCCCTTTTTCTATTGCGCTTATCGTCTGGCGCGACACGCCGCACTTTTTCGCAAGGTCATCCTGGGACAGATCCATTCCGGCCCTCGCGGCTTTGAGTCTGAGGTTTTTCATGGTCTATTCCCCGCTTTCTTCAGATTCCGAACGTCCGTCTATAATGCTCTTTACCGCGACTTCCACGCCGATCAGGGCGAACAGTATGACGCACATAAGGTTTACGGCCGAATCCCCGATCATCCCGTTCTCAATGAACGTGCCCATCCTTATGTTCATTATGACCGTGAAAAGGTTAAGGGCAACCGCAACTATGCAGACGATGAAGAACCGCTTTTTGTTGGTGTTCAGTCCGTAATAACTGTCATTCCATACACTGTAAGCCACCTGTACCGCAATGCCGACAAATATGATGAAAAAATCAGTGGCAAAACGTCCGGCTACGGCAAAGCCTCCTATATCGAAGACCATGACTGCTGCAGCGGCTATGACGCAGCCCCAGAATCCGTACATATAGGCCTTTCCCCTAACGGCCTTCTGTCTCTCGTCATACCTCGTGGCGATCCTGCTGTCTGAGTTCATGAACTTGAACAGCACTACACATATGACCAGCCCCACGATTATTCCGGCTGCTACTCCTGTGCTTTTGAAAACATTCAGTTTGTCCATATCATTATCCTCTCTTTCCATTGCATCGGCTTGAAAAATCCCTATGCATACTTTCCTGCGCCCCGACGCCCTTTGGCAGCATCGGCAGGCAGTTCATTTTTGTTTTCTGAGGATATGATATCACCGTGATAGAAATATGTCAAGTATATTTTACATATTTCTTTTGTGGAATGATTTTTGTCGGATATTTTATTGTAAAATCATATATAAAAACCCTTGAATTCCGCATGCGTGGATTTCAAGGGTCTGTCATGAGCGGAGAGGATGGGATTCGAACCCATGTGCCCGTGAAGGCAAACGGTTTTCAAGACCGCCTCGTTATGACCACTTCGATACCTCTCCATAACGGTCCGTATATGTTTTATGCCATACGGCGCAAAAAGTATTCTAACAAA
>JAILRP010000102.1 GCA_024698075.1 Lachnospiraceae bacterium
TACCGTAGGCTCCGGCGATATAACGATAGATAAGGAAGGCATTTATGTTCTTGGCGGGACGGCAGAGAATGTGACCGTTTATGTGGATGCCGGCAGTGAGGATAAGGTACAGCTGGTGCTTGACGGGCTCAGCATAAGCAATAGCGAAAAGCCCTGCATATACGTAAAGAGTGCCGACAAGGTGTTCATCACCTCTGTATCGGATAACTCCCTGAGCACTTCCGGGACTTTTTCCGCCGACGGGGATACGAATACCGACGCCGTCATATTTTCAAAGGATGACCTGGTGCTGAACGGGACGGGAAGCCTGTCCATAAAGTCTTCGGATAATGGGATCGCGGGTAAGGACAGCGTTAAGATCACCGGAGGGTACATTAGCATTGAATGCGAAGGAAGCGCGGTTGAGGCACATGACAGCATCCTGATCGCCCAGGGTGTTCTCGACATCACTAAATGTAACGACGGACTGCACGCCGATGATGATGATGACGATTCGGCAGGGTATATCTATATCGGAGGCGGCAGCATGAACATAACCGCAAAGGATGATGCGGTCCATGCCACGACCATTGTCAGGATCGATAACGGAAAGCTCTCGCTTTCGGCCCATGAGGGCATCGAGGGGACCGCGATACAGGTAAATGACGGTACGGTAGAGATCAGCGCATCGGATGACGGCATAAACGCTGCGCGAAAATCATCGGCATTAAGCCCGGTATTCGAAATGAACGGAGGAACGGTGACGATCACGATGGCCGCCGGAGATACGGACGGCGTGGATTCAAACGGAGACATAATAATAAATGGCGGAACGATAAGTATCAGCGGCCAGTCCACCTTCGACTGTGACGGGAATGCACAGTATAACGGCGGCACGATCATCGAGAACGGGAAGGAGACCAATACTATAACCAACCAGATGATGGGAGGCCCGGGAAATATGGGCGGAATGCGGCCTGATGGTGAGAAGGGCGGGATGATGCCCGGCGGTGGATCAGGAAACGGAGGCGGAAGACCGGCCATGCAGGGACAGGACGGAATGCCTCCGGAGCCTCCGGCCGACGGAGGCGGCCAGATGAGGGAAAAAGGCGGAAGGCGCATGGAAAACGCGACTCAATAACGAAAACCATACTCGGTGAAATACCGTAGGGACGGCTCTTTTTGGCCGTCCCTTTCTGAACTTAATCCCTTTTTAATCAAAAATTAATAAAATACCACTTGACACGCAATATTATACGACATATAGTATTGCATGACATAAGGCATTACGGATCTAATCAAATTTCTGACGGTGGGAGATATCATGAAGCACAAAAAACTGGTGATCGGAACATGCATTGCATTAGCGGCCGCGGTAGGCGGCGTGTCGGTGACGGCATCGGCCGGGACCGCGATAAAGACGGCAGTGGCCACGACGGGACAGCTCGACTGTGAGCTTGAGCTTAACGGGAAGGCAGAAAGCCTGACGGAGCGGACTTATTTTGCAAAAGTAGCGGGACGGGTCGGAACCGTCCATGTCAAAGAAGGGGATCTCGTGAAGAAAGGCGATCTTCTTGTCTCCTATGACATGGAAGACCTGATGATGGACCAGACGCTTGCTGAGCTCGATGCGGCCGCGGACCAGGGCGGTTATGACGATTCGAAGCAGTCGGGGAGCCGTGTGGCGGGACTTTACGGCGAGGCGAGAAACTCGATCGCACAGCTTGACCAGCAGATAGAGACGACAGAAGCGGTCATCCTGATGACGCAGCAGGCGCTCACCGCCAGGCAGTCGGAGCTCAGTGCCCGCGGAGCGCAGCTGCAGGCAGACCTTGCGTGCTGCGTTCCGGATGAGGATGACGATCCCGATGATGTTCAGCATGCAAGGGAGAACATAGAGCAGGAGATCGCGAGAAATTCACATGACCAGAAGTTCGACCCGGAGATAGTCAGGAGGCAGGACGAACTGCAGTACCTCAACTACCTCATGGCTTCATACAAGGAAAAGAAGTCGGTCATGGAGAGCCAGAAGGCCGCAACCCAGCTGAACATCCAGACGGAGGGTGCAAAGGACAAGCTTGAGGCGGTAAAGGCCGCGGACGATCTTGTAAATGAAGCCCGGCTTCGGGATATCGAGACCGCATCGAAGGGTATCATATCCGACCTTGAGGGAGTGGTGACAAAGATAGAGGTCACGGAAGGCGCCCAGATATCCTCCGGGCAGGAGCTTATACAGATACAGTCGCTTGATGATACGGCGGTCGTCTGCTATGTCAACAAATATGACATCATCAACATCGAGGAAGGGCAGAGCGCGAGCGCCCACATCAAGAACAGGGACTACAGCTGCCATGTATCAAGGATAGAGAAGAAGACGAGCGAAGACGGTGTGACTCCGGGCATACGTGTGGAGATCAGGATAGACGATCCCGATGATTCGATCATACTCGGGATAGAAGCAAAGGCAAAAGTCCAAACGGCCATGCTTGCCTATGCGCTTCTCGTGCCCGCCGATGCGGTGTGCTCGGATGATGAGGGCAAATACGTTTTTGTGGTAAATGAAGGAAGGGCATACAGACGAGCGGTTGTGACCGGGGCATCGAATGACGACATGGTTGAGATATGCGAAGGCCTTGGCGCCGGCGAAACGGTCGGCTGGGATGAGATGGCAGAGCTTTCGGACGGACAGAAGGTTAAGGTGCAGTAAATGGAAGCAGCAGTTACCGAGAAAAAGAAGATCATCAGAACGAAGGATCTGTCCAAGACCTTCACGACCGGAAATGTTAAGCAGCAGGTTCTGAAAAATCTTGACCTGGAAATATACAAAGGCGATTTTACAGTGATAATGGGCAACTCCGGCTCGGGAAAGAGCACGCTGCTGTATGCGCTCTCGGGCATGGACAGGCCGAGCATGGGCGCCATTTCCTATGAGGGGAGCGACGGGGAGGAGACAAATATCACCGGTTTTGACAACAACCGGCTTGCGGCCTTCCGCAGGGACCATGTCGGATTCGTATTCCAGCAGAACTACCTGAACGACAGCATGAGTGCGCTTGACAATGTCATGGTGGTGGGGCTTTTAAAGCATGACAGCAGGAAGGAGCTCGCCGCGCGGGCAAAGGAGCTTCTTGAAAGGGTCGAGATAGGCGAGGATGACTGGGGCAAGTTCCCGACACAGATGTCGGGCGGGATGCAGCAGAGGGTCGCGGTCGTCAGGGGAGTGATAAACAGCCCCGAGGTATTGTTTGCGGATGAGCCGACCGGCGCACTGAATTCGCAGAACACGGAAAATGTGCTGAACATCCTTAGTGACCTTAACTCCGAGGGGCAGAGCATAGTGATGGTCACCCATACGCTCGCGGCCGCCGAGCGCGGCAACCGCATAATCTATCTTTCTGACGGCGTGATATCCGACGAGGTGGAGCTCGGACCGTACGCGGGAAACTACAAGGATGATGAAAATCCCGAGAAGGACACGGCCGAAAAGAGGCACAGAAAACTTAAATCATTCCTGCAGGATATGGGGTGGTAGGATGTACCGGTATTACTTCATGGCAAAAAACAATATAAGGAAGCAGAAGGGCGACATGCTGACTTTCTTCATCCTGACGCTTGCCGCATCGGCACTGATCTTTATCAGTGCTTCTTTTCTGACCGGGACCGGAAAAGTCATAGACGCGGTGATGGAGAAGATAAATGCCGCAGACCTTATGATACTGCTGTCGGATGACGAAAAGGCAGTGAACAAGCTCAGTGAGATAATAAAAGGCAATGATGACCTTTCCGGATACGAAGACAGCAAATATCTTGACACATATGCCAAATACCGCCGCAAGGGCGAAAAGACCTGGACGGAGTATTCTTTTGACATCGCATCATATGAGGATGAGCGCACGATACAGAAGACTTCATGTGCCACCGGAGGACTTCACGGAAATCAGGCGGTGATCCCTGTATCCCTGTCCTCCTCGTTTCCGATCGGAAGCGTTATGGAGCTTAAGATCGGGGACAACGTCTATCTTCTGAAGGTGGCCAGATACAATGAGGACAACATCTTCTGCTCACCTATGAACATGGGGACGTATCTTACCTTCGTATCGGAAAAGATGTACAGCGATATCGAGTTCGAAAATCCCGGAAAGGCAGCGCGTTGCAGGCTTATCAAGACAAATATCGCACCATTGGCGAAAAGAGCAGGCAGGCCCGGAAACGATTATGCCGATGAGCTCTTCAACGAGTTCAATGACTGGTATATAGCCTACTGCAGGGCTTATCCCGGATACAGCTTATCTTCGATGAATTTTCTTCCGGCAGACCTTATGAAGACGGCATCCCTCATACTTCCGATGATCTTTATCGCGATAGTCCTGGCTTTTGCGGTCATAATGCTCATCATCGCAATGGTGATAATACACTTTTCGGTCAAGAACTTCATCATGCTCAACATGAAAAATACCGCGATAATGGAGGCATCGGGCTATACGGTCAGGGAACTTGTCATGATACTTCTCATCCAGCTCCTGCTCGTTGCCGCGCTCGGATGTGCGGCGGGACTTGCAACCGGTGCGCTTCTTATGAAACCGGCCGGAGCGATAATCCTGATAACGCTCGGGCTATCATGGAACCAGGGAATAAGCCCTGCCGTGGCCCTGTCCGTATTATTCGGGGTATGCGCGGTCGTATCGGTCCTCACGCTCTTTCTCGGAAGGGAGTATTCCAAAACCCCGGTGCTTGCCGCGCTTCACGGCGGAAACGGTCCGGCAGCCGGCAGGAGGAACACGTTCACGTTTGAGCATTCGCCGTTTCCGATACCTGTTACGCTTGCCCTTAAAGATACGTTCGGAAAATTCGCAGGAAAGCTCGGGATTATTTTCATAATGGCGGTCCTGTCAATATCGACCATTGTCGGCTTCGGGCTGGTGGACACTTATGCAAGGGATGATGGGAGCCTTCTGCGCATGTCCGGCCTGCTTGACTGTGATGTCACGGTGGAAGGTGACCGGAACATGCTCAACACCTTATCTGGCATGAACAGCGTGGACTCGGTTTACGGGGACACTTGGTATGCGTTCAATTACAGTGTCGGGAGACGTGTGTCGAGCATAACAACGAGGGCGTTTACGGATACTGAGCACATAAGGGGCGGAAGCATACTCGAAGGGCACTGGCCGGAAAATGAAAATGAGATAATGCTCGCAACGGCAGCCGCAGACGGACTCGGCGCCGGGATGGGAGACAGGGTAATAATAAAGAACAGCGGGAAGGAAGAGATTTTCCGCGTATGCGGGCTCTGCCAGACGATGAACAACATGGGAATGATGGCATATATCACGACATCGGGATATGAGCGAGTGGCACCGGCCGCAACAGAGTATTCGTACTGGATCAATCTGAAGCGGGGAAGATCGTTTGCTGATTTTAAAAAGGAATTTGAGGATGTGTATCCGGACGTTGAGGTGACCGACTACAGGGAAGCGGCCGCGGGGACGCTCGGGATGATCTCCGGAGGGATGAAGGCGGTCGCATTCTTCATAGCGGCACTTACGATAATGATAGTGGCATTCGTGGAATCGCTTGTGATACGTGCGCAGATAACGCGCGAATGGAGAAACCTCGGTGTGTCAAAGGCTCTCGGCTTTACCTCGGGACAGCTGATACGCCAGACGATGCTCTCAAACATGCCGTCGATACTGATAGGTGTGGCGGCAGGGCTTGCCGTATCGCCCGTCTCGGGCGAAAATCTCATGAAGGCGGCATTTACGATATTCGGATTCAGGAAGGCGGAATTTTCAGTGTTTCCCCAGTCTTATGTGCTAGCTGCACTGATGATATGCGGGATAGCGATGGCAACCGCCGCATTCCTCGGCCGCCGGATCAATTCGCTTGAACCGGTCAGGATGATAACCGAGGAATGACAGATGTCAGCGGCTCTTTATGGTCGGTGATGAAATGGTTATGTCGGATTCCTTTCCGGGTATCTTAAACGTACAGCCGCAGCCCCCGCAGTGCGCATAGACCTTGGTGGGGCTTACGGTAAAGACATTTTTGCAGCTGGGACATGAAACGCTGACGCCCTCACCGGAGGCTGACTGTGATGAAGTGCCGCCACCCATGCCTCCTGCAACATATTCAAGATCCGCATCATCCACTGCTGCGGCATACTTACTGCTAATAGTTTTCATATACTGATCCTCAAAAACTGCTGATGCCTACTGAACGGTTGAATAGCCGAAACCGTTACATATTGCGTCTATCGGGATGTTCTTGGCACACAGGGGGCAGCTGTCCGAACGGTAGCTTGCATAGTCCGGAAGATTTTTGGTGGAATAGAGCGATCTTATCGGAATGTTCTCGATCTGAGTCGCAACCGAGAAGATGGCTGATATGCCGACCGGAGTGCCGCCATAGAACCTGATCGAGCTTATGGCGCTCTTGAGCGTGCTGCCGGTAGTGGCTGCATCTATGAGAACGAGAACCTGCTTGCCTTTTATCATGTGCTGGTTGTTCTCGCGGAACATCATCTGCCCGATTATGTTGTTCTCGGGACTCGTGATGTATATGGTCTTGTGGCGGTTTGCGGAGATCATGCCGGCCTTTGTGAGCTTGTTGGCCATGTACGCTCCGACGACTTCCGTGCCGTTGATGCACAGTATCGTGTCAATGACTTCTGATGCAAGATAAAGGTCCGCAAGCTCCTCGCCCGTAGCCCTGGCTTCACGCTGCCTTGCTTTCATGTCGCTTAAGTCCATGTAGTAGTTGACGTGGGAATTGGGTGTGATGAAGTGGCCGGGTATGTATCTTAATACCACGTCCTTGTTCTTTTCATGATCGATCTTTTTGTAATCCTGCATATTTATCCTCCCCTTCTATTGACGTCTCCCCTTAAGGGCGGTCCATACAGATATTATAGCATTTTCAGGGGGCCTTTTTCAATTGTAAATGGACTGCGGATGAATTATACTAATGATGATTTACGAAGACGGCGGGTAACAAATGAAACTCATTATATCCTGCGCCCTGACGCTCGCAACGTTTGCGGCATTTAACATTCCGGCCTTGAAAAAAAGAAAAGGGATCACCCTCCTGCTTTATGCACTTGGAATGATTCTGTTTTTTGGTGTGTACAACATCCGCACCCTTGACCGGAACATAACATTTTATCATCCGACTAACCAGAGCATGTATCAGCCGGAATACCTCGAAGAGGGTGAATACCCGGATGCTTTCCTTGATGAATTTTTCAGGGGAAAGACGGTGTATGTGGCTGATGACGCCTATGAGGTCAGCGATGACGTGGATCTCGATATAGATTCGCTCGACAAGTTCGATGATGAAGGCAACTATTTTCTCTACAGGTATTATCACTCGGTGAACATGTGGAACTATCTTGATTTTAACGGAGCCGAAGTGATAAAGGACCGTGCGCTCAATTCCGTCAGGATATCGGAAGAGCAGAAGGTGCTTTTTGATGACCTGGGATATGCCAATGACATGATGCGCTATACCTTTCCGCTCACAAGATACAACGGTGAGTGGGGGAACGGCTTCTATTATTATTGGTTCTACAACGCATTCATTTCAGAATCCCATGTATATATATGTACGGAAGACATTGACGACGGGAGCGGGCTCGTGGTGCTCTGCCAGCATGAGAGGCGCCATGATACCGACAGCTATTATATAGCCTCGCGTTCGTTCATAGAGGGGGTGATCGCCAGATGAACAGCCTTGCCCCTTACATATCCGAATATCTCCGCTCGCTTGCACCGGCTTATTTTATGAGGCAGTACGCCGTGATAATAGGCCTGTTCGTGTTCGGCGCAATTTTGTCGGATGCGCTCCTCGGAAATGATGAGAAGTGGCTGAGGCGGTGCGTGCTGGCGTACCCTGTCGGGGTTGCGGCTTTTTCGGTGACAGGCTATGCGATGCTTGTCATAGGAATACCTTATAACACACTGACGGTCTGTCTGGCCGTATTGCTTGAAGCGTGCGCCGCTGTATCTGTCCGGAGAAAATCATTTGCGGCTTCGGCCCGGTCCGGGTGGCGGCACATGATCCCTGCCCTGGGGGCGGTGCTCGTGCTTGCAGCCGTTGCCACATCAGGAATATTGCCTGTTTCGGTCTCGAACGATTCGATGTATTACTTCAAAAGATATCCGGACTGCATCGTATACTTCGGAGGACTCAGGGACCAGTTCGACTTCTGGCTTACTGACACGGGACTTGGGATCGTAAGCTTCGAGACCCTGCCGGCGCTTTTCGGTTTCGGGGAGTCGTTCGGGATAAGGGAATTCTTCCATATGAACTTCATCGCATTTTTTGCCCTTGCAGCCTACGAGCGCGCCGGAAGGTATACCGCCCGTGCAAAGGCCGCGGCGGCCGCGGCGACGCTTCTCCTTGTGATATCGACCCCGTTTGTGATACTCGGGCACTGGGCGCTCGCAAACATGTATTTCATGGAAATGTTCTTTATCGCCGCATATTCGGCTGTCTGTTTTGACTGCGGTGGGATACGTGCGCATGCGCTTCTCATGGTCGCGCTGTCGCTCTTTAGGATAGAAGGGACGATCTTCGTCGTATGGCTGATACTGTGCGTTTCGCTATACAGGGAGGAGAACCGGAAGCTTTCCGTATATGCCGTCGTCCCGATGATGGTGCTGTTCGGCGGATACTGTCTCAAGATATTTACGCAGTTTTACGTGTTTGACAACACATACCTGTTCCTGACGCCTGTAAAGGCCACGTTCCTTATTGCGGCCATGGGAGCGGCGGCGGTCTATGTCGCCAAATTCCAGCCTGCTCTTAAAAAGAAGATGCCGGCAGTCCTTCCGTGGGCATATCTGGCGGCGCTGGCGGCGGGAAACATCCTCCTGCTCATTGCGGACAGTGAGCATTATATAGGAAATCTCAGGGCATTTTACGCGAACCTCTTCAGGCAGAGCGGATGGGGAATGTTCCCGTACTTTGCCGTGGCAGCATCGGTATTTATTGCTGCGCAGCATGTGATCATGCGGATCAAAAGGAGGGGTCCGGCTGCAGGTGCGGACAGGTTCAGCCTGGTACTTGCGCTGGGGTTCGTGCTTATAGTGCTCGCCGCTTCGTTCGGGCGCGGGGACGTGCTCGCGGAGGATATGGGCGATTCCGGAAACCGCGTGATGCTTCAGGTCGTGCCGCTTGCGGTCATTGCGTTTGCGGAGCTCTTCCTGGAGCTTATTGCGGGGGATGACGGCGGAAATAAGGAGATGTGACCTCTTTCGGGAGTATTTTGGAGCGGGTGGCAGAAATGGACCGCTGACAGGCCCCGGGGGTCACAAATATTTCACAATTTTTGTTAGCACTCATGCTTGACGAGTGCTAACAACTGTGGTATAACATAATCAGTCCAAGAGATCACAAAGGCTCCGGCCTATTAAAAGGAGGAATGAATTATGATGATGCCCAGTATTTTTGGTGAAAATCTTTTTGATGACTTTTTTGACACGGTTTCAAAGCCCATTAAGGCCTTCAGGCAGGCTCCCATACCTTCGGTCATGAGAACCGACGTAAAGGAAAGCGACAAGGGCTTCACGCTCGACATCGATCTTCCGGGATACAAGAAGGAAGACATCTCGGCAGAGCTTAAGGACGGATACCTTACGGTAAGTGCCAAGACGGACAGCGAGCATGAGGAGAAGGAAGAGGACGGCACCTACATCCGTAAGGAAAGGACGTTCGGCAGCTGCTCAAGAAGCTTCTACATCGGCGAGGAGATCGAAGAAGGCGAAGTCAAGGCTAAATTCGAAGACGGAATACTTAAGATCTTCGTGCCCAAGAAGGAAGTTGCTCCTCAGGTTGAGGAGAGAAAATACATCTCCATCGAGGGATAAGACCCGCCTGTCAAAAGTTTGCATCTTTGGCAAATTAGGGTATAATCAGAAGCGTCGGTCTCCGGCGCTTCTGATTTTTGCCGGAAATGCAGCATAAGAGGTACAGAGGATGTTCTATTATCTTGGATTGTTTGGAACGCCGGTCACGGCGGCAGGTGCGGTATTCTGTTTTATCGCGACGTTTGTCCTTCTGAAGGTGTTTGCGGACAGGCTTCCGCATGACCAGGGAAGAGCATATGCCGTGGAAGGTGCCCTTTCAAAGGGAAAGGCAAGGGGAGTAGGACTGATCTTTGTCCTCGTGTATGTCATTGCGGCGCTCCTGTTCGAGCTCGTGAACACGGAGCTTGTCATATATCTGGCCGTAGTGGCGGGTGCGATGCTGACGGGATTTTTTGATGATGCATCGGAAAAACCGTGGAATGAATACGTAAAGGGTGCGCTCGACCTCGGCCTGGCGGTTGTGACCGCGGTCACATATCTGTATTTCAACGGATGCACCTTTATGATCTTCCCTTCGCCGTATATCGAGGTGACGCTTCCGTACTGGTTGGCATTCATATTGATAATAGCTCTGGTATGGTGTGCGATAAATGTCACGAACTGCACGGATGGAGTCGACGGACTGTCGGCAACCCTTACGATAATAACCCTCGGGAGCTTTTTCCTATGCATGGAGTTTGACGGATATTTCATAATCCGTAATTCAGTTGTATATTTTATGATCGTCCTTGTGGCGTACCTGTGGTATAACGCCAATCCCAGTTCGATGCTCATGGGCGATGCCGGAAGCCGCGCGATGGGAATGATGATCGCCATAACGGCACTCGGGAGCGGATACCCGCTTCTGTACATACCTTTTTCCCTTGTCATGATACTTGACGGGGGACTGGGACTTGTGAAGGTTGCGCTCCTGCGCTTCTTCAAGATAAAGATACTTACTAACGTAAGGTGCCCCCTGCATGACCAGGCGCGCAAGGTCGGCGGATGGTCCAACACGCAGGTGGTGTTCAGGTTTGCGGTGATACAGCTCGCTGTAAGCCTCCCGTTTTTATATATGTTCAGGATGTGATCAGGAGGTAGATAAAAATCATGACAAAGGTTGACATAATATCGGGATTTCTCGGAGCGGGAAAAACAACGCTCATTAAAAAGCTCATATCTGAGGTCTTTGCGGGCCAGCAGATAGTACTTATCGAAAACGAATTCGGTGAGATCGGCGTAGACGGCGGATTCCTTAAGGATGCAGGGATAAACATCACCGAGATGAACAGCGGATGCATATGCTGCTCGCTCGTCGGTGATTTTGCGACAGCGCTTACAAAGGTCGTTGACGAATACCATCCTGCAAGGATAATCATTGAGCCGTCCGGAGTCGGAAAGCTTTCGGATGTCGAAGGCGCAGTCATGAACGTCGCCGAAGAGGCCGGACTTGAGATCGCGACAGCAACGGCCGTAGTCGATGTCAAGAAGGCAAAGCTTTATATGAAGAACTTCGGCGAATTTTTCAACAACCAGATCGAGACCGCAAGATGCATCGTTCTGTCGCGGACACAGGATGTGACTCAGGAGAAGCTTGACGAGGCGCTTGCCCTCATCCGGGGCAAAAATCAGGAAGCATCCGTTATCACGACTTCCTGGGATGAGATAGACGGCAGCGTCATATTCGGTGCGATGACAGATGCCAAGGCGCTTGAGCATGAACTCGAGCTTGAGCACCATCATCATGAACATGAGCATCACCATGACCACGATCACGAGCATCATCATGAGCATGAGCACGAGCATGATCACGAGCATCATCATGACCATGACCACGATCACGACCATGAACACGAACATCATCATGAACATGATCACGACCACGACCATGAACATGAACATCATCATGACCATGACCATCACCACCATCACCACGACCATGATGCGGATGAGGTGTTCACGAGCTGGGGCAGGGAAACCGCAAAGAAATTCAGCCGCGATGAACTTAGCGGCATACTTGACAGGCTGGCTTCAGGAGAGGAGTTCGGACAGGTGCTCCGCGCAAAGGGGATCGTTCCTTCGGATGACGGCAAGTGGCTCCACTTTGACCTTACGCCGGGAGAGACTGAGATCCGCGAAGGCGCAGCAGACTATACCGGAAGGCTCTGCGTTATCGGCGCCCAGATAGATGAAGAAGGACTTGCAAAACTGTTCGGAGTATAAACCATGCTGGGAAGAAGACCGCTGCCCGTATATCTGTTTACGGGATTCCTCGACGGAGGAAAGACAAGTTTCATAAGGCAGACAATGGATGAGGGTCAGTTTAAGGACGGACTGACCACTCTTTATGTCATATGCGAAGAGGGCGAGGAGTCCATTGACATCATCCGTCTCGGGGAGAGCAGGTTTGAGGTCAGGAAGATCGAAGACGAGGAATCGGTGTCTGAAGACCTTTTCAGGGGATTTGAAAAGGAAGTACGCCCGGCGCGCGTGATAATCGAAGCGAACGGCATGTGGGACATAAACGAACTGCTCGACGCACTTCCCGCCAACTGGCAGCTTGCCGAGGTTATTACCACCGTTGATTCGGGATCGTTTGAGATGTACCTCAATAATATGAAGATGATGATGACTAACCAGTTCCTGTATTCTGACCTGGTAGTATTCAACAGGTGTGAGGAGCAGCATGACCGTGCGATGTTCAAGCGCATGGTGCGTGCGGTCAACCGCCGTGCGCAGGTGCTTTACGAGACGCCCGACGGCGAGGTTGAGGACAATGTTCCGGAAGAACTCCCATACGACATTAACGCCGATGTGATAAATATCGGAGACGAGGACTACGGGATATTCTACATCGACGTATTTGAAAATCTCGCAAACTATATAGACAAGACGGTCTGCTTCAAGGCCAAGGCGGCACATCCGAAGGATGTGAAAGTCGACAAGATGTTTGTCGTTGCACGCCCCGCGATGACGTGTTGCGCGGAGGACATCGCATTTGTAGGCTTTCCGTGCGAATATGCGGACAACGCATCGATAAAGAATGATGAATGGGTAGAGGTAACGGCAAAGGTCAGGGCAGTCATGAACCGCCAGACGAACGAACCGTCGCCCATCATGATCGCACAGGCTGTCGTGCCCACCGCCGCTCCCGAAGAAGAGATTGCTTATTTTATGTAGTTAGGGGGACCGCGAAGCGGTGGAACCTGACTACACCGCGAGCCCCATCGCCGAAGGCGATCCGGAATGGGCGAGCGACCGATTGAAATGTAGTTAGGAGGACTGTTGACGAAAGCAGGGGCTTGTGATAATATAGTTTGGCGCGACAAAAAGTAAGTGTGTGTAGCTCAGCTGGATAGAGCGTCTGGCTACGGACCAGAAGGTCGGGGGTTCGAATCCTCTCACACACGGTACACGTAAAAAGGCCGGGGTTTAACCCCGGTCTTTTTACGTGGAGCGGAGCGGATGATACGAACCCGGAGGTTCGATCTCCGCTCCGCTCCGGTCCGCGCTGAGCGGGTGTCCACCGGACACCCAGCGCCCTCTCACACACGTGAGAATTTCAGCTTTTGATACCCGTAACAAAGGATTCGAGAATACCATGGATCTTTTCAAAATCATCCATGAACAGGGCGTGTTTTTTCCGTACCAGTTCTGCATCCCCGTTTTTTGCGGCAAGTTCCAGCTCCTTAGCCGAATCTCCAAGCGAGAGTGCGCCAATCGTCTTGGCAGTGCTCTTTACCGAATGGATCCGTATCCCGTAGTTCTTAAGGTCACCGCTCTCTGCAAAGCCGTTCAGGGCACCTTTTGTCTCATCCATGGATTCGAAAAATGACTTCAGGACTTCCACGTACATGTCTTCACCGTCGCAGTGTTTTAAGCCTGCTTCGGTATCGATCAGGCCCTGCGAAGTAAGAGAAGAGATAAGATTGTTTTTCTCACCCTTTATCTCACCGGAGGTGCTTCTTTCCGTTTTTTCTTTCGGAAGATACTCTATCATCATTTCCTCAAGCCTGTCGGGATCGATCGGCTTGGAAAGATAGTCACGGAAACCTTCGTGCAGGTAACCCGCTCTCGCTCCGGATATGGCATTTGCTGTAAGGCAGATGACAGGCGTAGTTTCATTGGGCGAACCGCGCATCGCCTTCAACTCCCGAAGTGTCTCAATACCATCCTTCTCCGGCATCATATGGTCCAGGAAGATAAGATCGTACTTCCTGTTTTTGCAAAGCATAAGTCCCTCATCGCCGGATGAAGCCGTATCAACATCTACCATGGTCTGCTTGATGAGATTCTTAAATATCAGCAGATTTGTCGAATTATCATCGATTACAAGAATATTTGCGCCTTTTGCCGTAAATCTGCTTCTGTATTGCTCTTTCGCTTCAGCCGCTGTTTTACAGTAGCTGTTATGATCGCCGATGGGATCCCATTTAACGACCTCCTGCCTTAGCGAGAAGGAGAATACCGATCCCATTCCGTAAGTACTTTCAACGTTAAGCGAAGAACCCATCATTTCAAGGAGCGACTGCGTAATGCTCATTCCAAGACCGGTTCCCTCTATATTACGGTTACGGATCTCCTCAAGCCGTTCAAACTTGGTGAAGAGCCTGTCAAGGTCTTCTTCTTTGATACCGATGCCAGTATCCTTTACGGAAACCTTCAGGATGACGCTTTCGGGATTCTCATAGCACTTTTCGTACCCGATCGAAAAAACGATCCCTCCTTTTTCCGTATATTTAACGGCATTGGTAAGAATGTTCGTAATGATCTGCTTGATCCTGATCTCGTCACCGTGGAGCACCGAGGGGAGATTTCTGTCAAAATCAAGTGTCAGCTCCAACCCCTTTTCCCCGGCCCGTGCGTCTACCATATTTACCAGGTCGTTTATCACGGAAGACAACTCATAATCTGAGGGGATGATCTCAAGCTTTCCGGCTTCTATTTTGGAAAAATCAAGAATATCGTTGATAATGCCAAGCAGTGTATGTCCCGATGATCTGATGTTTTCCGCATAGTTCAGGATATCACCGTCGTTGGACTCGCGAAGTATCATTTCGTTAAAACCCAGTACGGCGGTGATGGGCGTTCTGATCTCATGTGACATATTGGAAAGGAAGGCGGATTTAGCTTTGTTGGCAGCCTCAGCACGCTCTTTTTGATCTACGAGCGTTTGGGACATGGTCTGAAGACTGGCTGAAAGCCTGCCTATCTCATCATTACGGACTTCAGGCATTTTTTCGCTGTAGTCGCCCGCAGCATAGTGATCCGCGATGTCCGTCATTTTGGAAAGCGGCTCTATGATCGATCTTAGCCAGATATTGCCGATCGCACATGCACCGATCGTGATCAGGATCGCTGCCAAGACCATGCTGCACGACATCCGCATCCAGGGCATCCTTAACACTCTTGACGGGACGGCCATTCCGAGTATCATGCCGTTTTGAAGATTGACTGCCACGATCTTTCCGATACTCCCGTTCATGACCTTCTGATTGTCGTTGACAACATCCCGTTCGATCGTCTTGACCCGCTTGAAAAAATCCTTCTGAAGGTCGTTCATCTCAGCAGGTTTCAGACCTTCAGGGAATTTGGTCGAAAAGATCACGTTTCCATCCGCATCCATTAGGAAAGCATTGCCATCCTTGTATGCGGCGGCTGAAGATACGATCCTTTTGATCTCCTCAGGAGCAGCCGAAGAACCATCCGGCGAGGCGGCGAAAACATTCTCCAATTCCAATCCGGCGCTTTTGACTGAAGTCGCCAGCATTTTATCCGAATAGTTAACGATCATCCTTCTGGCCATGGTAACAGCCAACAGGAGAAATACTGCTGTTGCGATCAGAAGTATCACCATAATGGCAAGACGCAGTTTTGTCTGGATAGATTTCATTTATGTGTATCCTCTTTTAAATCTCATTTATTCAATTGTACTGTTTCTCGAGTGGAATGTCGATACTTTGTGTCTGAGAATCAGTCGTTTGAATTAGCCGTTCACGTCCTCGAGATTTGAAATCCGTTCGAATCCTCTTGCGCACGTAAGCCTGAAATACCATGGTTCTTTCATTGTTTTATAATCTATATGAAGGTGACATTTCTTTTCACATTTTCTCATTCTGAACAGCAGAACCAACCATATCTTCCGAAGCATTTTTATCGCGTATCCCCATGGAAAGCGCATTCTTCGGGCAGACGTTTACACATTCCCTGCATCGTATGCACTCCGCGCTGTTGGGATTTTTGCAGGGATTTACATTCATCTTGCAGGTCCTGGCGCAGAGGCCGCAGTTCACGCATGCACTCTCATCCACATGCATCCTTACCAGGCTGACTTTCTGGAACAGGCCGTAAAATGCGCCCAGCGGGCATATGTATTTGCAGAACGGCCGGTAGATGAAGACCGAGGCGAGGATGCAGATGATAAGAAGCAGGAACTTCCATCTGAACAGCCATCCGAGTGTGCTTCGCATCGCATCATTGAGAAGCACAAGCGGAATGCCGCCCTCGAGCGTGCCGACGGGGCAGATGTATTTGCAGAAGAAAGGTGCGCCGGTTCCGTACTTTGACCGAATGAAAAACGGCAGTGCAAATACCATCACGAACAGTATCACGTACTTCAGGTAACGCAGGGGTCTGTCGATCTTCTGCGGGATCTTAAGCTTTGGTGTCGGAATCTTGTATAAAAGCTCCTGGATAAGGCCGAACAGGCACAGCCAGCCGCAGACAAAGCGTCCAACGAGCAGACCGATGAGAGCCAGGTATCCCACGACATAAAAAGCAAATTTTCTCTGCCGCCCGTCAAAAACCGCCTGCATGGAGCCGATGGGACAGGAGCCCAAGGCGCCGGGACAGGAATAGCAGTTCATGCCGGGAACGCAAATCTTCTTGAGTTCCCCTTTGTAGATGGGAGGGCCGCCGGGCAGAAATCCTTTTACGTAGGCGTTCGAAAGGACTCCCCAGCCGGCCTGCACACATTTTCTGAGCGCATCCGATTTTTTAGCCAAGACCGATACACTCCATGCAGATATTTACGGCCTTCGTCAGGACCGTATCAAGCTCTCCGCCATAGATGCCGAACGCCATGCATGCTATGGATGCGATGATCAGAACAACTGTTACCCAGATCGGAACGGTTCTTTTCATTTTTTCATTCCTTTCTCATCTGTTTGGGCCCCGTTTTCCGTTCAGGAAAACAAATACACGTCATTTTATCACATACTGCGGGCAAAGCCACTATTATTCGGCTTCTGAGTGACGGTCATTTCGGGTGATTTTCTGCGAATGCAGGTTCCTTCGGTATTCCCTGGGAGAGCAGTCCATATACTGCCGGAAGATCTTGCCGAAATAACTGTCGGAGGCAAAACCGCATTCCTCGCCTATGGAGGAAATGGGCTTGTCGGTCATCTTAAGCTCGTCTGCAGCCATCCGGACCCTGTACTGGTTGAGGTAGTCCATGGGAGTGAAGCCAATCTGGCGCCTGAAGCACCTGGCGCATTCGCGGGGGCTGATCCCGGCCGATGAAGCGATCTCCTCGAGATATATCTTCTCCCGGAAATGTTCATGGACGTAGTTCATCATCTGCTTCATCCTCCTGCTGTCGGTGGGATCTATGCTCCTGGCGCTGCTTCTTACATCCGCCGTTTCTTTGAGAAGCAGAAGCCACAGTTCGGAAAGTGCGGAGCGGGACTTCATTTCATAGCCGAATTCTTCTTCGCTGAAATACGAGACAATGTCATCTATCAGCGTCATCATCCTGCGCCCTGCGTTATCGCATGGCCTTATCGCAAAACAGTCGAGGTCCCTGCACATGGTGATCGGGCTCACATATTTTTCCTCGAATACGCTTCCGTATTCCCCCGTGATGATGGACCGGTCGAAAAAGAATGTATAGCATTCTTTGGTCGCGGGAGAATCAGTCCAGCTCACCGTATGGAGCATGCTCGTGTTGACGAAGGCGGCCTCCCCGCGGTCGAGGCCGACCGTCCTGTCCGGGGTGCGCAGTATCATGCCGTCCTTAAGCGGGATAGTCAGTTCGAAAAAATCATGCCAATGCCAGCCTGCGATCCCTCCGGTCATCTTTGAGAAATCCGTGTACTTGATAACAAAGGGAAAATCCCTGCTCGCGGGAATGGATTCCCTGTTGTCCTCGTCGGTTGAAAAGTTGTAATTTACGATCATATTTTTATATTAAATCTCCGATATGTGAAAATTAGGCGTTATAGGATGGTCTAAATCCTTATATATCCTGTCCGCTTATAGACTATCAATATTTGCCCTATGCGATTATCATATAATCAGAAACAAGGAAATGCAAGTATTCAGACAATAAATTCACAATAAAAAGGAGGTATTGATATGTTAAATTATTCGGTAAAGCTTGATTCGGTAAAAGACCTTATAGAACTCAGAAAGATAGCAGACAGATACGGCATTAAAGGAAAGATCAACCAGAACGGATTCCACGGAGACATGCGGTCGGTAATATCCAACATCTTATATCTTCCCCTTGATGAGGCAAACGTTGAGATCGACGGTTACACGGAGTCTCAGGTTTCCTATATCGCAGAGGCAATAAGCAGGCTTTCAGCATGACCCTCTGTTAATTTTGCAACTCAAAACTTGGATGGTAAAAAGAGCGGCAGCGTCCGCTCTTTTTATCGTTCAGGGGGATCTGCCGCCATGTATTGTGTTATGTGTATGATTTTGTGCTATCATATACGGCATGAAGCTTATCAGAAAATTCATTCCGTATTACAAGCCATATATCGGAGTATTCCTGCTCGATCTTTTCTGCGCGACGCTGCTGTCGCTTATCGACCTGGCATTTCCGCAGTTCCTGCGCGTCCTTAGGGGGACCCTCTTTCTGAAGTCATCGCAGGAGATACTGTCTAAGCTCGGGATCGTCGCCGCTGCGCTTATCCTGATGTATGTGGTCCGCATGCTCTGCCGGTGGTATATAACGTACCAGGGGCACATGATGGGAGCAAAGATGGAATCGCAGATGAGGCAGGACCTGTTCGAGCGGTTTGAGGCATTCTCCTTTTCCTATTATGATACGCACAACACCGGCGAGATGATGTCAAAGCTTGTGGCAGACCTTTTTGACATATCGGAACTTGCGCATCACGGGCCGGAGAATATTTTCATTTCGGTCATAAAGCTTGTGGGCTCGCTCGTACTTCTTCTTAACATCAATGTTCCGATGACTTTATGCCTTGCCTTCGTGGGAGTGTGCATGGCGGTGTTCACCATCAGGCAGAACAGGCGGATGCGGGCGACTTTCGATGACAATCGGAAGAAGATAGCAGGGATCAATTCGGCGCTTCAGGATACGCTCGCCGGGATCCGCGTGGTGAAATCCTTTGCCGGAGAAGGCATTGAAAAGGAGAAATTTGACAGAAGCAACCTCGCCTTCCTTGATTCCAAAAAGGCAAATTACAGGCAGATGTCCAAGTTTTTCTCAGGGAACAGCCTTTTCGAGGGACTGATGTACGTGACGGTCCTTGTGGCCGGTGGATTCCTGATCGCGAAATGCTCTCTTTCGGTCGAGGATCTGGCAATTTATGCGCTCTACATCAGCATTTTCATCAATCCGATAAATGTCCTTGTGGAGTTTACGGAACAGCTGCAGAAGGGACTTGCCGGATTCGCAAGGTTCAATGAAGTGATGGAGACCATGCCGGAGATAACGGACAGTCCGGGCGCAAGGGAGCTTGAAAGTGTTACCGGCGTCATCGATTATGAGGACGTCAGCTTCTCCTATGAGAATGATGAGAATGTGCTGAGGCATATAGACCTGCATATAGATGCCGGAAGATCGGTTGCGATAGTAGGCCCCTCCGGCGGAGGAAAGACAACGCTCTGCTCGCTCCTTCCGAGGTTTTATGATGTTTCAGAGGGCAGTGTGAAGGTGGATGGTACGGATGTCCGTGATGTCACGCAGAAATCGCTGCGCTCGTACATCGGCATCGTGCAGCAGGATGTCTATCTGTTCAACGGGACGATAAGGGAGAACATCGCATACGGGCGGCCGGATGCATCCGAGGAGGATATCATAAAGGCGGCGGAGGATGCCGACCTGATAGATCTGATAAATGAACTGCCGGCGGGACTCGATACGCAGGTCGGGGAACGGGGAGCAAGGCTTTCGGGAGGCCAGAAGCAGCGCATAGCGATAGCAAGGGTCTTCCTGAAAAATCCTCCCATACTGATACTTGATGAAGCGACGAGCGCGCTTGACAATGAAAGCGAACGCTATATCCAGGACAGCCTCGACAGGCTTGCCTGCGGCCGTACAACGGTGACCATCGCCCACAGGCTCTCCACGATACTCGGTGCCGACGAGATCATAGTCCTCGACAGCGAAGGCATAAAGGAACGCGGAACCCATAAGGAGCTCGTTAAGCAGGGCGGCCTCTATGAGAAATACTACAGGATGCAGCTGAGCTCTATCTGAGATGACTCCGTCCCCGGGGGCCATTATTCGAGGACATCGGTGAAGCGGCTGATGATGCGGCTGCCTGCAGGGGCGGCGGCCATTACCGCGGCATGGTCCATCTGGGACCATTCGACAAGGGCAAAATCGCATCCCGCATTTTTGGCGCAGAGTGCGTCCGGGACCGCATCTCCGATATAGATGATGCGGTTCATGTCCGTGATGCCAAGCCTTTTGGCCGCGACAAGCAGAGGCTCCGGGTCGGGCTTGTGCCTGTCGGTATCCTCCTTGCATATATACAGGTCGAAGAAATCGTCAAGATGCTTATGCCGGAGCGTTACACCGGCAGAGACTATGCGTTTGCTCGTCACGACTCCCTGGGGGATCCCCATATCCTTTATCTTATTAAGTTCCTCGCTGACACCATCAAAGAGGTCTATCTCGTCCCTTTCGAGAAGCTTGCCGTTAAGTTCAAGATATGAAGAAAGGAGTGCCCGGGCCGTTTCCTCGTCATGTCTTGCGAATGTCTCAACAAGCGGCCTTCCGATGTAGCTCATCAGGTCTTCGTCGGTCCGTTCGCATGTTCCGAGAACCTCAGTGTAAGCATGCCTGAAGCATTCCATTATCGTCGGGATGGAATCCCATATCGTTCCGTCAAGGTCGTAAAGTATCAGATCATATCTCATGAAGTTTTTCCCTTCAGATCGTCATCAGACGGTTTTTTCAGTCCATTCATTTATATCAGTTATACGCCAAAAGGACAACAGAAAATCATCCGCACCCCTTGACCGTCTGCTTTCTTTCGTCCAAAATGAAGAAAGCGAAAAAACAGTGATGTCAGGAGGTTACAAATATATGCTGAAACGCATCATGGCAATGTCGTTTTTTGCGGCGGCAATAGTCCTTGTGTCGGCGAAGCCCGTCATGGCATGCACCGGGGTTTACGTTGGAAAGAAGGCCAGCGCCGATGGAACGGTCATCATAGCCAGATCGAGCGATAATCAGGCGGTCTGGGGCAACCATGTTACTGTTACAGAGCGCGTTGAGAACGTGCCCGGCCGTAAAATGCAGGTGGACATGGACGGTACGGTCTTCTCAGAACTGCCTGACACGACATATAAATATACCGCCGCGCCGTTCTTATCATCCACGATGGCTGCCAATTCGGTGGCGAACGATGCCGGCGCATGTGCGAATGAATACGGGGTAGCGATGACGATGGCTGTCACTGCCTATGCAAATGAAGATGCGCTCTCAGCCGATCCGCTCATAGACAGCGGGCTTACCGAGAACACGGCGGCCGACCTTGTCATATGCCAGAGCCGGTCGGCACGCGAAGCGGTAAAAGTCCTGCTGTCACTCATTGACAGATACGGAAGCAGCGAAGGCAACATCGCGTTCATTGCTGACCAGAATGAAGCCTGGTATGTGGAAATGTATACGGGGCATCAGTATGCGGCCGTGCTTCTGCCTGAAGACCGGGTCTGCGTATTCGGAAATGAATTCACGCTCGAATATCTGTCGGATTATCGGGAAAAGATCACCTCTCCGGGGCTTGAGAGCCTGCCGCTCAGGAACGGCTTTTCGTACTATGGCAGAAGGGGAGAGCTGAATATTTTCGATACGTATTCCGGGGAAAAAGTCACTCAGGACTACTGCCATATGCGCACATGGATAGGGCATAAGGTCCTTGCTCCGAAACTGTATGGCGGTGATTACGATGCGGGATCGAGATACCCCCTCTGCTTCCCGCCCGGCAGGAAGGTAGGTCTTGCAGATGTGTGTGCGCTTCTTAGGAACAGGTATGAAGGAACCGCATACGACCCGGATGTCACGGGAAGGACGGACATGCGCGTCATTGGCACGGATACGGCCATGAGCGTCCACGCACTCCAGATATATGACGATCTTCCGGCCCGGATGTCCTGTGTCACATGGGAGAGCGTCGGACCTGCAATTTACGGGGTTTTCGTGCCTATAAGCAATGCATCCCTTTATGTCAGTGAAGCCTATGGAAAGGATCAGCCGGAAACGGAGGCCTTTGATTTTAACTCTGATGATTTTCCGTATTATGCATTCAAGGAGCTTACGACGCTATGCGTTGAGAGAGAAGAGCACCTGACATACGGAAAGCCGGTCAGGGATTACTGGATGAGCGCAGAGGAGAAGATGCGCGATGGGATGGGCAGGGTACTTGAAGATGCCTCCCGCATGAAAAATGAAGATGAAGCCGGAGAATACATAACCGGCTACTGCACCCGTTCGCAGACATTGGCATTTTCTGATGCGAAATCCCTCTTAAACAAAGTCATATGGACGCAGTCCGGGAACGGCAATACTTTAAAGTCCGCAAGGGACCCTGATACGGGTGCGCTCCTCGGACATGAAAGAGTGCTCGCTCCGATGAAGGCAGGGCTCGATCCGGCCGGATATTCATATGAGTCATATAAACAGGATATCTCTTCAAAGATCGCGGAGCCGACATATTCCATTAGAAAAGTGAGCGGCGCGGCTGACTGGAAGAGCATACCGGAATTAGACATAGACAGGGTTCTGTGGACCGATGATTACGGAATACGGGCCAAAGGACAGCTATGCTATGATGAAGAGAACCTATATGTTCACTTGAGTGCCGCGGAAAAAGACATAAGGGCGGAGAACACGGAGCCCCTTTCTCCCGTATATGAGGACAGCTGCCTGGAATTCTTTTTCATGCCCGGCAGCTCGGATGATTACTTCAATTTCGAGATCAATCCGAATGGTGTGCTCAACATCGGCTTTGGACCTAAAAAGACAGACCGCATCAATATCGCAAGATCTGATGCAAAGGATTACTTCGGCATAGAGACGGAGCGGACAGAAGACGGCTGGGAAGCTTCCTACCGGATACCCCTGAAATTCATCCGCGTGTTCTGCCCGGATTTCAGCTTCAGCGGTGACGTTGCCGCGAACATGTATAAATGCGGCAACAAGACGGTCCATAAGCATTATCTGTCATGGACGCAGATAGACCTTGAAGAACCCAACTTCCACTGCCCGCAGTTCTTCGGAACAATGTACTTCGAGTAGGCAGATGGACCATGGGGACGGAGTCAGGGGGGTCATTTTCTAAGGCACGGCCAGAGCAAAATGAACCACTGACTCCGTCCCCCAGGGTCATTTTATGATATGGAGAAAGATTTATGAAAAAACGATTACTTGGCATGATGCTCGCACTTGTACTGGCAGCGCTTTCATTTTCCGGGTGCGGCGGTGCGCTCGATGAGGACTGGGAAATTGAAGAGGAGTCCGATGGGGATGACGAAGATGAATCTGAGGATGAGGGCGGAAATGCTGAGCCGGAACAGGGCCAGCATAAGGAAGACAGCATATCCGAAATTGAACCAGTAAGCCTTGAAAGTGATGCAAAGTCAGCGACCATCCTCATCTATATGAACGGATCGGATCTTGAGAGCAAGGCCGGCGAGGCATCGGCCGACATAAGCGAGATGCTGGATTCCACAATCGGCGGCAATGTGAACGTCATTATCCAGACCATGGGAACGAGGCGTTGGCAGGATTACGGCATATCCTCAAAGACCTCGCAGATATACAGGGTACATAAAGGAGAGCTCGAACTTCTTGAAGATGACCTGGGGCAGCTCGACTGCACTGCGTCGTCAACTTTGTCCGATTTCATAGATTACGGAAAGAAGAACTATCCGGCCGACAGATATATGCTGATCTTCTGGGACCACGGCGGCGGCCCGGTATACGGATTCGGCTACGATGAATGGCAGGATCACGAAGAATCCCTGACGCTTGATGAGATACAGAAGGCGCTTGGCGAAAATCGGGACATCAGTTTCGACATAATCGGAATGGACTGCTGCATAATGGGAAATCTCGAGACGTGCTATGTCCTATCACCGTTCTGCAGGTACGCCGTACTGTCTGAAGACTTTGAGTCGGGCCTCGGATGGGCGTATACGGACTGGATGAAGCTTTTTGAAGAAAATCCCGGGATATCTGCTCCTCTTCTTGGAAAAAAGATCATCGACGGCATGATAGCGGCGAATGAGAATGACCATGACGAAGGTGGCTCATCAACGATGATACTCGTGAACGAGAAGACGGTTCCCGACCTTATGGAAAAGTGGGCCGTGTATGCTTACCTGAACGCTGGTAAGCTCATGGGTTCAAACTACAGCAAGCTCCACAAGGCGATCGGAAGAGGTTTCATGGACAGCTTTTTTGATGCGTGGGAGGATGACGGCAGCGACGTTACGATGGATGATTTTTACGTAAGTGACGTGCTGTCGATCGTTGAGAACGTAGGCACGGAAGGAGAGGAGACCGACAGCCTTAAATCTTCGTTAAAATCATGCGTGGCATATTTCGGGCATACTTCAGACAAAAACGAGCTTACTGGCCTTGCCGTCTCGCTTCCTTACGGAGACAGGGATTATTATGACAAGCTTGTCGATGTGTATTCAAAATGCGGCTTTGATGAGAAATATATCGGCTGGCTGGAAGGATTCGTCAGTGCCCGTGGAAGTGATGACTATTGCGATTACAGCGAGTTTGAGGATTCCTGGAACGGCTGGGGAGCTTATGAGGAAGGCTGGAGCTCCTGCCCGAGGGATGAGGATTCCGAGGACTGGGAATATGATTATGAAGAGAAGATGTGGTACCTTATCGAAGACGGCAATGTCTATTTCTATGATGATGAGACCGACATGATGTTCGTCTACGACGAATATGAAGATGAGGTATATTACTATGATGAAGAAGATGATGACTGGTATCTGATGGAAGAATAAGCGGTTGACTTTTGCCGGACTTTATAGCATAATATCCCGGGTTTGACAAACCGAGAAATAATCCAAAGAGGAGAGACATTATGAAAAAGAAAATTGTTATGCTGTTCTTGGCAGCAGCACTTTCGGCATCACTGCTCACAGCATGCGGTGGCGACAAAGAACCTGAAATGGCAGCCGAGACTGAGGTCGAGGAGATCGAAGAAACTGATGAAGATCAGGATGATGTCCAGGAGATCGAATCGGAAGATTCAGATTCTGATGAAGCCGACGATGACGAAGATGACGGATCGTTCACACTCCTTGATGTTGACGATACAATGGTAGACGTCGGTGCGTATGGGATCGATGATGACGGCACCGAGCTGGTATTCACGATGTTTACCGGCCCTGACGGAAACAAGTATGTGTCACTGTTCGGATTTGATAACAACAGTGAGGATGGCGATGTCATCTGCGGACAGTATGAAGCCACGACAGAGACGGACGAAGACGGCGACGAATGGACATATTTTGATGTGGAAGATGTCTATACCGGAAACCATTTTAATCTTGGTGTATGCGAAAGACCGGAAACAGAAGAAGTATTCTTCTTTGATGAGGATGGGAATGTGGTTCCCGGAAAGTTCCTCACGGCAAGCGAGACTATCGGCTACATGGGAGCCGCCGTATCGGTCATCGACAACTGATAGTGACCAAAGAAATAGAAAAAGAAGGGCAATCTTGATATGTACCCAGAATCCTGGACATATTGATTGGCCCTTTAGGTGGAACACATGGATGCTTCCCTGTACTTTACAGGGGGCATCCATTTTGTTTTAGCCTGGATCCGCTCATTGTTGTAATAGTCTATATATTCACGGAC
>JAILRP010000029.1 GCA_024698075.1 Lachnospiraceae bacterium
CCTCTACACAGCTGTATTCAGCAATGAAAAAACTATGCATTATTCGCCTGAAAAACTTGCGTCATCCAGGGATGTCATTTCGATGTTTGATCAGGATGAAACACTGGCCGGTATCGTTCATGTATATGATGTCAGCGACAGGGATTGCACGGTTTATAATGATGTGGCAGATGAACATTTGATGATCACATATTCATAAGCTGCTTCGTAACTTGTTAAAAGGCCACCCCGAGGGGCAGCCTATATATAATCCGGCAGGAATACGCCCACTGGGAAGGGCGGAAAGTTGCCGCCACGGTAAATGGCTGCACTTTGGTTTCCAAAAGTCATATAAAGCAAAACAGATGATGATCCGATCGATTTTTGCTATAATCCGAAGGAAGATCACCTTGCAGTAATGGAGAGAAGAAAAGTGAAGAGAATACTCGTGGTTCTGGGAATATGCATCGGAATATGCATGCTCTGCGCGTGTACGGTCAGATCGGATAAGAGGATCAGTGAAGAAGAAATCGATGCAAGACGTGAAATGTTTGAGGAATACCTGAAGGAAAAATATCCGGATAAAACATTTACGGTTAAGGTATGGCAGGAGTATGCGAAAAAAACGGGTGCGGCCGGCCTGCCTGATTATGAAGGGTATCTATACCGGCAGGTGGTCATAGATTCCGAAGGCAACTGTTTTATGGTCTTTCCCGGAGATAACGGACAGTGTACGGACGATTATCAAAAGGTACTGGACGGGTGGGTGCATTACAATGAAAAAGGCCAGCACGTGGTATACAATGATGATGGCAGCATTCTGACGGAGTATTATTGAACATATGAAAAATCATCTCAAAAGAATTCTGATCATTATTTTCCCGTCAGCACTTCTTGTCTTTTCGGGATGTTATAACAAGCCCCACACACAAAAGGAAGTGGAAGAGTATGTGGCAGAAAATGTTCCGGAGGAGTCTGAGTGTATCGACCATTATGAGCAGGAAACACGTAACGGAATCGAATATGCTTATGTCTTTCGGTCAAAAAGCAGGGATTTAAAATTCTATGCTTTCTCAACCATAGGAGGAAGCAGCCTTACAGGATATCATTTATCAGAGTATTATGATCTGGGCCGTGAAGATTACTATCTGGAAAAGATGAGACCGAACCTTTCCGGATGCATTAACAGCGAAATGTGTCTGAAACCTGATGCGGAAAAAGTCTCCAAAAAACTCTATTTACAGGATGAATATAGCGCAAAAAATCTTGCGGCTCCTCTTGCAGAGTGTAACGATATCGTGAAAGAAGAGTTCGAGTATCAGCCCGGTGCCGATTTAAGCCGGAGGGATGTTCTGGGCATATACTTTACTGTTTATCCGCGAGCCGGTTCGAATGAAAAACTTGGATTTTACTATCTTAACGGAAAAGATGACGAAGATGCTGTGTATCGTGAGCTTATGAAATTGATCAGCGGGAAGGAAATGTAATTCTTTTTGAAAAATGGACCAGTGACTCCGTCCCCCTGGTCCATTTCAGCTACCATCTGTCTGTAAAGTAGATATATTCGCAGTCGCCCTTACTGGGACAATTCATGATCTTTGACATTCTTCCGTTCTTGATCCTGCGGATCATATCTTCGGAATCAAGAACAGCCCGATCGTTTACCCCTTTGGGAGATACCATCAGGAACCCATCCAGTCCGTATGTGCTGCCGGTCCGCCAGACCCATCCCTCGTCTTCATTGACTGACTGCCCGTCAAAGTCATAGTTATCCATTATTGTGGTACGCAAAAGCTTGAGCATTTCAGGGGAAAGGGGATTGGTTTTTTGTGTCCATTCACGGTATGTCATTATGAACTCATCCCCCCCGCCTATGTCGATGACGGGTGTGTTTATCTTATGGATCCCGTCCGGACTGTACCGGATCGAAACATAATAGCAGTTATCGTTCTCGTCGCTGTATATGTCCCTTTCAAGATCCCAGTCGGGGTAGAATGCTTTTACAAGGCCTGCCGGAACCCATGTGGAAGAAGAGCCGACAACGGCATAGTATTGGTACCGGGGATGGAACATGTTATCAAGCCCGGTAAAACCGAACCTAATCACCATTTCAGCTCCGGCAATGAATATCAGTTTATAAAGACATATCAGAATAAGTATTCCGGCGATGAATGCGGGAATTATCCAGAATCGGTGCTTCATGTTAATTTAATATGTCTCCACCATACTTCCTAAGACTTTCTTAAACCAGCTGATTATACCATAGAACCGATCTGACGTGTGGCTCTGCTGCAACGCTGCTGCAACACTGCATCCCGCTTTTTATTTCTCCGGATTTTTACATTTACGTATGGGAATTTCGCGAAAAAGACCGATAAAGCCCGAAAATAAAGGATTCTTGCTTCCGAAGATTTACAGATGGAAGTGTAAAAAAGGTATTAATTGAAGCAAATATAAGGCCCGTGTTTTAGTTATGTAAACCTCGCAACTAGTATTTTGGAAATTCTCTTTACGCAGAAAAATGGTTTATAATCATCTCTGAAGAGTGTCTGTATGCCAAAGAAAAAACATAGGGAGTGATCATGAACGACCGTGATAAGCGTGCTGCCGGGAATGAGCAGGCAAGACGTATCAAACAATATGAGAACATCATGCGCGAGGCCCAGATGATGCTCGACGGCAGTTTGGATTATGATCCGGAGGCGCTTCGGGACATGGCCGACGAACTCGAGGCATATTACAAAAGCCCTGAGTGGAAGAGGGACTTTGCTGATGATGAAGCCGGCCGCCTGTCTAAGGGTCTTAAGCGAGGTGTTTTATCGGAAGATGGGATATACAACCTTCTCGAGGCGATCGGGGAGGGTCGCTAATGCTTTTTGAAACTAAATGGCATTTCCGGCAGAGGTTAAGTACAGAGCCTTGATACATGCGTTGTTGGTTACACATCCGATCCGGTCCCATGTTGACTTTTCGCTCATATCGAGCCATTCCCCGTCAGCCTGTATATATGACTGCCCTTTTTTGCTTGTGATGCCGATATGTATCACTTTTTCCAGATCCATCGATTCTCCTTCAACGGATGCTCCCTTCGGATATGAAACAGCGACCGCGTACTCTTCGACATCAATAGGGTTATCCAGCTCGAAAACGTGATAGCCGGCATGGTCTGCATGGCATTTCTGGGAATACAGGCATTTGGCCAGGTCGGGTGTCATGATCTGTACCAAAAGGTCCTGATCATCCGCAAGAACATATGTCCCTACCGCACCAAGCGTACCTTTCTCATTGAATACATTTGCGGTCACAGTCATATCTCCGGTACTTACAGGCTCCTTCTGCCAGCAGCCGCAGTCGTGTGACAGCACCTTCGGATATCTGTCGGTAACGGACAAAAAGAACGGTGTGTCGTAGAGCTGGTCGAAAGGCGTATCGTAGGATACATAAATATAATCCAGGGGATAATTGCTGTTGTATGTGATCCATGCACCGTTACGGGAAGCCTCCACGTTAAAATACTCTTTGGGAAAATCATCATCCCAGCCGAGGACTGCTATGGAATGGTCAAACTCAGCCATATCAGGGGACGGAGTGTTCATGGTGTAATATCTGTCGTGGTTTCCCTTATAGCTGTCGGTATCCGGAATGCCGATATAAAGCGCTCCGTATCTGCGGATCCCTTCTTTGACCTCGTCTATTGTCCAGTTCTGCGCATCGACCGCACCGTCCACCGCAAGACCGTCACCGAATCCCCGGCTCAGCTCGTTCAGGACGAAGATCGCAGCGCCTCCAAATTTTTCCTTATCCGTGCCTTCCGCAATGAACACGCCTTCTTCCTTGTCGTCATCATAAACTTCGCGCAGCAGCTCTATCTGGTCAAACACAATGTTTTTGCCGTGCAGTTTCTGGCATCCTGTTGTCATCGCACAGGAAGCCGCACAGATCCAGCAGGTGCCGCTGAGCTGTGAGACCAGCTTGAAATCCACGCCGTCTTCAAGGAGATTATAGTATCCTTCTTTGCCGTGCACGTATTCGTGTTCGGTGGAGCGCGGCCTGATCAGGCTGTTGTTTCCGGACGCCTGCGTTTCGCTTATGTCCGGCTGTGTGACGGAAACATTGACGGTGCATCCGCTCAGCATTACCGCTATGATGATAAGAAAAATAACTGCTTTGCCCGGTTTCCCGATCGTCCTTTTATTCATGCCGCATCTCCTGATATTCTTAGTTCTGATCGGATTATAACATAGAACCACTTTGTATCTATAATCCGATCGGAAGATTATCGAAATGCGCGTTGCAACGACCCAATAAAGCGACCCAATAAAGCGACCCAATAAAACGACCCAATAAAACGACCAGATAAAATAAACAGATACAATAAACAGATACAACGAACAGATACAACGACCAGATACAACGAACAAAACAAGCTTTAGGAAACTCTCGCGTTTTATTTTTTTAAAGAAAGACCCTTAAACGGATTGACTTTCAGGGAACTTTGCGGTCATTACCTTTGCGGCCATTACATGTACGCATTATCATTGACTTTTTATCGGCTGCAGAGTAAAGTTAAATTTAACTTTCTAATAATCTGCTCAGAACCATTCGGTTCAGTGACAGTTTTGTCGGTCACAGCATTCCCAATTGTGGTTGTGTAGAGAAACATGTGAGAGTTGGCACGCAGATGCGGATTTGAAAATGGTTTGCGTGTAAGCCTTTGCAACATGATTGGACAATATACACGCATAGGCTCATTGACTAATAGTGAGCGTGTATGAGTAAAGAACATTAATTGTCATTATACACGCAACCGGGCTTCTGTAGCTGGTTCGCGTGCTGATTCATCTTATGCTATACACGCATTAATCAAGTGAAGAGAAATTTTCGTGTTCGTATATAAACTTGGATACACGCTATATAAGAGCAAAAGAAAAGTTGCGTGTGATCTTGCGGTATTCTTCCGTATCTGTGACACGCGAAACCATACTTTAGTGTAGTTTGCGTGTGTTTTTTTCCGAGCAGGAAGTATTGTTGGCACGCATTAAAAATCTAAATATGAAGTTGCGTGTTTCAGAGGACAGTATCAGAACAAGGATGGACCAAAGAGATGCTTCGTAAGATGGAACAACGCTAAAAGGATACAGGGGGGCTTGGTACAGGGAAGCAGTACAGGAGAAGCGGTACAGGGAAGCGGTACAGAAGAAGCGGTACAGGAGAAGCGGTACAGAAGAAGCAGTGTAGGGGAAGCAGGTCAGAGGAAACAGTGCAAGGTAAGCAGTACGCGAAAGGAGGAATGCATGGAGGATTACAGATTTCAATTGGAAGAACAGGCCAGGCAGGTGGATGAGCTTATCCTTCTGACGGAAAAACGGCTGAATCGCAGTCAGAAAACAGAAAAGCAGCCCATACGTATTTCTGTGTGCAAGAACGGTTTTAGTATTATCGAGTGGATGAGAACGGGAGGCGCATTTATGTAAAAAACAAGGATATGCAGCTGGTGCAGCGGAGCCTGCAACGCGATTATGACGAAGCTGTGCTTAATGTATTGCGAACAATTCGGCATAGGATTGGGAGATTTTTGGATATTTATGATCCCACGGCTATATATGGAGTTTATGACAAGCTATGTGATGCCCGGAAGGCTCTGGTAACCCCGGTCATTCCGACGGATGAGGAATATGTCAGAGAATGGATGGAGTCGCATGCAGGCAGCCGGAATGACTACCCGGCTTCAGCAACATACCTTACCGAACGTGGAGAACAGGTACGGTCAAAATCCGAAAAAATCCTGGCAGATCTATTTGGCAAAAATGGAATCCCTTATTGCTATGAACCGGAACTTATACTTAGCGATGGCCGGAATTTTTATCCGGATTTCGCACTGCTGAACCTTCGAACAAGGAAAACCGTCTACTGGGAGCATTTTGGACTTGTTTCAGACGGAGAATATGCATTAAAGAGCTTTTGGAAGCTATATAAATATGAGGCAGACGGTTTTGAAGTGGGAAAAGATATTCTCTTTTCGGTAGAATCAGAGAACATGCCGCTGAACCAAAGGGAACTCGAGAAAAAGATCAAGAGGTTTTTAATGTAGAAATATACTCCGGCCATCACCAAACATGGAGGAATGAGTCTTCTTCAGTGCAGACGTGGCAGGGGAATAACAACTTAGTCCAAGAAAACGTCCGCATGCCCCTCCAAAGGGTGAGTGGAATTTAAATTTCATTTTTGGATTTTTCTCCCGGGCAATATTCCTGTTGATAAACAGCCTGCAAATGTGAAATAATCGAATGAGAAATGCTGCCGGAGGTAACTGATGATGAAACTCAACAACAAACGGACGATACTTGTGGGACTGGCGTTCCTGTCGATATGCGCTTTCTGGCAGATGTATGACAGCGTCATTCCCCTTATCCTTACAAAGACTTTCAAGATAAATGAAACGATATCGGGCGCGGTCATGGCTGCCGACAATGTCCTCGCGCTTTTCCTGCTTCCGATCTTCGGCTCTTTATCGGACAGGACGGATACAAGGATCGGAAAACGAACGCCGTACATTCTGACCGGAACCGTTCTGGCCGTCGTGCTTCTTAACATTCTTCCTTTTCTCGACAACGGATATTATGCATCCCCCTCGGCCGGTAAGCTTGCGGGGTTCATCGTCCTTTTGGGGCTGATCCTGATATCCATGGGCATCTACAGGTCTCCGGCCGTGGCACTCATGCCGGATGTCACGCCCAAGCCGCTGCGTTCAAAGGCTAATGCGATAATAAACCTCATGGGCGCGCTCGGCGGCATACTGTACCTCATCGTTGCGGCGCTCATGTATCCCAATTCTAAGGTGGCAGGGGCAGAGCATGTGGATTACAGGCCGCTCTTCATTGTCGTGTCCCTTATAATGGCCGTGTCCATAATCATAATGTACGCCACGATCCGTGAGAAGGAGCTTAACCGCAAAAATCAGGAGCTTGAGGCCGAACACCCCGAGTGGAACCTTGCCGAGCATGATGCCTCGGGAAATGAAGTGCTTCCGCGCGAGGTCAGGAGGAGCCTCGGTTTTCTGCTTGCATCGATCGCTCTGTGGTTCATCGGCTATAACGGTGTGACCACATGGTTCACCACATATGTTGATAAGGTTATGGGGCAGGGCCTCGGAGGAGCCTCGACATGCATGCTGATCGCTACGGGCGGGGCGATCGTTTCATATATACCGATCGGAGCGCTTGCATCAAAGGCTGGCAGGAAGCGCACGATCATGTCCGGGATCATCATTCTGGCGGTATGCTTCATGTCCGGATTTTTCTTAACGACACTTTCTTCCAAACTGAACATCGTGATGTTCATTGTTTTTGCGCTCATGGGATTTGCGTGGGCAGCCATAAATGTCAATTCTCTTCCGATGGTAGTTGAGATGTGCAGGGGAGCCGACATCGGTAAATTCACCGGATACTATTATACGGCTTCAATGGCGGCGCAGGTGGCGACACCGATCCTGGCCGGCACCCTGATGAGGCATGTCGATTACAGGATACTGTTTCCGTATGCGACCATATTTGTTGCAGCAAGCTTTGTGACCATGTCAAAAGTCATGCACGGCGACAGCCCGGCTGAAGCCAAGAAGGGACTCGAGGCATTCGAGGACATGTAAAGAGAGAAGGCATTATGAACAAGCTTGCAGAACACTATGCCCACAGGGGCTTTCATGATAAACCAAGGATACCGGAAAACTCTATGGCGGCCTTTGAAAATGCAGTAAAGCACGGCTTCCCCGTCGAATTTGATGTGCATCTTCTGTCAGACGGAGGACTTGCCGTTTTTCATGACGAGGACCTTGGAAGGGAGACCGGGGAAAGCGGCCGGATAGAGGATGAGTCGCTTGAAAGCTTAGGAAGATTCCGCCTTGAGGGGACCGATGAGAGGATCCCCGCATTCGATGAGGTGCTTGACCTGTTTGAGGGCACCGGACTTCCGCTCCTTATTGAGCTGAAAGCATCCCGGGGCAATCATAAGTCACTTGCGGATGCTGTGTGCGAAAGGCTGAAAAGATATAAAGGGGAATACGTTATCGAAAGCTTCGATCCGAGAGTGCTGATGGAAGTGCGGAAGATCGCAGGCGATACGGCCGTGGGACAGCTCTCCCAGGATTTTATAAGGAACAGGGAAGGGCTTTCTTTCTATCAGGCCGTCATCCTGACGAACATGATGTTCAATGTGAAGATAAGGCCGGAATTCATCGCCTACAGGTTTGAGGATGTGAACCGCCCGGCGGCAAGGTCTGCCATAAAACGAGGGATACCGGCAGCAGTATGGACGATCAGGAACATTGATGACTACCGAAGGGCAAAGGAGTCCGGAATGGTTCCAATCTTTGAGCAGTTTAATCCCGGCGCGATGCTTCCCTCACAATCCCCGTAAACTGTATATTTCCCGTAAATAACGGATGCCTCGTAAACATCACATGCAACGTAACCGGCACATGCCGTATATGTTGAAAACACCGTTAAAACCCTATAAAATAAAGGCTGAGGCTTGGCCGGAGGATACTTCATGTTTGGGAAACACTTTGTATTAAACGACCAGACGATGTCGATCATAAAGGAGCTCGGAAGGCATATGCCGGGAGGCTTTTTCATTTACAAGGCCGAGGGCGATGAGGAGCTCATATATGTAAATGATGCCGTGGTCAGCCTGTTCGGATGCAGGGACCTTGAAGAATTCAGGGAACATACGGGCAATACTTTCCGGGGGATGCTCCACCCGGATGATTATGATGCCGTTTCAGCCTCCGTCAACGACCAGGCTAGGGCGAGCGGCGGCAACATGGACCATGTCATATACCGCATCGACCGCAGGGACGGCATGGTCAGGTGGATAGATGATTACGGACATTACACAGAAACGGACAGCTACGGCGGGATCTATTATGTGTTCATTGCCGATGTGACCGAACAGTACGATCCCGAAGAGCGGAGCGCCCTGAAAGAGAAGCTCATCAGCGAGCAGGTAAGAAGCAGCCGGCATGATAAGATGATAACCGCACTCGCATCGGATTACAGGAGTGTGTACCATGTCAATCTTGACCGCGACGAGGGCATATGCTACCGGCAGGATCCCGATGATCCGGAGCAGACGGAAGAAGGGGTGCGTTTTCCCTATCTTGCGCGTTTTACATGGTATGCGGACAATTCTGTCGATGAGATGTACAGGGATGGGTTCAAGAATTTCATCGACCCGGATAATATCAGAAAGGGCTTGCCGATAAGCCAATAATCGCCTACCGCTACCTTGCCAACAGAAACGGCAGGGACTATTATGAAATGATACGTATGGCAGGCGTGAGGCATGCGGCCGACAGGGATGACCACATAGTCCATGCGGTCGGCCTGGGTCTTACGAACATAGACTCGGAAATGCGTGATGAAATGGCAAGGACACGCGCGCTTGCGGAAGCACTTGCCTTGGCCGAGGAAGCCAACAGGGCCAAGACGGCATTCCTGTCAAGCATGAGCCATGAGATCAGGACACCGATGAACGCCATTATCGGACTCAATTCGCTTGCTCTCAGAAACCGTGAGCTTCCGGAGGAGACGAGGGAATACCTTGACAAGATCGGTGACAGCGCAAGGCATCTGCTCGGGCTCATCAACGACATCCTTGACATGAGCAGGATCGAATTGGGACGCATAGTGCTTCGTAAGGAGGAATTCTCATTCCGCTCGATGCTTGAGCAGATCAACACGATGGTAATGTCCCAGTGCAGTGAGAAGGGGCTTAAGTACGAGTGCAGCCTGACCGGCGGAGTTGCCGACTGCTATATCGGCGATGACATGAAGCTCAAGCAGGTGCTCATAAACATACTGAGCAACGCGATCAAGTTCACGGATGCACCGGGAAGCGTAACCTTTACGGTGGAGAGGACGAATGTATATGAAGGGCAGAGCACGATCAAGTTCGTGATAAAGGATACCGGAATAGGAATGGATGAGGAGTTCATTCCCAAGATATTTGATTCCTTCACACAGGAAGACAGCAGCCGTAACAACAAGTACGGGAGCACCGGCCTCGGAATGGCCATAACCAAGAACATAGTCGACCTTATGAACGGAACGATAAGCGTTGAATCAAAGAAGGGCGAAGGCTCGCAGTTCACTGTCGTGGTTACTCTCAGGAACTGCGAACATTCGAATATCGACAGCAGCTTCATCAACTTAAACGACCTCCGCATTCTTGTCGTGGATGATGAAGAGATAGCCGCGGAACATGCAAGGCTCGTGCTCGATGAGGCAGGGATAAAATCCGATATAGCCCTG
>JAILRP010000038.1 GCA_024698075.1 Lachnospiraceae bacterium
ATCCGCTCCGTTATCAAGCGCATATTTATATCCGAACAGAACGGTCGCGCCATGTCCCTCGTTGGCCTTGGTTATGGCGGTAAGTTTGGGAAGCTTCTCGGAAAGCTCCTCGAGTATGGCATATGTGCCGTCGCTGCTGCCGTCATCGATGACCACCAGACGTGAATCCGTGCCGTGTTTATCGGCTACGGGATACCAGTCATCAACAACCTGTCTTATATTGGATTCCTCATTGTATGCGGGAATTATAATGAATAATCTGTCTGCCATATGATCTCTCCTCCCATTAGATTATATTTTACACCAAAAAGGGGCGCAGTTAAAGCCTATTTTATACATGGGGGGCGCTCCGCTTTACTTGCCCAATCGGTATTTGCGTGATATACTAACGATTGGTGTGCTATGCCTTAACGGGTTGTTTTGGGCAAGGAGAGATATTATGAAAAAATCATTGAGGATCCTTTTGTGTACGGCACTCCTGACTGCAGTCATTCCGTGCATTGTGCAGGCGGAAACAATCACAAGCGTTGTCATGACTTATCAGGACAAGGTGTACACCAAGATACTTTACGGCATTGAGACGGACAGGATCAAAGCCGGCGAGGATACGGACGGGCTTCGGGATATAGGAGGCCTGCTCGATAACCTGACGTTTCAGACGAACGGTGAGGTCACGGTCGATAAAGCAGCTGTCATAAAAGAGGTCAAGAACCAGATCATGTCCGGAAAGGGCGGTGTAAACTTAGACCTAACAAAATATACGCCGGAAAAGCTGGCGGCGACAGTGCCTGCAGCAGCCCCGCTGCCGGTCCCTTCGATGGAAACCGCGGATATTCCCGCAACGGGACCGTACATGCTGTCGGAAGCGTCAACGCGATTCCGGGCTAACGAGGACAGGGCACAGAACATAAGAAATGCCGCGTCCAAGATCAACGGCATGGTCATAATGCCCGGCCAGCTATTCTCCTGCACGGCGGCTTTCGGACCCAGGACGGTCGCAAACGGATACGGACTCGGAAATGTGATCTCCGGCGACACGTATGTCAAGGGGATCGGAGGAGGCATATGCCAGGTAAGTTCAACGCTCAACCTTGCGATGCTGCGTGCCGGAGTGCTGCCACTCGAGCGGCATAACCACAGCCACAGGTCAAGCTATATCGCATCGGGACTAGACGCAACGATATCCGGAACATCGCTTGATTATAAATTCATCAATCCATATCATTATCCGCTTACGATCTCAGCGGTCACGAACGGCGGAGTCATTTCGATATCGGTATACAGCGACCCAGCAGCAACGGGAGGCGTTGTATATGAACCGGTCGTGTCCGGAGGAAAAATGGCAAATACCACACACGTTATCGGAAAGCTTGCAGGCCTGACGGTGAGCGACAGGATAGCATACAGCAGCAGATATAAACAGTGACAGATGATTTTCTGACTGCATAATCACGGAGAAATGGTATGTATAAAGGAATTAGAGCAAAGATCATTCAGATGATAGTCATCGCGGCGCTGTATACGCTCGTCACCGTTGCCGAAAATTATTTCTTCGGCGGAGACATCACGAGCGGGATCACGAAGGGCATCATACAGTCCAGGCTTGCCGAGGCGCTGACGGTCCTTCCCGTATTTACCCCGGCGGCGATCCCGGGGCTGTTCATAGGATGTTTGCTGACGAACCTGATCATAGGCTGCCATAAGTGGGATATCATTTTCGGAAGCCTCGCCACGCTCGTGGCGGCGATAGTGACGTATCTGGTAAGAAAACATAAGTTTCTTGCACCTATACCCCCTATCGTCATAAACATGATGGCAGTTCCGCTGCTCTTCACATATGTATACAGGTATGACGACAGGCCGTTCTGGCAGTACGTCATATTCATAGGAGCGGGAGAGCTCATAGCGTGCGGGATATTCGGAATAGCACTAATGCTCGTGCTTGACGACCATAAGGACAAGCTTTTCCCGACAGACGGGACAGGAGATAAAACGGTACCGGAAAAGTCAGAAGACGGTACAGAGAATAAAGAAGGACAGGGTGAAAAATAATGTACAAGAAGGTTTCCACGGACCTTGGATTTGTAGCAAGGGAGAAAGAGGTTGAAAAGTTCTGGTCCGATAACGATATATTCAGGAAAAGCCTGAAGATGCGCGAAGGCGCACAGACATACATGTTCTACGACGGGCCTCCGACCGCAAACGGAAAGCCCCATATAGGACACGTCCTGACAAGAGTCATAAAGGATATGATCCCCAGATACCGCACGATGAAAGGCTATTATGTTCCGCGTAAGGCGGGGTGGGATACCCACGGCCTTCCGGTCGAGCTCGAGGTCGAAAAGCTTTTGGGGCTTGACGGAAAGGAACAGATAGAAGAATACGGCCTCGCACCGTTCATCGACAAGTGCAAGGAAAGCGTATGGAAATATAAGGGCATGTGGGAGGATTTTTCCGGAACGGTAGGCTTCTGGGCCGATATGGATGATCCTTACGTCACATATCATGACGATTTCATCGAGTCCGAGTGGTGGGCCCTTAAGACAATATGGGACAAGGGGCTTCTGTACAAAGGCTTCAAGATCGTTCCGTACTGTCCGAGGTGCGGCACGCCCCTTTCCTCACATGAAGTCGCGCAGGGATACAAGACTCTCAAGGAAAGGACTGCCATAGTCAGGTTCAAGATAAAGGATGAGGATGCATATTTCCTTGCATGGACGACGACGCCCTGGACGCTCGCATCAAACATCGGACTGTGCGTAAATCCCGATGAGACATACATAAAGGCAAAGGCGGCCGACGGGTATACCTATATACTTGCGGGAGCACTTGCAGATGCGGTTCTCGGGCAGATAGACAGGGCCGAGGGCGAGAGCGCCTATGAAGTCCTTGAAACATACAAGGGTTCGGATCTTGAATATAAGGAATATGAGCCCTTGTACAAGTGTGCCGAGGACTGCGCCAAGGCGCAGGACAAGAAAGCATTCTTCGTATACTGCGATGACTACGTAACGATGGCCGACGGTACCGGGATCGTACATATCGCACCTGCATTCGGTGAAGATGATGCGAGGGTCGGCAGAAAATACGATGCTCCTTTCGTGCAGATGGTTGACGAGAAGGGCGTCATGAAGGATGAGACCCCGTTCGGCGGGATGCGCGCAAAGCCGACACCCGAAGAGGTTAAAGCCGGTGCAGTGAGCGCAGATCCGGAAGTGCTCAAAGAACTTTCAGGGCGCGGACTCCTGTTTGCGGCACCGAAGGTTGAACATGATTACCCGCACTGCTGGAGATGCAATACTCCGCTCATATATTATGCGCGTGAATCATGGTACATCGAGATGACAAAGGTCAGGGATGACCTTATCAGAAACAACAATACGATAAACTGGATACCGGAATCGATCGGAACCGGAAGGTTCGGAAACTGGCTCGAGAACATCCAGGACTGGGCGGTTTCACGAAACCGCTACTGGGGAACGCCGCTCAACGTCTGGGAATGTGAATGCGGGCACAGGCATGCGATAGGAAGCCGCGAGGAGCTGAAAGAGATGTCCGGGCGTGAGGATGCGCTCACAGTTGAGCTTCACAGGCCGTATATCGATGAATTTACGATAACATGCCCGAAATGCGGAAAGCAGATGAAGAGGGTCCCGGAGGTTATAGACTGCTGGTTCGATTCGGGTGCGATGCCTTTTGCACAGTATCATTATCCGTTTGAGAACAAGGAGCTTTTCGAGTCAAGGTTCCCGGCACAGTTCATTTCCGAAGCGGTCGACCAGACGAGAGGCTGGTTCTATTCGCTTCTGGCAGAGTCCACGCTTCTGTTCAACAAGGCCGCCTATGAGAACGTTATCGTCCTCGGCCTCGTGCTCGATGAGAACGGCGAGAAGATGAGCAAGTCAAAGGGCAATGCGGTAGATCCTTTCGAAGCATTAAAGACGATGGGAGCGGACGCTATCCGCTGGTATTTCTATATCAATTCCGCACCGTGGCTTCCGAACAGGTTCCATGACAAAGCGGTCATGGAGGGACAGAGGAAGTTCATGGGAACGCTCTGGAACACATATGCATTCTTTGTGCTTTATGCGAACATAGATGATTTTGACGCATCGAAGTATAAGCTTGAGTATGACAAGCTTCCGGTAATGGACAGGTGGATCTTAAGCCGCCTTCATACAACGATCGGCGAAGTGGACACGTGCCTCGACAAGTACCAGATACCCGAAGCCGCAAGAGCCCTTCAGGATTTCGTTGAGGATCTTTCGAATTGGTATGTAAGAAGGTGCCGTGAGCGTTTCTGGGCAAAGGGCATGGAGCAGGATAAGATCAATGCCTATATGACGCTCTACACCTGTCTTGTGGACATTTCCAAGGCTGCCGCACCGATGATACCGTTCATGACGGAGCAGATATACCGCAACCTTGTATGCTCGGTCGACTCTTCAGCGCCCGAAAGCGTGCACCTGTGCGATTTTCCGAAGGTGAACAGCGAATGGATAGACCGTGAGCTTGAGGCGGATATGGACCATGTACTGAAGACGGTCGTAATGGGACGCGCGTGCAGGAATGCCGCAAACATCAAGAACAGGCAGCCGATCGCGAAGATGCTCATAAAGGCTGATTTTGCGCTCAGCGAGTTCTTCAGGGCAATAATCGAGGATGAGCTTAATGTAAAGTCCGCCGAATTCACGGATGACGTAAGGCAGTTCACTACATATACCATGAAGCCCCAGCTTCGGACCGTCGGCCCGAAGTACGGCAAATTCCTCGGAGGCATAAAGAAGCATCTTGAGGAGATCGACGGAAATGCGGCGATGGACGAGCTGAAGGAGAAGGGTGTTCTCAGCTTTACGGTCGACGGGGCACAGATAGAGCTTTCCGAGGAAGACCTTCTCATAGAGATGACCCAGCAGGAAGGATTTGAATCCTTAAGCGAGGGAGCGGTCACGGTAGTTCTCGATACAAAGCTTACCCCCGAGCTCATAGAGGAAGGCTTTGTACGTGAGATCGTATCCAAAGTCCAGACCATGAGAAAAGAGGCAGGCTTCGAGGTCATGGACAGGATAAAGGTCTATGCCGAGGGCAACGACAGGATCGCCGAAGTGCTCACCGCAAACAGGGATGTGATCTCCGGCGAAGTACTTGCGGACGATATCATAACGGGAAGCTGCGACGGTTATGTCAAGGAATGGAACATAAACGGTGAAGACGTCACGCTTGGCGTTAAGAAACAATAAATATCAGGAGGATGAGGATGGCGACAAGACGGATCGGTTTTAACAAGGAATCTTTCAAGAAACAGGTAAAGGAAAACGTTAAGGCGCTTTTCAGAAAAACACTCGAGGAAGCGAACGAGCAGCAGATCTACCAGGCCGTTGCATATACGGTGAAGGATACGATCATCGACAACTGGCTTGAGACGCAGAAGGCCTATGAAAAGCAGGACCCCAAGACGGTGTACTATCTGTCGATGGAGTTCCTGATGGGAAGGGCGCTCGGAAATGCGATGATCAACCTTAAGGAATATAAGGAGATCTCAGAGGCACTCGATGAAATGGGGATCAATATCAACCTCGTGGAAGATGAAGAAAGAGATCCCGCTCTCGGAAACGGCGGTCTCGGACGTCTGGCAGCGTGCTTCCTTGATTCTCTCGCAACACTCGGATATAACGCATACGGATGCGGCATACGCTACCGCTACGGAATGTTCCGCCAGAAGATCAAGGACGGGTTCCAGGTTGAGGTTCCCGACAACTGGCTGAAAGACGGCTATCCGTTTGAACTCCGCCGCCCCGAATATGCCAAGATCGTCAAGTTCGGCGGCAATGTTGCCGTAACTGTTGACGAAAAGGGCAAAAATCATTTTTCACAGGAAAATTACCAGTCGGTACAGGCGATCCCTTATGACCTTCCGATCCCCGGATACGGAAACGGCGTCGTAAACACGCTTAGAATATGGGATGCACAGCCGGTCGAATGCTTCCAGCTCGATTCCTTCGACAAGGGAGACTACCGTCTGGCCGTTGAGCAGGAAAACCTTGCAAGGAACATCTGCGAGGTGCTCTATCCCAATGACAACCATTATGCGGGCAAGGAGCTCCGCCTCAAGCAGCAGTATTTCTTCGTATCTGCCAGCGTTCAGGAGGCTGTTGACAAATACATGCGCAAGCATGATGACGTCAGAAAGCTCTACGAGAAAGTCACCTTCCAGATGAACGACACGCATCCGACACTTGCGGTGCCTGAGCTCATGCGCATACTCATGGATGAGTACGGGCTCGGATGGGAAGAGGCCTGGTCGGTAACAACGAAGACCGTTGCATACACGAACCATACGATCATGTCCGAGGCGCTCGAAAAATGGCCGATAGAGCTGTTCTCGAGCCTGCTCCCGAGGATATACCAGATCGTTGAGGAGATAAACAGGAGATTCTGCCTGCTCATCGAGGCATCACATCCCGGAAATGTCGACAAGATACGCAAGATGGCGATCATATATGACGGACAGGTCAAGATGGCCCATATGGCGATCTGTGCGTCATATTCGGTAAACGGCGTTGCAAGGCTCCATACCGAGATATTAAAGAAGCAGGAGCTGCGTGATTTTTACGAGCTCATGCCCGATAAGTTCAACAACAAGACGAACGGGATCACACAGAGAAGATTCCTCCTTCATGCCAATCCGCTGCTTGCAGACTGGGTTACGGCCCATGTCGGTGACGAGTGGATCAAGGATCTTACGGTCCTCCGGCATCTCAAGGTTTATGCCGACGACAAGAAGGCGCAGCATGAGTTCATGAACATCAAATACCAGAACAAGGTCAGGCTCGCCAAATACATCCTCGAACATAACGGCATCGAGGTGGATCCGAGGTCGATCTTTGACGTTCAGGTAAAGCGCCTGCATGAATATAAGCGCCAGTTCATGAACATCCTTCATATCATGTACCTGTACAACGAGCTGAAGGAACATCCGGACATGGATTTCGTGCCCCGCACGTTCATCTTCGGCGCAAAGGCTGCAGCAGGCTACAAGAACGCCAAGCTCACGATCAAGCTCATCAATTCGGTTGCCGATGTCATCAACAATGACGCTTCGATCGGCGGCAAGATCAAGGTCGTGTTCATCGAGGATTACTGTGTCTCGAACGCCGAGCTCATCATTTCGGCTGCGGACGTTTCCGAGCAGATTTCAACCGCATCCAAGGAAGCTTCGGGAACCGGAAACATGAAGTTCATGCTGAACGGCGCCGTCACGATAGGAACGATGGACGGAGCCAACGTCGAGATCTACGAAGAGGTAGGCGAGGAGAACATATTCATCTTCGGACTGTCCTCGGATGAGGTCATCAACTACGAGCAGAACGGCGGATACGATCCCAACGTCATATTCAACAACAACGCGGCGGTCAGGAAGGTGCTCATGCAGCTCGTAAACGGGACTTACAGCCCTAACGATACCGAGCTGTTCAGGGATCTTTACAATTCCCTCCTCAACACTCAGTGCACCGCGAAGGCAGACACATACTTCATACTCAAGGATTTCGAATCCTATGCCGAGACCCAGAAGCTCATAGGTGAGGCATACAAGGATACGAAGAGATGGAACAAGATGGCGATAATGAATGTCGCATGTTCAGGAAAGTTCTCATCAGACAGAACGATCCAGGAATATGTCGATGACATATGGCATCTTGACAAAGTCTCGTTCAAGAAATAATGCATGGACATAGCGCGCGCCAGAAAACTGCAGATCACGGGTCCTGACAGGAAGAAAAGCTACGGAGGCGACCAGAGGTGGTTTTCGTCCAATACGAAAGCCGCGGGCGGCTGCGGTTCCGTCGCGGGCGCAAATGCGCTAAGGGCACTTGCGGGAACGAGTGCCATGTTCCGGAAACAGATAACGTCATCAAAGATAATACCGGCGCAGATAAAAGATGCGCTGTGCTCGCAAGATCCCGGCCATGAGAGCTTTGCTCTGCTTATGGCCGGGGTTTACGCGAAAATGGGATCCATAGAGGTATTCCCGCTCAATCATATCTATGACCGCACGGAACGGTCATCAAAAGTATTTACCAGGCTGAAGAGCACTTATGGCCTTACGAATGTCGGATTCATAATCGGCATAATACGTTTCGCACGCTCTCTTTCGCTCGATCTCACGGTAAGATCGGTCCCTGCCGCATTCCTCAGCAAGGAAGAGGCTCGGAGCTTTATAACGGAAGGACTGCGCAAAAGCGGCGCAGTCGTCATGCTGACATGCCGAAACAGGCATAATGCCCGCCTATTCCCCGCAGACTGCGATCTTTCGGAAAAACTGAAGAACGGAACCGATTCACAGATAAAGAGCCATTTTACCACGATAACCGATATAGATCTTGACAGACTCCTCATTACAACATGGGGAAGGCCCGGTGTTGTCGACCTTAATGAGCTCGCCGGGAGCTGGCGGAGCATAAAGGCATATGAGGCCTCACTGTTCTACATACTACCGGGTACAAGAAAAGAATCAAATGCCTGCATGCTCGGGGCCTGGAAGCTGTTTTTCGCAGGCATAGGACATACACTTCTGAGAAGATAACAGTCACAAAGAAACATTTTTTAAAAATTTGCGAAATGCTATAAAGATAATCAAAGATTGGCCGATAAATATAATGACACCTGTAGCAACGGCTATGGGCAGATGAGGGGAGCAAAAGCTCCGTAACAAGGAAGGGAAGGAGGAATGGTTATGCGTATAGAAGCATACAATGCCGTAAGTTCTGTATATTCAGCAAAGAAGCCCGGCAAAGTCGGCAAGGCCTCTGCAGCTTACGGAAGAGACCAGGTTCAGATTTCCAGTATTGGAAAGGATATCCAGACTGTGAAACAGGCAGTGGCAAACACATCCGATATCAGAAAAGAGGTAACGGAACCTATCAAAGCCGCCATTGCAAACGGTACTTACAATGTGAGCAATGATGATTTTGCATCCAAGCTCATTGCAAAGTACGAGGAAAGGCTCAGCTTCTGATCATAAGGGGTGATCGGAAGCCGGGCGGCTTAAAAAGGGGTTAAACAGTGGCAAGCCTTATCGAAGAACTTATAGGAACTCTGAATAAGGAAAATGAGGAATATGAGAAGCTGCTGGAACTATCCAGGCGCAAATCGGCCGCTATAGTCGGAAGGGACATACCGGCCTTAGAGAAAATCACGGATGATGAACAGACCGTCATGACGACTATCGAGAACCTTGACGTCAAAAGGGCGCAGGTTACACGGGATATCGCTGACGTGATCAACAAGGATGTTGAAACATTAAAGCTTTCTGTGCTTGTGGAATTGCTTTCAAAGCAGCCGGACGAACAGAGCCGGCTGTCGGACGTTCATGACAGGCTTAAAACGACCGTCAGCAGTGTCCGCCAGATAAACGAGAGCAACAGGCAGCTGATCGAGCAGTCTCTTGAAATGGTGGAGTTCGACCTTAACATGGCAAGGTCCATGCGTCAGGCTCCGGAGACAAACAATTACGGACCGGGCGCGATCAGCGTCGGAGAGACCCTCGGATCAGTAAAAGGCTTTGATGCGAAGCAGTAACGGTTAATCCAGATATGAGGTGATCACATGTCGTTGATGAGCGGTCTTTTCGTAGGCGCAACCGGACTTCAGACAAGTCAGAATTCGCTGCATACGACAGCGCACAATCTTTCCAATATAGAAACACAGGGATATGTCCGCCAGCAGACGCTCCATGCGGATATGTCCTATAATAATATAAGCAACGCATCGGTTTCAAAGATGCAGATAGGCCTCGGGGTTGAGTACGATATCGTACGCCAGGTCAGGGACACTTTCCTTGACAAGTCGTATCGTAGGGAAACCGGAAGGTCTTCTTTTTATGAGATCGGACAGGAGACCACGCAGGAGATCGAGACCCTCCTCGGGGAATTTGACGGTGTAGCATTCCAGGAATCGATCGCAGGACTGTGGACTTCGGTACAGGAGCTTCAGAAGGATCCTTCGAGTGCCGTTACAAAAGGTTCGTTCGTCAACACCGCGGCCCAGTTCCTTGAAAGGGCGCAAGCGGTATACAACGGCCTTTCCAACTATCAGGACAATCTTAATGCACGCGTAAGGGAATACGTTGATCGGATAAACGATCTTGGAGATAAGATATTCAGCTTAAATGAAGCTATCAATACGGAAGAGCTCGGCGAGCAGGAGGCCAACGACCTGCGGGATCAGAGGAACAAAGCTCTTGACGAGCTGTCGAGCCTTGCGAACATTTCATATTTTACGAATGCTGACGGCTCAACGGAAGTTCTTGTTGAAGGTGTCTCGCTTGTGGCAAGGGACAGAGTGTTCCATATGGATGTGACGGTTGATGAGGGCACGGGATTTTATACCCCGGTATGGCCCCAGAACATGAATGAAGAAGTGTTCATGAGGAACGAGGAGATCGGGACCGCTTTCAATACCGATATAGGCCAGCTCAAGGGCATCATCCTTGTAAGGGGAGACCGCAGGGCGAATTATACGGACATGAATTACAACACGTACACCAACGGCCTGTATACATATCATGACAAGACCACCGATACGGATGTGGACCAGCATCTTATCCCTACGTCAAAATCAATAGTCATGAAGGTCCAGGCTGAGCTCGATCAGATGGTTCACAGCCTTATGACGGAAGTAAACAACATACTTACGGATGAAAAGGGCATCATAGATGCCGGAGGAAAGCCTACGTATTCACCGGATGACGATCTTCCCAAAGAGCTTTTTGTAAGGCTCGGTACCTCAAGATATGAAAAAGACGGATTTGGAAATTATGTATATGTTCCGGAGAATGACAAGCCTTCGCATGCCGATATAGACATGCTCTATACGATAGCGAACATGAAGATCAATCCTGATCTTTTAAAGACACCGTCTCTTCTGGGCAACGGGTTCGTTACGAAGGACAAAGAGGTAGACCATGCAAAGGCCGACGCTCTGGCGGATGCTTTCAGTGCCAAGTTTTCTTCGCTCAATCCGGAGCTTACGACAAAATATGACTACAGGGATTATTATTCGGCTCTCGTCGGCCTGGTCGCCACGGAAGGAAGCGTGTATTCGAGCATAGTTTCCGCCCAGCAGGTGGCAACTCACAACCTTTCCGACAGCAGGGATGCTATCATGGGCGTTTCCTCCAATGAGGAGCTTTCGAACATGATCAAATACCAGAACGCATACAATGCGGCATCAAGATACATAACGGCATGCAACGACATGCTTGAGAATCTGCTTACCAACCTGGCTTAAGAACCGGCATGCTTTCGGAAGCTGCCTGTCCGTTAGGAGGCAAATATGGGAACATCACAATTTTTCGGACTGAATATAGGATATACGGGACTGCAGGCGGCTAATGCGGCTCTTAACGTGACCGGCAACAATATCTCCAATGTTGAAACGGAAGGCTATACACGTCAGGAAGCCCGCCAGACGGCTGCGGATGCGCTGCGCACGAACACTTCTTACGGAATGGCAGGTGCAGGCGTTGATGTCAAGTCCATAGACCAGATCAGGAACGAATACTATGATCTCAAATACTGGCAGAACAACGCCAGCAAGGGCATCTATGAGATCAAGCAGCAGTATTACCGCCAGATAGAGGATTATTTTACGGATACCGAGGATGTTCAGGGATTCAACAAGGTATTTTCCGATATGTTCGATGCCCTTGACGAGGTTTATAAAAGTTCGGGAGACGATACGAAGAAGGCGGCATTCATGTCACAGTGCAAGAGCCTGACCGAGTACTTCAATCATATGAGCACGTCCCTCCAGCGTCTTCAGATCGATGCCAACAACGAGATAAAGAACAAGACAGATGAGATCAATTCCATAGCTTCAGAGATTGCCACGCTCAACAAGCAGATCAATACGATAGAGGTCAATAAGGTAAGGGCCAATGAGCTCCGGGACAAAAGGAACCTTCTGATAGACCAGCTTTCAAACATAGTTGATGTCAAAGTCACCGAGGTCCCTATCTACACAACGGAAGGCGGCAATGAGGAATCCGGGATCTACAGGTATATCGTGGACATAGCCGGCGGACAGAACCTCGTTAACGGCTACGAGTATTCATCTCTCAAATGCATAGCAAGGAGCGGGGATGAAAAAGTCAATCAGTCCGATGCGGATGGATTATTTGACATATATCTTAACGATATACCTTTAAACCTTTACGGCGGAAGCCTCGGCGGGCAGCTAAAGGGCCTTATCGAGGTAAGGGACGGGAATAACGGTGAGAACTTCTCGGCAAAAGGCGCGTTTGTTGATACAACAACGAATTCAGTAACGGTGACCATAGACCCGTCTAACCCGAACTATGATTTTCTGACGGACATGAATAAAGTCACCATGAATATGGAAGGTACGATCGTCGTCGGAAACGTGGAAGTGAAATATGAAGAATGGGCTTACGACCATGAAAAAAATCAATACACATTTCGCGCAAAGCCCAAGATGCCGGATTTAACGTCCCTTACAGGCAAGGACTGTTATATAGGTGTTAATATCGACTACCAGGGAATTCCATATTATCAGGCCCAAATGAACGAATGGGTCAGAAGCTTTGCCCAGGCCATGAACAAAATAGAGATATCTGCACAGGATGAGTACGGCAAGCAGGCCGAGGTGTTGTTTACGAGCGGCAGTGATGAGAATAAATTCATCAGTTATGATTATGAGACCAGTTACGATCTTCCTGCCTCGAATAAAATGACGAGCTTTATGCCGGGAAAAGATAACTACCTTCAGCTTACGGCGGGGAATTTTAACATAAACTCAAAAATGCTGAAGGATGTCAGCCTTTTCGGTACGACTGCAGATATATCGCAGGGTCAGGATGCACAGGATATAACCCTTGAACTGATAAAAGTCAGGACAGACAAGTCAAAGATGACATACAGGGGATGCTCCTCTGAAGAATTCCTGCAGTGCATGACGAGTGATGTGGCACTCGGGGCTTCATCCGCCAACAATTTCTATTCGAACTTTGACAAGATATCGAAAGCGATCATTTCACAGCGGACAAGCGTATCCGGCGTTGATAATGATGAAGAGGCGCTTAACCTTGTGAAGTTCCAGGAGGCATATAATCTGTCATCGAAGATGATCCAGATAATGACGGAGATATACGACAGGCTGATACTGCAGACTGGAGTTTAAGTGACAACTCGACGGGGGCAGGGATATTTGATAAATGCAGAGCACCTGAGTCGCTGAATAAGCCGGAGATGTAGTTAGGCTAAAGGGAATCAGGTCAGATGCCGATATAAATAACAGGATCAGCGGGCTGCCACGACTGCTTCGCAATCCTGACATATGGTGAAAAGGAATTCGCCCATGACAGTTTCACAATAGGTAAGATAAGGATATCTGCCGGTTGTGACGGATTTTTTGTTGTTAAACGGAGGAAACGGTTATGATGCGGATCACCAACGCCATGATGACGTCTAATACCAAGAATAATATCAATATCAACAAGCTCAATGAGGACCGCCTGAACACTCAGGTTGCGACGGGACAGGTCATATCAAGGCCTTCGGAGGATCCGGTCGTTGCGATCAGGGCACTCCGCCTCAATACAAACCTTTCACAGCTTACCCAGTATTACAAAAAGAACATACCTGATGCCGAGGCATGGATGAACGTGACTGAGACCGCGCTCCGCCAGACAAACCAGATATTCACGAATATCAAGGAAAAC
>JAILRP010000040.1 GCA_024698075.1 Lachnospiraceae bacterium
ATCCTCAGCACTCATCCGGATATCATATTTACGAATTTCCAGTATGATGAGTTCAATATGATAACCGCTATCGACAAGATGTTCTATTCGAAGGCGCTGAAGCCTCTTACAGACAGGCTCGTTTACGTGCCGGCTTTTGAAGTGGAAACTGTTCCGGATGATGACGATAGGACGAGAAAACTGATGCCGATGTACGTGTGCACCAGGATGGCTATGGTATGCGATGAGATAGTGCTTCATAGCCTGCAGATGAAAAATTGTTATAAAGAATGCCTGACTGCTTTTTCCGGTGAGGAATATAGCGATATTTGGGAAAAAAAGATAACCGTATTTGAGAAAGGAAGTAATTCAGATGGCTCCTGATAACAGACCCAGGGGAAGGGAAAAGAAAATCGTAGAAGGACAGGGAAGCGTTAAGCGCCGCGGCAGCGGGCTTGACACGAAGCCCATATCGGGATCGGGGGGATCCTCATCTTCCGGCGGCATGATGACCCGCGGCGGAGGGATAGGCATCGGAACGATCGTCATGATCCTCATAATAGCCTTCTTCATCTTCGGAAGAGGCGGTTCTGACGAGGGAGAGTCCCAGAACCTGCCGCAGGCGGACAGTTCACAAAATGCCCAGGACCTTTCGGACCAGTCACAGGCCGGAAGCGGCGGAATGGGAGACCTTCTCGGCTCACTCCTTGGCGGATATGCGACAACGGAAAGCGATTATTCGTCGTATGAGGAGGCTGCGGAGCCGGTACAGGCGCAGGCTGACATGAACGTCGATCCCGCCGCAAGGCAGAAATATACTTCCATCATCGGGCAGGGTGCGGATATAGCCACGGTAATGGTATATCTGTGCGGCACCGACCTTGAATCCAAAAACGGCATGGGCACGGCAGACCTTCAGGAGATGGCGGCTGCGAAGCTCTCCGATAATGTCAGAGTCATAGTTTATACGGGCGGCTGCAAAAAATGGAAGAACAATCTTGTGAGCAGCAGCGTCAACCAGATATACCAGGTCAAGAGCGGAGGTGTGAAGCTGCTCGAGGCGGATATGGGAAAATCATCCATGTCCGATCCGGCAACCCTCACGTCGTTCATTAAATACTGCAATGAAAACTTCCCCGCAAACAGGAACGAGCTGATACTGTGGGACCACGGAAGCGGATCCTTAAGCGGCTACGCATATGATGAGAAGAATCCCCAGAGCGGTTCGATGAGCCTGTCGGGCATCAAGAAGGCAATATCGGATTCGGGCGTGAAATTTGATTTTGTCGGATTTGACGCATGCCTCATGGCGACGGTCGAGACGGCCCTGATGCTCTCCGATTATTCCGACTACATGATAGCGTCTGAGGAAACCGAGCCCGGCGTGGGCTGGTATTATACGAACTGGCTTACAAAGTTTTCCGAGAACCCGAGCATGCCGACCGTGGAGATCGGAAAGAACATCATCGATGATTTCGTAAATGTATGCGCCAGCAAATGCCCGGGACAGAAGGCAACGCTTTCGGTCACTGACCTTGCCGAGGCTTCGGCTACCGTTCCGGACAAGCTCCGTGCGTTCTCAAAGGACACATCAGAGCTCATTGCCGATGTGAACGGATTCATGACGGTCTCGGATGCAAGGAACAAGGCAAAGGAATTCGCGCAGTCGTCAAGGATAGACCAGATAGACTTCATACACTTTGCAAAACTTCTTGATACCGAACCCGGAAGGGAGCTCGCAGATGTGCTCTCATCCGCCGTCAAGTACAACAGGACTGAAAGGTCCATAGCAAATGCCAACGGACTGTCGATATATTTCCCGTACAAAAAGGCCGCAAAGGCGGGAACGATGGTCAAGACATATGAGCAGATCGGTATGGACAGTGCCTACAGCGACTGCATCAGGGCGTTTGCCCAAAGCGAGCAGAACGGACAGATATCTGAGAACGGCGAGGGTTCGCCCCTCGGATCGCTCTTCGGAAGCATGTACGGCAGTGACTATGCGGGATCCGGCGGCCAGAACCTCGGAGGATATGCGGATGCCCTCGGAGGCATCATGTCAGTCCTTATGACCGGAAGGAGCACTCCTTCTGATGGCTTTGATGTATCAAAGCTTACGCCGGTACCGAACGGAAAGGGGCAGCAGGTATTCGCTCTTTCGGAGGATGACTGGAAGGAAATAGCGATGGCGGACCTCAACGTCTTCATAGACGACGGGGAAGGGTTCATCGACCTGGGTCTCGACAATACGCTCGAATATGACTCCGACAACAACCTCGTGGCAGGCTTTGACAACACCTGGATGTCGATAAACGGAAGGGTAGTTGCCTATTACCACACGGATACGGATGATAACGGTGAGCATTACAGCATCAACGGATACGTGCCGGCATACCTTAACGGGGAGAAAGTTGAACTGCTCCTGGCGTTTACGGACGCATTCCCTGAGGGCACGATAACCGGTGCGAGATATGTATATGAAGACGGGACGACGGACACTGTCGCAAAGAACATGGTAGCGCTGTCCGCGGGTGACAGGCTTGAGTTCACTTGCAGATACTATGACTATAACGGAAAATATCAGGATACGTTCTATCTGGGCGATCCGCTCGTGCTCGATTCTCCGGACGTGACTATCGGAAACATCGATATCGGGGATGTTGATGCAAAAGTCACATATATGTTTACGGATATGTACCAGCAGCAGTACTGGAGCCCCTGCCTTGACTTCTGATGCGGAAGGGGATATCACTTAAGCAGGACATGCATTCCAAAAGCCTACAAAGATTGGAGATCAAAATGGAACCTATCATCAAAAGCCTTCTTGAAACCGATGCCTACAAATTCTCGATGGGACAGGCTATATACCATCAGTTTTCGGACTACAAGACCACGTGGTCATTTAAATGCAGGAATACGGACGTAAAGTTCACTCCCGAGATGATTGAGGAGATCAAGCATCAGATAAAGATGTACTGCGACCTCCGCTTCCGTGAGGATGAGCTTGAATACCTTAATAATATCAAGTGGATCAAGGGATCATATGTTGATTTTCTCCGGCTCTGGAAGCCCAGGTTCGATGATTTTGAGTTCGGGACCGATGCGGACAGCGGCCTTACGATAGAGACTAAGGGAACATGGCTCAACACCTCGATGTATGAGATCCCGACACTGGCCATAGTAAATGAAGTCTATTTCAGGATGGCATATGACTATGACGAACTCCTTGAAAGCTTTAAGGAGCGCCTCGATGCGAAGATCAGGGGCATCATGGACGGGACATATGAGCTCGGGGCGTTCAGTGAGTTCGGAGCCCGCCGAAGGCTGTCGGGCGAAGCCCAGGAGCTGGCGGTTACCGCACTTGCCGCGGCAGATCTTCCCGCGGGAAATAAGTTCGTCGGTACCAGCAATGTCTATCTTGCCAAGAAGCATAAGCTCGTGCCGGTCGGGACCATGGCGCATGAATGGATCATGTGCGTCGGGCAGGGCAACCACAAGCACAACCCGGCATATTCGAACTGGTATGCGCTCGATGCATGGGTGAAGGAATACGGAGTGCTGAACGGAACCGCACTTACCGATGCCATCACGACAAAATGCTTCCTCGAGGATTTTCAGCTGACATATTCAACGCTCTTCTCCGGCGTAAGGCATGACAGCGGAAGCCCGTATGAGTGGGCCGACATGATGATAAAGCATTACGAGGACCTCGGGATAGATCCGAAGACCAAGACGCTCCTGTTCTCGGACAGCCTCAATTTTGAAAAGGCGACGGCGATAAACAGGACATATAAGGACAGGGTTAAGACCGCGTTCGGGATAGGAACATATCTTGCGAACGATACGAAAGTCACCCCGCTCAATATCGTCATGAAGACCACGGTATGCAACGGATGCGATGTTGCCAAGATAAGCGATGCCGAAGGCAAGAGCATGTGCAAGAGCGAGGAATACGTTCATTATCTGAAGCGCTGCATTGAGTGGAGGATGGATCACGAAACAAATGTTGTCCGCTAAAAGATCCGGATCATATAAAATAGACATGTGCTCGGGGCCCATAGTGAGCAGGCTGCTGCTCTTTGCGGGGCCCCTTGTGCTATCGTCGGTGCTGCAGCTCCTGTTTAATGCGGCAGACGTTGTTGTCGTCGGAAAATATGCCGGTGACAATTCGCTTGGGGCCGTCGGCTCGGTAGGACCGCTCATCAATCTCATGGTCAACATGTTCATAGGGCTTTCGATCGGATGCAATGTACTGGCATCACGTTTTTACGGAAGCTCGGACGACGAGCGCCTGTCAAGGACCGTGCATACATCGATGTTCGTAAGCCTTGCCGCGGGACTGTTCATTGCCCTGATGGGTACGTTTCTGTCGGAGAGGATACTCATATGGATGAGCTCTCCGGAAGAGACTCTCCCCCTTGCTACCCTGTATCTGCGCATATATTTCCTCGGGATGCCGGCATCGATGGCATATAACTTCGGAAGCGCACTGCTTCGGGCGGTCGGTGATACAAGGCGCCCGATGTGGTATTTAAGCGCTGCGGGGATCATAAATGTCATACTAAATCTCTTCTTTGTAATAAGCCTGCACATGGATGTTGCCGGAGTCGCCACGGCCACGGTGATATCGCAGATC
>JAILRP010000062.1 GCA_024698075.1 Lachnospiraceae bacterium
ACACTTAAGATAACAAACGCCTCTGCAACCGGGATCATAGTCATACTGTATGACCTTGCGATAGAATATATCGGTGAGGCGCAGAAATGCTTTGAGAACAGGGATCATGATGGCGCCAGGACTATGTGCACGAACGCAGGAAGGGTTCTTGGGGATCTCATTGCATCGCTTGATTTCACATATGAGATATCGTTTCCGCTTTTTAGGATATACGAGTTTGTATCAAAAGAGGTATCCTCTGCCGTTATCAAAGATGACGGTTCCGATCTTGACCGTGTTGTAAAGATGCTTGTCGCACTTAGGGAATCGTTCGAGGAGCTTGCCAAGCAGGATTCCGGCGGCCCCGTGATGAGCAATGCCGAGACGGTTTATGCGGGTCTGACATACGGAAGGGGCACGCTTAATGAAAGCTCGGATCCCGGGACCGGAAGAGGATACACGGTATAGTGGTTTTTCACAAAAACAGGCCTTCGGAACACCTCCGGAGGTCTGTTTTTTTATGTAGAATCACGAAAATTCTTTTTTGCCCAAAAGGGTAATTTACAGGCAGGCTCTCTTAAACTATAATCACTTTTATCAAAGATCATTTCTATATCTTTCTGCCGGCAGCCGGCCCGGCATTTTATTCCACAGCCGGTCCTATCCCGCTTTTTATAAAGCAGCAATACCGAAGGGAGGTGCACATTGAGTGACGGTATTTATCCGTCGGTCAAAGGCGAGGTGTTTTCTGCCGTATGCGAGAGGCTTCTTGGCAATCCAGGTGCGGATGATGCGGAAGTAATGGAAAGCATAAAATCGTGCATTGTCAGCAATCCGCTCTCCAGGACCATCACACCGAGACAGAGGGGGATAATGGCTCATGAGCTGTTCAACAGGATAAGAAGGCTTGATGTTCTTCAGGACCTTCTTGATGATGATTCCATAACCGAGATAATGGTGAACGGAACAGAAGAGATCTTCATCGAGAGAGAGGGAAGGCTCATCGCCTCAGGCACAAGGTTCGAATCAAAGGACAGGCTGGCCGACATGATCGGAAAGATCGCAGCGGGCGTCAACAGGACGGTCAATCTGTCATCCCCGATACTTGACGCAAGGCTTCCCGACGGTTCGAGAGTCAATGCGGTCTTAGACCCTGTGGCGATAAACGGTCCGAGCATGACCATAAGAAGATTTCCGAAAAGTCCGATCGATGCAGGCATGCTGGTTTCAAAAAACAGCATAACCGAACCTGCTCTCGGGCTTCTTAGGAGGTTAGTGATGAGCGGATACAACATCCTGATAAGCGGATCGACCGGATGCGGCAAAACGACTTTTCTTAACATCATGTCATCTTTTATCCCGAAGGATGAGAGGATAGTCACCATAGAAGATTCGGCCGAGCTTCGGATCATGGGCATCCGCAACCTCGTAAGGCTCGAGACCAGAAGCGCAACGGCAGGCGGCTGCAGCGAGATAACGATAAGGGATCTTATAAAAACAGCGCTTCGCATGCGTCCCGACAGGATTGTGGTAGGTGAGGTCAGGGGGGAGGAAGCCATCGATATGCTCCAGGCATTTAATGTCGGACAGGACGGATCGCTGTCGACTATCCATGCCAACAGCGCGCAGGACGCTCTTTCGAGACTTGAGACCATGGTGATGCTTTCCACAAATATTCCTGCGGAGGCGCTCCGGCGCCAGATCGTATCGGGGGTGGACATCATAGTACATCTCGGAAGGCTTCGGGACAAGAGCAGGCATGTGCTTGAGATCATTGAGGTCACCGGAATGAACGGACGGGAGTTTTCGGTAAACACCCTATACAGGTTTTCCGAGACCGGAGAGGAAGGCGGGCGGATAAAAGGAACACTTGTCAGGGAAGGCAGCCTTGTGAACACGGAGAAGCTTCTCCGTGCGGGAATATCAATAAAGGAGGATGAGCCGGTCTGAAAAAAGAAAAACTGACCAAGCCTGAATGGCTCATATGCATTTTGGTATATGCGGCACTTTCGGAAGCGGCAGCATGGCTGTTCTATGATTCACTCCCTGCGGGCTTAGCGGCTGCTCCGCTATTCATTTTGTTCATCAAAGCGGCAGGAAGGATCAAAGCAGGAAAGTATAGGGATGATCTTACGGAAGGATTTTTAAAGTCATTAAATTCCGTATCGTCATCGCTTGCCGCCGGACTGTCTGCCGACAGGGCTTTTGTCCTGGCTGAGTCCGATATGGAAAAGCTCTTCGGGAAAAGATCCGCGATCGTAAAGGAACTTGAGATCATAAACACACAGACCGCCATGGGGAAGCGTATAGAAGATGCTCTTTCCGATTTTGCGAAAAGAACGGAAATATCCGAGATATATGATTTTGCCGTGGTATTTTCGGTCGCAATGAAAAACGGGGCTGATCTTTCAAAGGTGATCGCATCCTGCACGGGAATGATGGAGGACAGGCGTCAGGCAGAAAACGAGGCCAGGGTGCTGATCCGTGCCAAACAGTATGAGCAGAGGCTCATGTGCGTGATCCCGCCCGGGATACTCATATATCTGAGGCTTTCGTCGGGAAGCTTTATAAGCGTTCTGTACCATGATCCCCGTGGGATCGCGGTTATGACGGCGGCTCTTGCAGTTTACGTGGCGGCTGTCATTCTGTCCGAGAAAATAGGAGATATCAGGGTATGAACATAACGGAAAAGTTTGTGTCCGATAAGACCGCGCTGCAGATCGAGCGTCTGTATCCGAAGGCAGAGGCAAGAAGGATTACGGTACATCTGGGAAGAGAGAAGTCGAGGATGTTCTTCGGGCTGGTCACGGTGACTGTCATTGCCTTTGCGGTGTTATATCCTTTGGAGAGGCGGAGACTGTCTGAGCCTGTCATTGGGCTTGCCCGTAATGAATACGGACAGGGAGACAGAACGGTCACACTGATTGCCGTTACCGAAGACGGATATGAGGAGACACTGACGGTAGATGTGGCTGAGAGGAAATATACGGAAAAGCAGCTGAAAGCATATGCCGAAAGTCTTAATGTCAGGCTCTGGGAAGAGATACTCGCACAGAACGCGGACAGTGAGGACATTGAGTACGATCTTGATCTTAAGGCACATTTTGAGGGTTTTCCGTTTGACGTTAAATGGAAAAGCGACAGGCCGGACCTTATCGGAAAAAGCGGTGCGATCAACTCCGCAAATCTTGCCGAGGCGGACCCGGAATATGAAGGAGTGGCCGTACAGCTATGTGCAACGCTCATATATGATGATTATTCGGAAGACCGCTATTCGCAGGTCATACTGAGAAGGAGGACGGAACATTCAGCGGGAACTGTTTCAGAGTCTGTAAAAGAGTACGGGGAACTCACCGAGACCGAAAAGTCCCAGATGCTGCCGCGCCGAGCCGGGGACAGAAAAGTATACTTCTACGACGTCGGGCTTAACAGGGGATGGGCAGTCCTGTTCATTGGCCTTATGTTGGCATTTCTGACTCTGAGGATGATGGATGGCAGGATCAAAAAGAAGTTTGATGACAGGAGCAGGCAGATGGAGGCAGACTATTACGGCATCCTTAACCAATATATGCTCTACCATCTTGCAGGCATGAACCCCAGAGCCATATGGACGGAAATATGCAGGAAGTATGAGGGGGAAGTGTCACGCAGCGAAAAAAACAGAAGATATGCATACGAAGAGATGGTTAATGCCCGCAGCAGGATGGATGAAGGATGCGGAGAGCTCGAGGCGTACGAGGAGTTTTCAAAAAGATGCGACAGCGTCAGGTACAGATCGTTCATATGCTTTGTCAAGCAGGCCGTAATAAAAGGCAGCGACGGCCTGTCGGCTCTTTTTCTCGAAGAGATGGATAAAGCAGAGCGGGATAAGAACAACCGGGTGAAGATGGAAGCCTCCGAAGCAGAGACAAAGCTTCTGCTCCCGATGTTCATGATGCTTCTTGTGGTGCTTGCCGTTGTGATGGTCCCGGCCTTCTGGGGACTGTCAGGATGATTCGGATGCCCTGACTGCGCGTGCCTGCGCGATCATTCCCAGGGCCATGCTGTTATCTATCCCCCTGCATTCTGACGGTGACCTGCCGAAATGGCGCTTGAAGGCTTTCGAAAAAGTGAAGGTATCTCCGTATCCGACGGCGGATGCGATGTCACTGACACTCATCCGGTCTTCGGAAAGCATTTTTATGGCCATTTTCATCCTGTAGGTCATAAGATATTCCTGAAGGGAGTAGCCGGTGGCTTCCTTGAAGAGCCTTGTAAGGTAGCTCCTGTTAAGCCCAAGGGAAAACGCTATGTTTTCGATCTTGACGGGTTCGGAGTATTTGAGCTGTATGTATGAGATGACATTTTTGACATATAAAAGGGAAGTATCATACTCCTCCTGCTTTAAGGGGGAGTTTTCGATCATATAGTCGCATATCTCATAGAGTTTGCCGACACAGTAATACTGCCGTGTATAATTATCAAGTATATCATGAGCCAGGCTTTCTATCTTATCGGCACATGCGACCGGTTCATATACGGGATTGGAAGGTGTAAGGCCGGCTTCCTTGAGGATGAGCGGGATCTTGGGACCACCGATGTGGAACCATATATATTCCCACGGATCGTCGCGGTCTGCCTGGTAAAAAGTCCTGGTATCGGGAGGGATCAGGAAGACCTGATGCGGCCCGACATTGTACTGCCTGCCGTTAAGACGCAGGATCCCTCTGCCGTTTACGACAAAATGAATGATGATGCGGTTTTTGACAAGGTGCTCATAGGAATACAGGGGCTCGCACTTATTTGTTCCGAGCTCATACAGGTAAAAGTCATCTGAATCCTCGTAGTTGACGAATTTACAAAAATCACATCCCCGAAGTTCCTGCGGCATAAGCACCTCCGTTCAGTTTATGATATTATATCATATATATTCGGGGTGCGGCAGTTCAAATCACATTTTGACATCAAAAAATCAAAAATTGACATTAGATATCCCAATGAATGATAGTATACTGTAAGCACCCCTTTCTGATCGCACATAGGAGTTACCATTAACCTTATTGAAAGGGTTTGCAATGAATATTATTTGGAACAAATCATCAGAACAGTTTCATCTTTATAACGACAGGATCAGCTATATCATCGGTGTGGCGCCCTGCGGAGAGCTTTCCAATCTCTACTTTGGAAAGAGGATACATGACAGGGATGATTTTACCTATGTCATGTTCCGCATGGGAATGCCTAATATCGTTGTGGATGCTGATACCGAGAGTTATTCAATGGAACTCAACCGTCAGGAGTATCCTTCATTCGGAACGACTGATTTTGGCACACAGGCCTTTGAGGTTGAGACATCAAACGGTTCAAGGATCAGTTCTTTTGTTTACAAAGACCACAGGATCTATAAAGGAAAACATGGCATAACCGGTCTTCCCGCCACATATGCGGAAGATGATGAGGCCATGACGCTAGAGGTAGACCTTGAGGACGAGGTGGCGAAGATGTCCATCACGCTTTTCTATACGGTCTTTGAAGACTATCCCGTCATTGCCAGGCATGCATCCTTTACAAATACCGGAAGCGAAAGAGCAAAGATCACGAAAGCGCTGTCTGGCTGTCTGGATCTTCCGGATCCGGATTATGAATGGATCCAGTTTTCAGGTGCATGGGCAAGGGAGAGGATCCCGAAAGTCAGAAAACTGTCGGACGGAATAACCTCGATCGAATCCAAACGAGGAGTTTCGAGTGCCAACCAGAATCCTTTCGTTATAGTAAAAAGGCCGAATACTGATGAATTCACAGGCGAGGCGATCGGTTTTTCGTTTGTTTACAGCGGAAACTTCATTGCCATGGCGGAAGGCAATTCGTACAAAAGGCTGCGCATACTCATGGGCATCAATCCGGACAGGTTCTCCTGGCCGCTTGATGCGGGTCAGACCTTTGAAACCCCGGAAGTGGTCATAGCCATGACGGACCGCGGACTTAATGACCTGAGCCGGACATACCACAGACTCTACAATAACAATCTCATCAGGGGAAAGTGGAAGAATGAGCCCAGGCCCATCCTGAACAATAACTGGGAAGCAACGTTCATGAACTTCACGGAAGAGGACATCCTTAAGATCGCGGCCAAAGCCAAAGAAGCCGGGGTTGAACTGTTCGTGCTCGATGACGGATGGTTCGGGGACAGAAATGACGATTACGCCGGCCTCGGAGACTGGAAGGAAAATCCCGAAAAGCTTCCCCAGGGAATGGCCGGGCTTTCGAGAAAGATCAATGCGATGGGATTAAAGTTCGGATTCTGGATCGAGCCCGAAATGGTCAATCCTGACAGCAACCTTTACAGAAGGCATCCGGACTGGGTCCTTTCCGTTCCGGGGAGAAAATCATCCTTGGGAAGGCATCAGCTCGTCCTCGATTTTTCAAGGGAGGAGGTTGTTGACCACATATATGGGATGCTCCACAAAGTGATCAGCTCTTCTTCCATAAGCTATATCAAATGGGATATGAACCGCTCGCTCACTGAGGTATACAGCCTCGAAGCAGCCGCTGAGGACCAGGGAACGATATACCACAGATATGTCCTTGGGGTTTACAGGCTTTATTCAAAGCTTATCGAAGCATTTCCCGACATACTGTTCGAGTCCTGCTCATCGGGGGGAAACAGGTTTGATGCGGGAATGCTGTACTTCGCTCCGCAGGCATGGTGCTCGGACAATACCGATGCCATAGACAGGATACGGATACAGTACGGAAGCTCATACGGCTATCCTATTGTTTCCATAGGAGCACATGTGTCAGCGGTCCCGAACCAGCAGACAGGCAGGACGGTATCGATCTCGACAAGGGCGAATGTCGCGTATTTCGGGACGTTCGGCTATGAACTTGACCTGAACAAGCTTCCCGAAGAGGACTTCCTCGAAGTAAAGAAGCAGATCGAATTCATGAAGAAATACCGCAGACTCATACAGTTCGGTGATTTTTACAGACTAAGGTCCCCGTTTGAGACGGATCAGTGTGCATGGATGACGGTATCCCCTGACAGAAAGCAGGCGATCGTCGGAATGTACTGCTTAAGATCGAATGTCAATACACTGCCCGGGTTCCTTAAGCTTGCCGGCCTTGACGAAAATACTTTATACAGGATGGAAGGCAGGGAGTATTACGGCGACGAACTGATGAACATGGGGATCACCCTGGACCTGTTTTATAAGAACGGGTTCACGGTTTCGGAAGACTATTCATCATTTGTTGCGGTCATAGAAGCTGTCTGAACCGGGAACATGGATGTCACAAATTGACATCAAAACGGCACGATAAGACATACACATACAGACAGGGATTGCATTATGATGATAATGCGGTCAGATAAGGGAACAGGTTGTTCAAACTTATTCTATCTAGGAGGTTTATTTATGAAAAAGAAAGCGATTGCTATTTTGTTAAGCGCAGTTACAGCTATTTCGATGATAGGCTGTGCAGGTGCGGCAGCACCCGCAGCTCCCGCAGCACCCGCCGCAGAAGAAGCAGCACCCGCTGAGGAAGCAGCTCCTGCAGAAGAAGAGGCAGCTCCCGAGAGCATCGGCAGCAGCGTTGAAGGCGAACTGTCAGTTACGATCTGGGATGAAGGCCAGAGACCCGGACTTCAGCAGATCGTTGATGAGTGGAGTGAGCAGTCAGGCGTTAAGGCTACGATCCAGGTTGTTGACTGGAACTACTACTGGACACTTCTTGAGGCAGGCGCAACGGGCGGCGAACTTCCCGATGTTTTCTGGATGCATTCAAATGTAGCACAGAAGTACATGGAGAATGACCAGCTGCTCGATCTTACGGACAAGATCGCTGCAAGCGATAAGATCGATATGGCTAACTACTATGAAGGTATCGTTAAGCTTTACCAGTCAGACGGAAAGCAGTATGCGGTTCCGAAGGATATCGACACGATCGCCCTTTGGTACAACAAGACCATCTTTGATGAAATGGGAGTTCCTTATCCCGATGACACATGGACATGGGATGATTTTGCAGCAAATGCAAAGAAGCTTACAAATGATGACCACTGGGGATATGCCATAGCTCCCGGCAACAACCAGGAAGGTTACTACAACACGATCTATTCAATGGGCGGATATGTCATAAGCGATGACAAGAAGACCTCGGGAATGGATGATCCTAATACCATCAAGGCTATGAAGCTCTTCACAGATATGATCGCAGACGGTTCATGCCCGGACCTTGCAACGGTATCCGAGACAGCTCCCAACGAGCTCCTCTGTGCAGGCAAGGTAGCTATGTCCATCAACGGTTCATGGATGCTCGCAGGCTACCGTGACAATGAATATGCAGCAGCAAACTGTGACGTAGCGGTTCTTCCTTTCACAAGCACACCTGATGACAGGGTATCGATCTACAACGGACTTGGATGGGCAGCAGCAGCAAACACCAAGAACCCCGAAGCAGCATGGAGCCTCATCGAGTACCTCGGATCAAAGGAAGCACAGCTTAAGCAGGCAGAACTCGGCGTTACGATGTCTGCTTACATGGGAACATCAGATGCATGGGTTAACAGCGTAAGCTGCTTCGACCTTAACGGCCATATGAAGATGCTTGATGCCAAGCTTGTATTCAGACCTTACTCAAGGGATACGACAGTTTGGGAAGACATGATGATCGAAAAGCTTCAGGAATGCTGGACAGATGCAAGCAAGACGGAAGATGTATGCAAGGATATCGCAGCTGAGATGAACGCTGACCTCGCTGAAGAGTAATACGGGTTTCTTTAGGTCAGACAGCGTGATATGATTTATGAGGGTGCGCTTTGGGAACTGCTCCCGGGGCGTGCCCTTAATGCAGATAGGAGGGGCAGCGAGGCACCCCTTGTTTAATGCAGATAGGAGGGACCCGTTGAAGAAGAAAGCTTCATCAAGACAAAAAAGTGAATTCCTGTGGGGATGGCTGTTCATTCTTCCGACGATGATCGGACTGATAGTTCTGAACATCTACCCGATGATCGATACGATCAAACAGAGTTTCTACAAGACCGGAGACTTCGGAAAAGGCAGCAAATTTGTCGGGCTTGCCAATTACCAGAAGGTTTTCGGTGATGCCGAAGTATGGCAGGCTCTGGGGAATACCGCTAAATATGCCATAGTGGAGGTTCCGTTTTCAATAGTGATCGCTCTTTTGCTCGCGGTCCTTCTGAACAAGAAGCTGAAGGGACGCGATGTGTTCAGGACGGTATTTTTCCTTCCCATGGTCGTGGCTCCGGCTGCGATCGCGATGGTATGGAAGTGGCTCTATAATTCCAACTTCGGTCTGATCAACAATATTTTCAACATAAAGGTAAATTGGATCTCAGATCCCAAGATAGCCATATATTCCATCGCTGTCATCGGTATCTGGTCCGTTCTGGGATACAACATGGTCCTGTTCCTTGCGGGACTTCAGGAGGTTCCGAGAGATTATTACGAGGCGGCATCACTTGACGGTGCCAACGGGTGGCAGCAGCTTATCAACATAACGATCCCGCTCATCTCTCCGACGATCTTCTTTGTCATCGTTACAAGGGTCATCGCGGCGATGCAGGTATTTGATGTTATCTACATGCTGATAGACCTTAACAATCCTGCATGGAAGAAAACAGAATCCCTGGTTTTCCTGTTCTATAAATATTCATTTGAGCAGAGCAAAAAGGGATACGGGGCTACCGTTGTCGTTCTTCTCCTTGCCGTGATACTGATACTTACGGTCATACAGCTCATCGGCCAGAAGAAATGGGTTCATTACGAGTGACGGAGGGCGTGTTATGAATAAGAAAAAGATAGCATACAATACGGTTATATATACGATCCTGGTCCTCGTATCCATCACGATGCTGGTGCCTTTTGTATGGATGTTCCTGACGGCGTTCAAGACGACGGCAGAGACTATGCAGGTCGATCCGTTTGTCATAATCCCCAAGGTGTGGCAGACACAGAACTTCGGAAACGTGATCAAGGCGATGGACTTTGTGAGGCTTTATGCCAATACCCTGGGCATGGTCGCGCTCCGGATACTGTTCGCGATAGCAACGGCAACACTTTCGGGATATGCATTTGCAAGGCTTAATTTTCCGGGCAAGAACTTCATGTTTGCTCTCGTTCTGCTGCAGATGATGATCCCGGTCCAGATATTCATAATCCCTCAGTACGTAATGGTCAGCAAGATGCATATGACTAATTCCATATGGGGACTTCTGTTTCCCGGAATAGTCACGGCGTTCGGAACGTTTCTGCTGCGGCAGGCGTACATGCAGCTTCCGAGGGATCTTGAGGAGGCAGCCAGGCTTGACGGCTGCAACATACCACAGACGTTCCTGTTCATCATGGCTCCGCTCACCAAGTCGGCCATGGTCGCGCTGGGAATATTCACCGCGGTGTTTGCATACAAGGACCTTATGTGGCCTATGATAGTCTGCCCGGATAACAGGGCGACAACGCTTGCAAGCGCGCTTGCCAAGATGAACGGCCAGTATCAGCAGAAATACCCGGAGCTCATGATGGCGGCACTTATCTCGTGCGTTCCCATGATCATCCTGTATATATTCTTCCAGAAGCAGTTCATCGAAGGCATAGCTACATCGGGAGGAAAACTGTAACAGGATCACTGAATGATAAATGTAAAAGACAGGTTCCGGCCTGTCTTTTATAATATGATGAAGCAGACAGAACATAAAGGATAAAAAGATGAAGAAGGATAATATTGTAAGGATCCCCGTGGGGGACATGGAAGCGGTTTATATCATATCCGCCTCAGGTGAAGTATCATTTACCATCGTGCCAAATTGCGGGAAGGAAACATTTTTTGAAAAGTGCAGGCCGGACCCGCTCGTTCAGATATCCTGTACGGGCGATGCTCCATCCATAGGTTTTTGTGCCGGAGAGACAAGACATGACAGTGCACTTACCATGTCAATGCGATATGAGTCCCAAAAGGTCGAAGAAAGACCCGGCGAAAAGATCATAACGACTGCCGTACGCTCCGATGACGGGCTTAAGGCGGAACATGTTGTAATCTTCGATGACGGCTGCCGGGGTATCCGCGTATACACAAGGGTCGTGAATGAATCCGATAAGCCCGTAACGATAGAAGCGCTTTCATCCGTAAACATCTCCGGGATCACCCCATATGCGGAGGATGAAGCAAGGGGGCGCCTTGTCCTTCACCGTTTCCGGAGCCGCTGGAGTGCGGAGGGCCGCCACGAAGAAAGAAGCGTTGAGGAGCTCCTGCTTGAGCCTTCATGGGCGAACTTCGGAGTGAGGTGTGAGAAGATCGGCGCAGTCGGCTCCATGCCTGTCAGAGGATATTTTCCGCATCTGGCGGCAGAAGACAAAAAGGCCGGTGTTATCTGGGCGGTAAGCACTGCCTGCTCATCATCCTGGCAGATCGAAGCGGTCAGGATAGATAAAGCCTTATGCATATGCGCGGGAATGGCGGACTATGAGTTTGGCCATTGGAGAAAGACCCTTAGGCCGGGAGAAGAGCTGACAAGCCCGGAAGCATATCTGACCGTGACGTCCGGCAGCTTTTACGAAGCCTGCGACCGGCTGCTCGATGTTCAGAGAGCCAAGCGTCTGCCTGATCAGAGGCCGGAAAGCCTTCCCGCGGTATTCAACGAATACTGCACTACCTGGGGAGAGCCGAGCGAGAAGAGCATAACGGATCTTCTTGGCGTGATCTCCGGACGGGATTTTGAATATTTTGTCATAGATGCGGGATGGTATGCCGATTCCGTAAAGGGATGGCAGGATAACATGGGTGACTGGAATGTCGCGGATGACCTTTTCCCGAACGGACTGAAACCTGTTGTTAAGAAGATAAACGAAGCGGGAATGAAGGCAGGCATCTGGTTTGAACTGGAAGTTGTGGGAAAGGACGCGGATGCGCTCGTAAAAGAAGAGCACCTGCTCAAAAGAGACGGGAAGATCATCATTTCCGGAACGAGGAGGTTCTGGGACATGAGAAGCCGGTGGACCGATGAATACCTTACCGGAAAAGTCATCGGCCTGCTTAAGGAAAACGGATTTAAATATATCAAGATCGACTATAACGAGACGATAGGCATCGGGTGTGACGGTGATGACAGTCCCGGAGAAGGACTCCGGAGCGTCGTGGAAGCTTCTAAACGGTTCATCAGGAAGATAAGGGAATGCATCCCCGATATCGCGATCGAGATATGCTCATCCGGCGGCCACAGGCTGGAGCCGGGATTTATGGAGATCGCGGATTATCTTTCGTTTTCGGATGCACATGAGGAAAAGGAGATCCCCGTCATCGCTTCTGACCTGCAGAGACTTGTGCTGCCGCAGAAGAGCCAGATATGGGCGGTGCTCAGAAAAGATGATGCCCCGGAGAGGATAGTATATTCCGTATGCGCCGGAATGTATGGGGTACTGTGCATTTCCGGAGATGTTAAGGACCTTACGGAGGATAAATGGACCCTTGCAAGGGAAGGCGTCGCCTTCTACAAAAAAGCGTCGCCGGTGATCATTGACGGGTTCACAAAGAGGTTCGGGAGATTTCAGAACTCCAACAGGGATCTAAAAGACTATCAGGCATCGGTAAGGTACGGGAAAGGCAAGGCACTCGTCATCGTCCATGCATTTGACATCAAAGGCGGGGCAGACATTGAGATACCGATAGACGGAAAGTATAGGATAGAAGATAAATATGAAACCGGCGACCACGGGATCGTGATCGCCGGAGATAAACTTCATATCGGATTTAAAGCTTCATTTGATGCTGCCGCCATCCTTCTTTCCAAAGACTGATCATGCCTTGCCCACGCAGCCGCATACTTCCAGTTTTTCCTTTACGAGAGCGGTGACTCTTTCAGACCCTGCGGCGCAGTATTTTTTGGGATCGAACACATCGGGATCGCCTTTAAGGTATTCTTTGATACCGTCTGAAAATGCGATACGCAGTTCGGTGGCGAAGTTGACTTTGCTTATTCCGCGGCGTATGCATTCCCTTACCGCATCATCGGGGACGCCCGACGCGCCGTGAAGGACCAGGGGAATGGAAACGACTTTACGTATCTGGGAGAGCCTTTCAACATCAAGCTTCGGCTCGCCTTTATATATACCGTGTGCCGTGCCTATTGCGACAGCAAGGGAAGTCACACTGGTTTCGTTCACAAATCTTACCGCGTCATCCGGATCGGTATAGCCCGGATCGTCGCAGCTCATATCGTCTTCTTTGCCTCCGACTTTTCCGAGCTCTGCTTCAACGGGAATATTACATGCCCTGCAAGCATCGGCGACCCTTTTTGAAAGTGCTATGTTCTCTTCGAGAACAAGCTTAGAGCCGTCTATCATTATCGAGGAATACCCGACATGCAGCGCCTGCATCGCAAGTTCGAAGCTGTTTCCGTGGTCAAGGTGAAGCGCGATCGGAACAGAGGCTTTCTTAGCGGCACAGGCAACATTTGCATGGTACATGTCAAGACCGGCATATTTTACCGTTGAGGGTGTTGTCTGTAAAATGGCGGGCGCATGTGCCTCCTCGCAGGCTCTGATGACTGCCATGACCATTTCCATGTTCTCAACGTTAAATGCCCCGATCGCATAACCTTCCCTGTCTGCCTTGCGCATCATCTCTTCACTTGTGACAAATGACATAGTATTTACCTCCTCAGTTTTTACCGTATTTTGAAACTTCAGCACTCATATAAGCTATCTGCATCACCCGGGTATCATTTGTGATAACGGCATTTGCCATGATGGTGCCGGTCTCTTCCGGCCAGGTTGTGCAGAAATTTCCTATGCCGTCATCGGCTGTCCCGGGACCGCGGACTTTTTCTGTATCATCGCACACACTGCGGTATACGGTCAAGACTTCTTCGGGCGTATCGCCTGCATATGACCAGGATACGTTGCAGAGTTTTCCCTCTGCGTCAAACATATATTTGATGATCCCGCTGTATCCGAGATATTCTTTCGGATATGTATAGGTCAGGCCGTGATATATGGAGTCATACGATTCGTACCCGTCACCTTCGGCAGCCGTCATGTCTTCATATGAAGAGTCCCACGACAGCCCGGTAAACGGGCTGCCTATATCGGACGCTCTGCCTGAGCAGCCTAAAAGGCCTGATATTATGAGAAGCATCAATGCAAATGCAGATAGATTGCGCATGACAGTCAGAATTCCTTCCGTGTAAACTGTTTGGGTGTCGTGTTTTTATATTTCCGGAATGTTTTGACGAAATAACTCTCGTCCGAAAATCCGCAGGAGATCGCGGTCTCCTTTATTGATATTTTTTTTGTGGACAGCATCTCGCATGCACATTCCACTCTGTAGTAGTTGAGATAATCTATCGGAGTCCGTCCGGTCATGCTGCGAAAATACCTACAGAAATACTTGGGATTCATCCCCGCTATCCTGGCGAGCTTCTCAAGACGGATGTTATCCGGGTAATTGCTCGAGATATATGTCAGAACATCCTTTACGGAGCTTAGGCGTTCGACGGTGACGGAATCGATCACCGACTCTTCATATAACTTTTCCTCCATTACAGTCCCTATGAGCTGATAAAGGTATCCCTGAGTCATGAATTCATAACCGGTCTTTTTTTCCGACAGGACGTTGCACAGCGATATTACGATCGGAAGTATGCGGCTGCTGCCTTCGGAGAGGAAAGTATCGATCCTGATCTTGCCGTTCATGATGTTCTGTATCGTGCCGGCACATGCATGATTGTCTTTCATGAGCATGGCCAGATCAAAGACGATGCAGTCGTAAACGCAGTTATCCGGTGTTCCTCCGTGAAGCACTCCGCTTGTGATAAAAATGACATCCCCTTCATGGTATGTGACGGTCCGGTTGTCCAGAGTCAAGTGAAAGGATCCGGAGATTATCCGCATTATCTCATAATGGGTATGCCAGTGGTAAGGCATATGATATCTCGGACTTATCGGTGTCTGATGATAGTATGCTATCGGGAAATTGAAGGAGCCCTGCTTTCTGTGTTCAATGTATTCCGTATATTTCAATATATGCCTCTCATAAAATACAGAAGATTAAAAAGTGAATATTGTCATATTTTTATATAGTATATCACTTTGATTCTGAGTTTTACAGAGATATTATCGTATCAGAGCAAAACGTTTCACCTTGTATCATCGATAAGGAGGGTAAAAATGGCTAAAAACAGATATATCGGCGATTATCCGGTCATCGGGATCAGACCCATCATTGACGGAAGAAGAGGTCCCCTTAAGGTACGCGAGTCTTTAGAGGACCAGACAATGAACATGGCAAAATCTGCCAAAAAGCTATTCGAGGAAAACCTCAGGTATTCGAATGGCGAACCTGTGAAAGTTGTGATAGCGGATACCACTATAGGCCGTGTTTCCGAATCTGCGGCATGTGAGGCCAAGTTCAGAAAAGAGGGTGTAGCCATAACGCTCAGCGTAACCCCCTGCTGGTGCTACGGCTCCGAGACGATGGACATGAACCCGCTCACGATCAAGGGCGTCTGGGGTCTCAACGCAACCGAGAGGCCGGGTGCGGTCTATCTTGCCAGCGTGCTTGCAACATATGCCCAGAAGGGTCTACCGGCATTTGGAATATACGGAAAGGATGTACAGGATGCGGATGATACCGTGATACCTGAAGATGTTAAGACAAAACTGCTGAGGTTTGCAAGGGCGGCAGTTGCTGCGGCATCTATGAGGGACAAGTCGTATCTTCAGATAGGCAGCCAGTGCATGGGTATCGGCGGATCCATAATCAATCAGGACTTCTTTGAGGAATACCTCGGAATGAGAGTCGAGTCCGTTGATGAGGTTGAGATACTCCGCCGAATGGAAGAGCATATCTATAACGAGGACGAGTACCAAAAAGCACTTGCCTGGATTAGGAAATACTGCAGGCAGGGCTTTGACAAAAATCCCGACTTTGTCAAAAAGAGTGATGAGCAGAAGGAAAAAGACTGGGAATTCACTGCCAAGATGGCGGTCATAATAGAAGACCTGTATCAGGGCAATCCCAATCTTCCCGAAGGGTGTGAAGAAGAGGCAGCCGGACATAATGCGATATGCGGAGGATTCCAGGGACAGCGTCAGTGGACGGATCATTGGCCCAACTGTGATTTTCCGGAGGCCATACTTAATACGTCATTTGACTGGAACGGAGCGCGCGAGCCGTTCATCCTTGCAACAGAGAACGATACGCTGAACGGAGCGGGCATGATGTTCATGAAGCTTCTGACAAACAGGCCGCAGATGTTTGCCGATGTGCGTACATACTGGAGCGGTTCGGCCGTAAAACGTGTTACCGGCTATGACATAGAAGGACATGCAAAAGATGCTGACGGATTCATACATCTCATCAATTCGGGTGCGTGCTGTCTTGATGCCTGCGGAGAGGTAAAGGATGAGAACGGCGATCCGGTAATGAAGGAATGGTATAACGTTACCGAAAGCGACATGGAGACGATCATGGCTGCAACACAGTGGTGCCCGGCAGATAACGGGTACTTCAGGGGCGCCGGATACTCGGGAAGGTTCATAACGAGAGCTGAGATGCCTGCAACGATGATAAGGCTGAACCTTATCAAGAATCTCGGTCCCGTGCTTCAGATCGTTGAAGGGTGGACGGTAAATCTGCCCGATGAGGTATCGGATATACTTTGGAAGAGAACGGACTATACGTGGCCGTGCACATGGTTTGCCCCGAGAACTGACAAGGTGGAAGGTTCACCGTTCAACACGGCATATGATGTCATGAACAACTGGGGCGCCAATCACGGAGCGATAAGCTATGGACATATTGGTGCGGATCTTATCACGATGGCATCAATGCTGAGGATCCCGGTGTGCATGCATAATGTACCGGCAGCCGACATATTCCGTCCTGCCGCATGGAATGCATTCGGAAGCGACAAGGAAGGCCAGGACTACAGGGCATGTGCGGCATACGGTCCGCTTTACAAGACGATCAGATAGACTGCATCGTCTGGCGGTATTCGGTCGGAGTGATGCCGAAAGTCTGCTTGAATGATTTGCTGAAATGAAAAGGATCGTTATAGCCCACGCTGAGCGCGACCTGCTGGATCGTCAGGCTCCTGTCGGCAAGCAGCTGTTTGGCGATGCCCATACGGTGGTTCCTGATGTATTTTGCCGGCGGAATGTTCTCGTACCTGTTGAATATCTTTGTCAGGTATGAGGATGAAAAGCCCAGGTCGTCGGCGATGGAATTAAGATCAAGATCTTCGGAATAGTGGGCTTTGATATGGTCCTTGACCAGACGGACGATATCTTCGGGAGGCAGTGTTTCGCTGCCTCCCTTTGTTCTGGCGTTCTTCTTTATCGAATCAAAGGAAAGTTCCAGGTTTTTAAGCACCTTGCGAAGCTCCGCCGGATCGAGAGGTTTGAGAAGATAGTCCTCAACTCCGTAATGAAGAGCTTCCTTGGCATATTCAAACTCGGCATATCCCGTTATGATGACGACTTTTACGTGCTCCATCGTTCTGTGCAGTTCGGCCGCAAGCTCCAGTCCGGTCATTACAGGCATGGAAATATCGGTAAAGACCGCAGCGGGCGGATAGTCTTTTGCCGCGGCAAGCGCATCTTCTCCGTTGGAATAGATCCCCGTGACCACAAAGTGGGGATTTTCCGCTTCGATGTGTTTTGCTATGTTTTTGGCGATCAGCTGTTCATCCTCGGCTATGATCACACGATATCTGCTGTCATCCATCAAGTTCACCTCCGATCGTGACCATTGCTCCTCCTGAAGCACAGTTGCTGACACGGAAAAT